>NZ_JARAWX010000025.1:0-115788 GCF_033793585.1 Streptomyces sp. MI02-7b | reverse complement strand
CACTGAGCGTAGAGAACTCCATGATCACGCAGGCCCGTGCCCGTGCCGCATCCAGACCATCTCCCAGACGCACAGCGGCCACCTATTGCCGGTCGGTCTTACACCGTTCTTTTTGCAGTCCCCACTGTTGAGGCCACCGTCAGGCTGGTGGCCGGTCCCGCGGAAAGGGGTTAGTGGTCAGCCGGCCCGGGCTGGAGAACGGTGTCGGCGGCCAGGGGGACGCTCGCTCTGACGACGGTCGAGGGAGCGGTCGCGGCGGTGCCGGCCGGGCCCGCGCGCGGACCGAGCGGACGCCGAGTTGCCGGTTCCGACCGCCCTGCCTAGGCTCGCAATACCGCCACCCCATGCGAGGGGGTTCGACTTGCCCAGCGAGAGCCACGTCGTGAAGCGCGTAGAGGTCCACACGGGTGTTCCTTACGCCGAATTCATCACCGCCCTCGAGAAGGCGGCTCCGCCTCTCGATGCGACGGTGTACGAGCTCATCGAGGAAGCCGGCGGCACCTGGGACGATGTCCGTGAAGCCATGGCGGTGAACGCACCTCATGATCTGATCCGCTACGGGCGGATCAGCGGTACCCAGGTCATGAAGCTCACGGGTGGTTCGACCAAGTCCATGGAGTACTTGATCGGGAACCACGTCATCGCCGAGCGTATGTTCCGTCACGACCCCCGGGCCCTGCTTTACGCGCCGCTGCGGATGCTGGTGTGGAGCGATGAGAACGGCGATGCCGTCTTCGCCACGCATCGCCCCAGTGACGAGTTCGGGAGTCTGGGCAACGCGGAAGTGACGGAGGTCGGCGAAGAGCTCGACCGGCACGTGATCGAACTCCTGCGCCTGTGCGGCGTGGATGCGGAGCAGGACTTCGCCTGAGGCGACCCGGCTTCCCCTTCTGGATGGCAGGCCCTGAGGGGCAGACCGGGTGGCAGGCGCAGGCCCCGGAAGAAGCGGCTGCGGCTGGTGCAGGAGCCGCATCCAGCCCGACCTCGCAGGTTGCAGCGTTTGACGGTTTCGCGGGAGCGGCCGCAATTCCACCGGGGTGGAGTCCCACGACCCGGACGTCGTCGCTCCACACCGAGGTGGTGGTGGCCAGGATCCGGTTGACGCTTCGCATCTGAGCGGCGGCCTTGCGCAGCCGCCTGCCGTGGCCGGGCTGCTGGGGCAGGGGGGAGCATGGTGGATCCATGTGGCCTCGGAGGTGCAGCCGAGTACGGCCTGCATCGTGGCGAGGGTGACCGGTCCGGCAGTGCTCAGGCCGGGATGCCGACCGGCGGGCGCCGCGGCGCCAGGTCGGGATGCTCCTTCAGCATGTCGTGGGTCGTCGCATAGAGTGCGCTCAAGAGGGAGTCCACGTCGTTCGTCACGAAACGATCTTGGGCGCCCTCGTTCTCGTCTCCGCAGGCACCCCTTGGACCACACCACCAGGAGGAACCAGTGTCATCCTCGCAACTGCTCACCCCCGAGGAGAAGCTCGCCGACGCGAAGAAGCTGTTGAGTCTCCCGCCTATCGTCGTGATCTGCGGCTCCACCCGCTTCATGACCGAGATGAACGAGGCCGATCTGCGGGAGACCGCAGCCGGAAAGATGGTCGTCAAACCGGGCTGTGACATGAAGTCGCCGCACGAACTCTGGTCCGATCCTGTCGAGGCCGAGGCGCTGAAGGTCCGACTCGACGATCTGCACCGGGCGAAGATCCGGCTCGCCGACGAGGTGCTCGTCGTCGGCGGCTACATCGGAGACAGCACCCGAGCCGAAATCGCCTACGCCCGCTCGCTGGGCAAGCCCGTGCGGTTCACGCACCCCGAAGTCGACCCCGACGCCTGACCGCCCACCCCGCACCCTCCGCAGGCATCCCTTGGAATTGGTCATAGGCAGTGCCCCAGGCCACTGCGGGCCGGCGGCGGATCCGGACGGTCCGGTCCCGCGTCAGCCGTGCCGGCCTGGTGAGACCGGGTCCCGCGCGATCGGGGGGCACGGTCTACGATCAACGCTGCCGAGGGAAGACCGCTGACAGCCGGGGGACTTGGGGCCGTGGACGACCGGGATCTGATACTCGCTGACCGCTACCGCCTCGTACGCCCGCTGGGGAGCGGCGGGATGGGGGAGGTGTGGGAGGGCCACGACGCGACTCTCCGGCGGCCGGTCGCGGTCAAGGTGATCTCGGTCCTCGCGGGCGGCGGCAGCCGGGCCGACGAGGCGCGCGCCCGGTTTCTGCGGGAGGCACGGATCACCGCGGCGCTTCAGCATCCCCACATCGTCACCGTCCACGACCTCGGTGAGGCGCCGACCGGGCAGGGCACGACGCCGTTCCTGGTGATGGAACTGCTCCGGGGCGAGGGACTGGACGCCGTCGTCCGGCGCGGACCTGTCGCCGAGGAGGACGTGGCGCACTGGGGGGCGCAGGTGTGCGACGCGCTGGGGGAGGCGCATGCCGCCGGCATCCTGCACCGCGACATCAAGCCGGCGAACCTGTTCGTCGCGGCCTCCGGTCGCAGCCTGAAGGTGCTCGACTTCGGGATCGCCCGCGCCGCCGACGCCTCGGCCACCGGTGACCGGCTGACACACACCGGATTCGTGGTGGGCACGGCCGCGTACATGGCACCGGAGCAGGCACGCGGGCGCCCCGAGCAGCGCAGCGACCTGTACTCCCTCGGGTGCGTGCTGTTCGAACTGCTCACCGGTCGACTGCCGTTCGACGCTCCGGACTCCCTCGGGTACGTCACGGCGCACCTGCACGATCCGGCCCCCGCCCCGAGCAGCATCGCCCCCGGCGTCTCCGCACCGTGGGACCGCCTGGTCGGTCGGCTGCTGGCCAAGGACCCGCGCGAGCGGTACGCATCGGCCGCTGTGCTCGCCGGGGAACTGCGCCGCGTCGGTGCCGCGCGGCAGGCCGTCCCCGCGACTCGTCGTCACACCCCCACCGTCGCCGACAGCGGGGCGTCCGCGGCGAGTTCGCCGCCTTCGGCTGCCTCCCTGCCCGGCGATCCCGCGGCGGTGGCCACCGTGCGGGCGCCCGCCGAGCCACCGGCCGGATCGGGCGTGAGCCGGCGCAGCCTGCTCCGCAGCGGTGCGGGCGCCGCCGCGGGCGTGGTCGCCGCAGGTGCGGCGGCGGTGTACTTGTTCGGCGACCCCACGAGGGACCCGGTCGCCTGGTCGCAGAGCATCGCCGATGTCGACGTCTACAACTCCGACGGTCCGGACGTCGTCGTTGCCGACGGCCGGTGCCATGTAGGAGCCGGTCACTACTACAAGAAGACCGCCGCGCTCCACACCTTCGACCTTGCTACGGGAAAGCCTCTGTGGAAGTTGTCCCTCGACGCGGCCTGGGCCCGGGAAGCACGCTTCACGGTCGTCGGCGGCACGGTGCTCGCCCTGACCGAGGACCCCGCTGACAAAGGCGGACTCGTGCAGGCCTTCGACGCGGCAACCGGCGAGCGCCGGTGGGGGAGGTCCGTCTCCTACGGCGCCATGGGATTGGACGTGCACCGGCCCAGCGGCCTGCTGATCATCGAAAGGGACGGGTACGTCACGGGAATCGATCCGCGCACCGGCGACGAGCGATGGGCGGCCGATGTGAGCTCCCCCTATGGCGCCACGTCGCTCCTGGCCGGCGACCTCATCGTCTGCGGCGACGGAACCGCGCTGCTCGGCAGGACGGGCAAGAAACTGTGGACGCGCTCGGGCTTCGAACCGCTGGGCGACTCGGCGCAGTCCCTGGGTGAGGGCCTGCTCTGCTACGAGGCCGGCAAGGCGGTCCCCGTCGACCTCGTCTGCCGCAAGGCGGACACGGGTGAGGTGATGTGGCGGAGTCCGTTCCAGACGACCGAACCCGACGCCTTCGTCGTCGGGGCCCTGCAACCGCTCGACGAGCTGGTGTCGGGCACCACGGTGTTCCTTCCGCTGGCCGCGGGGTCCCGCCGGAAACCGACCGCACTGGACGGACTCACCGGCGAGCAGGCGTGGACGTACGGCAGCACGTACGAGGAGGTCGGCCTGGAGGCGCGGGCGACAACGAGCGTGGCGGGCGGGTTCGTCCTGTCCACGGGATCGGGACTGGTGTGCCTGGCCGCCGACGACGGCAGGCAACGGTGGCACGCCGATACCCGGTGGGTGCAGGCCGCCGGTACGTACGCCCTGCTCTCCCGGAAGGAGCAGGCACGCGTGTTCCGGCACTGGACCAGCGTGCGGATCGTCGGAGCGGAGAACGGCCGCACGCTCTGGACAGGCGAGTTCGACGGCACGGCGGTGAGCGAGCCCGGCGCGAGCGGCGACTCGGTCGTCGTTCTCGACGCCGGCGGCACGGTGTGGGCGATACACGTGTGACCTCGGGGTGGGGTGCCCCCGTCTCGCATCCGCGGCCGCGGGGTGTCCACGGCATGCCCGAGGCGGCACTAGTATCGCGGCCATGCCACGTCCCGAGGAGAGCGGCGGCACCGAGGGGGCGATCTCCGCGCCCTGGCGGGCCACTGTGCTGAACCACGAACAAGCGATCGGCCACCCGCCGTACGAGCGCGCCCGTTCAGAAGGCGAGCCGCTCGCGCGGCGGGACGATTTGCGCGTCCATGGCGCGGTCGGGGAGATCAGCTGCGCCGACGCCTCGGGCCGCACCCGCTGGACGCACCGCTTCTCAGGCCGTCCCAACGCCGCCCACATCTCGGGCGGGCGGGTCCTGGTCACCACGGACTCCCTCGAATACACCCCCTGGGGGCTCCTCGGGCCGGCCCTGCTGCTCGACCTCGCGGACGGTACCCTCATCGCCGAACTGCGCGGGGAGCGCGGCGCGGCACTCCGCGGCGGTCGCTTCCTGCTCGGCCTGGAGGGTTACTCGTTCTTCGACACCTGGGAGCACGACCGCGACGGCGACATGGTGGATTCCTGGCGCAGCTACGGCCACTACGTCGTCGGCACCGGCGTCCGTGTCGTCGAGGCCGACCGCGCCCACCCGACCCGCAGCCGGGTCGTCCGGTTGCTGCCCGGCGGCGTCATCGAACGCGGCCCGCACCTCACCGACCCCCAGGCCCCTCGGCCCCTGGTCCTGGACGACGGCACCATGCTGGTCCTCGACGGCGGTGTCCTGCGCGCGGTCGACCGCCGGCTGAACGGCACGGTGCTCGCCGAACTGCTGCCCGCCGCCCCCGGCCGGCCCCCGGGCCGCATCGGAGCGCTGCGCCGCGACGGCGACCACATCACCGCGGTCATCGCCGAGCCCCACCCGGACAGGAGTCCCACGCAGCACACCGTCCACACGTGGACCATCGCGCTCCACCCGCGCGCCTGATACCGGCTCACCGGACCGGCGACGCATGCGCTGCCCCGGCCGCTCCGGAACGCGGCGCCACCCGTGGACGCCGGGCGCGACGCGGGCGAGGGGGCGTCAGCCCAAGCCCAGCCGCGATATCTCCCGTCCGGGGGAGCGGTCCATGACCATGAGGAGACCTGCCTCGCGCGTCCTGTCGTAGGCGGCCTCGTCGACGACGTCCAATTGGAACCAGACCGCCTTCGCGCCGATGGCCACCGCCTCGTCCGCGATACTCCCGGCGAGGGCGGAGTTGACGAACACGTCCACCACATCCACCGGGAAGGGGATCTCCCCGAGCGAGGCGTAACCCCGCTCGCCGTGCACGGTCTCGGCCCTTGGATGGACGGGGACGATCCTCTTGCCGATGCGCCGCAGCTTCTCGGCCACTCGGTAGGCGGCTCGTTCGGGGTTGTCGGACAGTCCCACCACGGCCCAGATGTCGCCCGAGACGGTGAGGATCTGCCGCATGGTGGTGTCGTCGCCGTAAGTCGTCATGCCTGGCTCCGCCCTTGAGGAGGTGAGTTCAGCACCGGTTGCCGCCGACTTGCGGGGTCATGGGGAGCTTCAGCCGGCCGCATGACAGACCTTAGCCAGTCTCGGATACTGTATGCAATACCGCCCGGACGATCCGGCACTCGGCGTCGTCCGGGAGGAACCCCGGGGACACGGGTGAAGCCGCCCTGTCTAGCGCGCGGTTGACGCGGCGCGCCACCCGCAGGCGTTCTCCGACGCCGGAAGCGACGCGGACGCCCTCCGCATGCGGCGAAGGGCCCCGCCGCGCGTCACGCCCGGCCCTGCGCCAGGCATCACCTCCCCCGCCGCGCGGTCCCGGCACCCGGCCGTACGGAACCGCCGCTCAGCCGCGCTGCCGCGGGGGCTTCGTGCTCGCCCGCAGGATCACCCGGCCGGCCACCCGGGTGACCGACTGCTCCCGGGCATCCGGGGCCAGGGCCATCTCGATCGCGCGCCGGCCCATCTCGTGCAGCGGCAGCCCGACGGTGGACAGACCGGGGTCGTGGTCACGCAGCGTCGGAATGTCGTCGAAGCCGGCGACCAGGACGTCGCGCGGGGTCCGCAGACCGGCGGCACGGAAGGCGGCCATCGCGCCCAGCGCCATCACGTCGTTGACCGCGAAGACGCAGGCCCCCCATCGGCGTTCCGGGCGGATCGAGGCGATGACCTGTTGCGCCGCCTCGTAACCCCCGTCCCTGGTGAACTCGCCCGGCACCACCGCCAGCGGTTTGCGGCCCGCACGACGCAGCTCCCGGACGAAGCCGTTGGTGCGTTCGACGGCCGTCGCGAGCTTCTGCGGGCCGGCCAGCACGACGAAGTCCCTGGATCCCTGTTCCACGAGGGCCTTGGCCAGTGCCGCCGCCCCGGCGCGGTTCTCGGGAGCGATGGTGTGCGTGCCGGGCAGCGGCTGGCCGATGACGGCGACCTTCCCGCCCAGGCCCCGGTAGCGTTCGAGCAGGTCCGTCAGCCGCTGCTGGTCGCGCCGGCCGTCGTCGGTGTGCAGCCGCGACCCGACCAGGATGATGGCGTCGGTGCGGTGGCTGAGGAACGCCTCGACCACCCGGTTCTCCTGCTCCGTGCTGCGCAACGTGGTCGCGAGCAGTACCTGGCGGTCGCGCTGCGCGGCCTCGACCTGCACTCCCGAGGCGATGGTCGAGAAGTACGGGTCGGCGATGTCGTGGACGACCAGCCCGACCAGGCCCGTCTGGGCACCCGCCAGGGCCCGTGCCTGGGCGTTGGAGACGTAGCCGAGCTCCTCCGCCGCCTGGCGGACCGCCTCGACGACCGCCGGGGAGGGCCGGCGGCTGGAGCCGTTGAGCACCCGGGAGGCCGTCGCCTGGGAGACGCCCGCGCGGATGGCTACGTCGGTGAGGGTCACCCCTGCCACGCGTTCACCTTTTCATGTCGGTTGTCGCAGTCGTCCGTCGAGGTGGCGCCCCGACCGTCCGTGTCCTGCCGCTACTGGTCGGTGCTCCGGGTCTTCCGGGACGCGGTCGTCCACCGGCCGACGCCGGCGAGGGCTGTGTGGCCGTCACCCATCATGCCCTGCGACAGCAGGGCGCCGGTCCGGGCGATCCGGTGCGTGGGGTCGGGAGCCCGCCACGTGGGCCGGCCGGCCGCCGGCCGCCTCCCGCGCGGTGTCCCAGCAGAAGCCCGGTCCGTGGTCACAGGGTGACCTCCGGGACCTGCATCCGGCGGCCCTCGTCGGACGAGCGCAGGGCCAGTTCCGCGAGCTGCACGCCCCGCGCCGCGGAGAGCAGGTCGTGGCGGTGCGGGCGGCCGGCCGCCACGTCGCGCAGGAACTCTTCCCACTGCACCTTGAACCCGTTGTCCTGTTCGGCGTTGGCCGGCACGTCGAGCCACTGGTCGCGGAACGGTTCGGTGACCGGGAGGTCCGGGTTCCACACCGGCCTGGGGGTGTGCGAGCGATGCTGGGCCACGCACCCGCGCAGACCCGCCACGGCCGAACCGTGGGTGCCGTCGACCTGGAACTCGACGAGCTCGTCGCGGTGCACACGCACCGCCCACGACGAGTTGATCTGCGCGATGACGCCGCCGTCGATCTCGAAGATGCCGTACACCGCGTCGTCGGCGGTGGCCTGGTACTCCCTGCCCTGCTCGTCCCAGCGGACCGGGATGTGCGTGGCGGTCCTGGCGGTGACCGCCCGGACGGGCCCCAGCAGGTTCTCCAGGACGTAGCTCCAGTGGCAGTACATGTCGACGGTCACGCCGCCGCCGTCCTGGCTGCGGTAGTTCCACGAGGGGCGCTGGGGGACCTGCACGTCGCCCTCGAAGACCCAGTACCCGAACTCGCCGCGCAACGAAAGGACGCGCCCGAAGAAGCCCTCGTCGATCAGCCGGCGCAATTTGAGCAGGCCGGGCAGGTAGAGCTTGTCGTGCACCACGCCGGCCACGAGGCCGGAGTCCCGGGCCAGCGCGGCCAGTTCGACCGCCTCGTCGAGCGTCGGGGCGACGGGTTTCTCCACGAAGACGTGCTTGCCCGCCGCGATCGCGGCGCGCAGGGCCGCCGGGCGGGCCGTGGTCACCTGTGCGTCGAAGTAGACGTCGACGGAGGGGTCCTTGAGCACCTCCGTCAGGTCGGTGCTCCATCGCCGCACCATGTGGCGCCGGGCGATCTCGCGCAGCCGCCTCTCGTCGCGTCCGACGAGGACCGGCTCCACCTGCAGGCGCCTGCCGTCGGGCAGCATGACGCCGCCCTGCTCCCGGATCTCGAGAATGGAGCGGGTGAGGTGCTGCCGATAACCCATGCGGCCCGTCACGCCGTTCATGGCGATGTGCAGAGTGTCCGAGGCGGATGTCGATGCCACTGTGCCTCCGCGAGGGTTGGAATGCGTATTCCCACCGTAGGTTTCCGGTGTTTCGGCAGTCAAGGGAGCCCGCTCCGGACCGGCCGGCATCGCCCCCGTCGAGGGCTATCGGCGATGCTCCAGGGGTGCGGTCGGGCGGGAGCCGAGCGCGCGCTCCCCCGACCGACCTCGCCCAGCGCACCAAGAAGGCGGCTTTCATGACGCCTTGTTCCATTCGTTCCCCACCGGTTCGGCGGATCCCGATCCGGCCCTTGACACTGGCCGAAGAGGGCTCCTACTTTCGCCGGAAAGCGCATTCCCGACCCGCGAACACAACGCAACACCGGACCCACGAACGCAACATACGTACAGGGGTGCTCCGATGAGTCATGCGCAGACCGCGGCGGTGGACTACACCGCCGAGGTGTTCATCGACGGCCGGTTCGAACCTCCCGCGTCCGACTGGCTGCCCGTCCTCGACAAGGGGTCCGGAGCGGCGTTCGGCCGCTACGGGAACGCGTCCCCGGCGCAGGTCGACCGTGCGGTCGCCGCGGCCGGGCGGGCCCAGCCCGCCTGGGCGGACATCGACGCCAACACCCGGTGCGCCGTGCTCCGGGCCTTCGCCGCCGAGCTGGGCCGCCGCCACGACGAGCTGATCGAGCTCATCATCCGGGAGACGGGCGCCATGGCCGAGAAGGCCGAGGAGGAGCTGGAGCAGTCCGTCAACCAGCTGCTCAACTCCGCCACCCAGCTCACCGAGAACGCCGGCGCGATCCTTCCCCCGTACAAGGGCGGCAAGATCTCCCTGTCGCGCGCGGTGCCGCTGGGCGTCATCGGCCTGATCGTCCCGTGGAACTATCCGATGAGCCTGGCGATGCGGGCTCTGGCACCAGGGCTGGCCTACGGGAACGCGGTCGTGCTCAAGCCCGCCGAGCTCACCCCGATCGCCGGCGGCCAGGTGCTCGCCGAGGCGGCCCGCGCCGCCGGGATACCGGAGGGCGTGTTCGCCGTGCTGCCGGGGGACGGGCCGGGCACCGGCAGTGCGCTCTACCGGCACCCCGGGCTGGACCTCATCCACTTCACCGGATCGTTCGACGTCGGCCGTGAGATCACGGACTTCGCCGTCCGGGCCGGCAAGCCGGTCGTGACCGAACTCGGCGGGGACAACGCCTTCGTCGTCCTCGACGACGCGGACATCGACCAGGCGGCGAGTTGCGCGGTCTGGTCGTCGCTGTGGTACCAGGGGCAGACGTGCATCAGCGCCGGGCGGCACCTGGTGCACCGGGAGGTGGCCGACGCCTTCACCGAAGCCGTCGTGGAGCGGGTGCGCAAACTCCGCGTCGGCGACCCGCTGCGCGACGAGGTCGACCTCGGCCCGGTGATCAGCGCCGTCCAGCGGGCCCGTTTCCACGACGGCCTCGTCGAGCCGTCCATCGCGGCAGGGGCGAAGGTCGCCGTGGGCGGCACCTACGACGGGCAGTTCTACCAGCCGACCGTGCTGACCGACGTCACACCGCAGATGCCCGTCTTCTGCGAGGAGACCTTCGGCCCCGTCATGCCCATCACCGTGGTGGACTCCGAGGCCGAGGCCCTGGAGCTCGTCAACCGCCACCGGACCCTGATGAACTCGGTCTTCACCGGCGACCCGCTGCGCGGCCTCGCCTTCGCCGAACGGGTCACCTGCAACGAGGTGCACGTCAACGACGGCTACGCCCGTCACGGTGGCGAAGGACAGCTCGCCGCGTTCACCCGCCGGCAGTGGGTCGGCCTGCAGACGGCTCCGGTGTCCTATCCGGCCTGGGCCCAGGGGAGTTGACCCCGATCCGGGGCACCCCGGCAGCAGGACACCGGGCCCGGCAACCACACCGTCAAAGGAGAACGAAGTGCTCGGGGGCTATCTCAAGAGAGCGGCAATCCTCGGCCTGGTCGCCACCACGGCCGTGACCACCCTGGCGGCCTGCGGCTCGTCGAAGGACTCGTCCGGCGGGAAGAGCAAAGGGCCCGTCACGTTGACCTACGTCAACTGGGACGGCGGCATGCAGGACGTGGTCGACGAGTGGAACCGGCTGAACCCGGACGTGCAGGTGAAACTCAGCAAGCCGTCCGGCACGGGCTACACCCTGTACAACAAGCTGATCACGAACAACCGGGCCGGCACGAACCCGGACATCACCGAGGTCGAGTACCAGGCGCTGCCCGCCCTGATCGCGAACAAGGTGGTGGTGCCGATCGACGACTACGTCGGCGACCTGTCGGGCGACTTCGACAAGGCATCCCTCGCCCAGGTCCAGTTCGACGGCAAGACCTACGGCGTTCCCCAGAACATCTGCCCGATGATCTTCTTTTACCGCAAGGACGTCTTCGACCGGCTCGGCCTCAAGGCGCCGACCACGTGGGACGAGTACGCGGCCGCCGCCGAGACCATCCACCAGCACAACCCCAAGCAGTTCATCGGCAACTTCACCGCTGCCGACGCGGGCTGGTTCGCGGGCCTAGCCCAGCAGGCGGGGGCCGACTGGTGGACGGCCTCGGGCAGCAAGTGGACGGTCGCCATCGACGACGCGCCCACCAGGAAGGTCGCCGACTACTGGGGCGGTCTGGTCCAGAAGGGACTGGTCAGCCCGGAGCCGAACTGGTCCCCGCAGTGGAACACCGACATGAACAACGGCACCCTGGTCGGCTGGGTCAGCGCGCAGTGGGCGCCCAACCAGTTGCCCGGAATCGCCAAGGACACCGCGGGCAAGTGGGTCGCGGCCCCGCTGCCCGCCTGGACCCCGGGTGACCGGACCGTCGGCATCTGGGGCGGTGAGACCGAGGCGGTGACCGCCAACTCCAAGCACCCCGCGGAGGCCGCGAAGTTCGTCAAGTGGATGAACTCCTCGGCCGGCGGCGCGAAGATCCTCATCGAGAAGGTCGCCGCGTTCCCCGCCTCGAAGGCGAACCAGCAGCTGGACGCCCTCAAGACGCCGCCGACGTTCATGTCCAACCAGCCGGACTACAACACACTGATGGCCCAGCAGGCGGGCAACGCGCGGACGTTCCAGATCTGGGGCCCGAACGCCAACGTCACCTTCGACAGCTACTCCAACGCCTTCGCCGCCGCGCTGCAGAACAAGACGCCGCTGTCCGCGGCGCTCCCCCAGATCCAGCGGGCGACGGTCGACGACATGAAGCAACGCGGCTTCGACGTCACCGGCTGACCCGGCCACCGTCCGCCCGCGCACCCACTCGCCTCCGCGCACCCACCGGGCCGCACCCACCCACCCGCACCCATCCACCGACACGAGGGGAAGAAGGGCTCATGAGTGCCATCGAGGAGCAGGCGGGGCCACGCCCCGGGCCCGGCACACCGCCCCCGGGCGCGGGTCCCCGCCGGTTCCCCGGTGGCCTCGTCCCGACGTCGCGGTCCCGGCCCGGGCGGCGACGGCGCACGTTCCTGCCGCAGTTCCTGCTCGCCCCCGCGGTGCTGCTGTTCCTGCTGTTCACCGTCGCCCCCGGTGCCTACGCCCTCTGGCTCAGCTTCCTCAAGCCGCAGATCGGCGGGGGCCTGCTCGGCAACGAGGACCCGAAGGACGTCTTCGCCGGCTTGGAGAACTACCGGGCCACCCTCGCGGACTCCGAGTTCTGGCACAGCATCCTGCGGATGCTGCTGGTCGCGGGCATCGGCGTGCCCGCCACGATCTTCTTCGCCACCCTGTTCGCCCTCTGCCTCGACGCGAAGCGGGCGCGGCTGGTCGGCGTCGCGCGACTGGCCATCTTCCTGCCGTACGCCGTCCCGGGTGTCATCGCCTCGCTGCTGTGGGGCTTCATGTACCTGCCGGCGACCAGCCCGATCGGCGGTGACCACATCGACTACTTCGGTTCCGGGCAGGTGTTCTTCTCGGTCGCCAACGTGGCGGTGTGGGGCGTGCTCGGCTTCAACATGGTGGTGCTCTACACCACGCTGCGCTCCCTGCCGCGCGAACTGTTCGAAGCCGCCGAGATCGACGGAGCGAGCGAGCTGCAGATCGCGCTGCGCATCAAACTGCCGCTGCTCGCGCCGACCATGACCCTGGTGACGGTGTTCTCCCTGATCGGCGCGCTGCAGCTGTTCAACGAACCGACCACCCTGAAACCCGTCGCGAACGCGATCAGCTCGACCTGGGTGCCTCTGATGCGCGTCTACACCGACGCCTTCGTCAACAACGACATCCACCGGGGAGCGGCCACCTCGTTCCTGCTCATCGTCATGACCGTCACGGCCACCGCGGTCGCCAACCTGATCCTGCGCAGGATCTCCCGAAGGAGTGAGCGATGACCGCCGTCATCACCGGGCCCGCCTCGGCGGCCGCGCGCCGGCGGACGCCCTCCGGCCGCGTCAATCTAATGCCCACGATCATCCTGGCCCTCGGCGCCCTGTACTGCGTGCTGCCCGTGCTGTGGATCGTGATCGCGTCCACCAAGACCAACGACGAGCTGTTCTCCACGGCGCCGTTCACCCCCTCGTTCCACGGCGGCTTCGTCTCCAACATCGAGGCGCTGTTCACGTACAACGACGGCATCTTCGCGCGCTGGGCGCTCAACTCCGTGATCTACGCCTTCGGCGGCGCCGCGCTGTCGACGATCATCTGCGGCTGCGCCGGGTACGCCCTGGGCAAGTACCGCTTCCGCGGCAGCGTCTGGACGTTCCGGATCATCGTGGCCGCGGTGCTGCTTCCGCAGATCATGCTGGCCATCCCGCAGTTCCTGATGCTGGCGAAGGTCGGGCTGACCAACAACTACGCTGCGGTCATCCTCCCGCAGCTGGTCAGTCCGTTCGCCATCTACCTGTGCAAGATCTATTCGGAGGCCTCGGTCAGCGACGACATCCTGGAGGCGGCCCGCGTGGACGGGGGATCGGAGTGGCGCATCTTCCGGTCCATCGGCACCCGTCTCATGGCCCCGGCCCTCGTGACCGTGTTCCTCCTGCAGTTCATCGCCATCTGGAACAACTTCCTGCTGCCCTTCGTCATGCTCAACACCGACCGCCTCTACCCGCTGACCGAGGGGCTGTACGGACTGCTGATCATCACCGGCGGCCAGGCCGCGCAGTACTCCATCGTCGTCATCGGCGTACTGTTGTCGATCATTCCGCTGGCCCTGCTGTTCCTCTCGTTGCAGCGCTACTGGCGGGTCGACCTGCTGTCCGGGGGAGTGAAGGCCTGATGCGGCACGGTGCCGGCCGGCGACCGGTGGTGGCGGCGCTGCCCCGGCTGGGCTTCGGGGCGGCGGCCATCGCGCAGCCGCCCGTTCCGGCCGGTCAGGCCATGGACTGCCTGGCCGCGGCGTGGGACAGCGGCTTCCGCTACTACGACACGGCGCCGATGTACGGCGACGGGCGCTCGGAACTGCTTCTGGGATGGATGCTGCGGGGACGGCCGCGGGACTCGTACGTGCTGAGCACCAAGGTCGGCCGGCTGGTGCGGCCCGGGCACCCGGACACCGCGCGCACCGGGGCGGGGTGGATCTACGACTTCAGCCACGACGGGGTCCTCACCTCCCTCGACGAGAGTCTGCGGCGGCTGGGCGTCGACCGGGTGGACATGGTCTTCATCCACGATCCCGACCACCACTGGGAACAGGCCCTGGACGGCGCGTGGCCCGCCCTCGCGCGGCTGCGGGACGAGGGGGTGATCGGCGCGGTGGGGGTCGGCATGGTCCAGGCACCCATGCTGGCCCGGTTCATCCGGGAGACCGACATCGACGTGGTGCTGGCGGCCGGCGTCTACACCCTGCTGGACTCGCAGGCCCGCCTCGAACTGCTGCCCGAGGCCGAGCGCCGGGGGGTCACGGTCATCGCGGCCCAGGCCATGCACGGCGGGCTGATCGAGGGAGTGGCCCAGCCGCAGTTCCGCTACCGGCCGGTGACCGAGGAGATCCGGCACACGGTGGCGCGGATCGCGCGGATCTGCCGCGCGTACGGGGTGCCGAGCGCAGCCGCCGCTCTCCAGTTCCCGCTGGGACACCCGGCGGTGGGCTGTGTTCTCACCGGCCCCGCCTCGCAGGGCCAACTGCGTGAGAACCTCGACTGGGCGACCACCGAGATCCCGCCGGGACTGTGGGGGCGGCTGCGCGAGGAAGGCCTGGTGCCCCCGGACGTCCCCGTTCCCGCCCTGCCCGCGCCACACCCCTGGAGCATCCCGTGAGCCGCATCGTCATCCTCTCCGGCGTGACCGAGGTCGACGACCCCTGGCACGACTTCACGGCGACATCGCAGGCCATCGCGGACTGCCTGGAGGACGCCGGCTGGACCTGCACGGTGGAGAGCACCGGCCGGTGCGACCGCGCGGGCCTGACCGACGCCGACCTCTTGATCGTCAACAGCGGGCTGGCGTCGCCGCCCGGACCGGGGACCGAACCCTCGGCGGCCCTCCTCGACCACCTGGCCTCCGACCGCCCGGTTCTGGGCGTCCACGCCGCGGCGAACACCTTCGGGGCGGTGCCGGCGTGGGCGCGGCGCCTCGGGGTGCGCTGGGCGGAGGGTGTGTCGATGCATCCGCCCATCGGCCGGCAGCGGCTCACCCCGGCGGCCGGGACCGTGCTCGCCGGCCTCGACGAGGTCACGGTGCACGACGAGCTCTACAGCCACCTGGAGCTGCTGCGGCCGGCGGACGTACTCCTGGCGCACCCCCTCGACGGCCGCGACCACCCGCTGGTGCTCGCCCGGTCGGAGGGCCGGCAGCGGACCGTCTACGACGCGCTCGGGCACGGCGTCGAGTCGTACGCGTCCGCCACCCGCCGCGAACTGCTGCGCCGCGAGGTGCGCTGGCTGCTCGACGAGGGCTGAGTCGCGCGGAACGCCGTGCCGCCCTGCGGCCGGCACGGCGCCAGGGACGTCATGACCGGCCGCGGCGAACGGTTCTCAGGCTCTGGCGTGACGCCGGAGAACCGTTCGCGGGGCGGGAATCGGAGACGTGCGTCAGTCGTCGGTCTCCGCCGACGGGATGTAGGCGCCGGGCACGTCGCCCGGAGCGAAAATCTTGTCCTCACCGGGGTACGGCTTCGTCCACGCGTGCGTCTGGTACCACGTGAAGTGGTTCATCTGCGCGGGATTGGCGAAGTCCGGCTTGGCGTTCGGCCCGGTGAGCCGCTGCTTGGACTGCCAGGCCTCCCACTGAGCGGCGACCGCCCGCTCGGCCGCGGGAACCTTCTCCGACGGCACGGGCGCCGCGTGGGGGTTCTGCGGCGCCGGAGTGTCCAGACCGCAGGCGGGCGGCGTCTTCAGGCCGTCGGTCAGCGCGATCCGGTTGGGCAGTGCGGTGAACGGTGTGTAGTCCGCCTTCTTTGTGAACGCCTTGGACATGGGAGTGGCGGCGCTGTCCTTCTGGTTCATCGGGTGGATCCCGAGGATCTGCTCGATGGTCCGGATCAGCGTGATCTGCGAGTAGTAGTGGCTGTCGACAGCGCCGTGCTCCGCCCAGGGGCTGATGATCTGGACCGGGGCACGGTGGCCGTCGACGTGGTCGAGCCCGGCCTGGGAGTCGTCCTCGACCACGAAGATCGCGGAGTCCTTCCAGTACGCGCTGTGCGAGATCTCGTCGACCATGCGGCCGACGGCGAGGTCGTTGTCCGCGACCTGGGCGGCGGGGCCGGCGGGCCCGCCGGTGTGGTCGCTGGAGAGCCAGAACATGTTCAGGTTCGCCGGACCGTTCTGCTCGAAGTCACGCTTCCAGATCTCGGCACGGTAGACGTCCGGGACGCTGGTGTCGAACTTCGCGAAGCCGGGGACCGAGACGCTGTTGAGCGACGGGATCGGGGAGGACGACGTCAGGTTGTAGGCCGTGTCCTGCCCGGTGGCCTGCATGTTCTTGGTGTCGCAGTACAGGTTCTGCCAGCTCGCGCCCGAGGGCTTGGCCAGGAACTGGTGGAACTCGCCGAAGTCCCGCACGGTCTGGCCCGCGGCCTGCGCGCCGGTCCACAGGAAGCCGGTCCGCTGGTGGCCGAGAGCGTCGTCCTCGGTGTCGTAGCTGCGGGCGTACTCACCGGCCGAGGACTCGGTGTACTCCGGGTTGTCGGCCTGCATCAGCCAGTTGTGACCCTCGGCGGAGTTCGTGCCGATGTCGTAGGTGTTGTCGTACAGGCCGAACTGGCGGGCCAGCGCGTGCTGGTTCGGCGTCACGTTCTCGCCGAACTCGGCCAGGGACGCGTCGCCGTTGCCCTGCGGGATGTCGCCGAAGAGCTGGTCGTAGGTGCGGTTCTCCTTGACGATCAGGAAGACGTGCTTGATCGTCGAGGGGTCGCCGAGCTTCTCCGGGACCGGAACGGGCTTCGGGCCCTTGCCCTTGGCCTTGGCCTTTGCCAGTTTGACCGAGTCCTTCGTCCAGCCGTTCTGCTGGAAGACCTTCGCCGTCTCGGACTTGATGACGTGGTCGCTCGGGAGCGTGAACCGCTGCACGCTCGAGGTGGTGTCGTGGGTGCCGTGCCCGGTGCTGTTGGTGGGGCGGCGGGCGTCGATGCCGCGGGTGTTGGAGACGACCACCTGGTTGCCGACGGTGGCGATCTCGGAGGGGAAGTAGTCCGTCGGGAGCAGACCGACGTAACTGACGGGCTCCTGCGGGGACGTGTACCGGTAGACGGCGACCGCGTCGGCACGGCCCAGCGTCACCAGCAGGTGGCCGTCGTCGGTGAGCGTCACCGCGTTGGGCTCGTAGCCCACGGACGCCTCGGGCCACGGCTGGGTGGCGATGGTCTGGACGACCTTGTTCTTGCGGGTGTCGATGACCGACACGTCGTTGGTGGCGGTGTCCGTGACGAACAGCGCCCCGTTCCTGGCGTACAGCGCGGTCGGGTGCAGACCGACGTCGATGCTCCCGACGGCGGCGGCCGGGTTCGCCAGGTCGATGACGCTGACCGTGCCCGTGGTGGTGGCACCGGTCACGGGGTCGGCCGGCACCTGGGTTCCGTACGAGTTGATGGTGGTCTCGCCGGGCCTCGCCGGCCGCCCGCCCTCGTTGCTGACGTAGAGCTTGCCGCCGACCTGGACCATGCCGCGCGGGGCGTTGCCGACGGCCCAGCTCTGCTCGACGGTGCCGGTCGCCGTGTCGATGGCGACGACGCGGTTCTGTCCGTTGACCGCGGCGTACACGGTGGAGCCGTCGGCGGAGAAGACGGGCTGGGCCACCAGTGCGTGCTTCGACCCGTCCGCGGGGATCTTGATGGACACCGGGTCGGCGAGGCTGCCGTCGGGATTCACCGTGAACTTGGTGTAGCCGTCGGTCTGGCCCAGCCACAGCTGCGAACCGTCGGGCGAGTACGTGGGGCCTTCCTGGCCCACGTCGTTGCCGCTGATGCGCAGGTCCGCCGTCGCGGAGTTGCCGACGAGCTGCTGAACCTTCCAGTTCTTCAGGTCCACGACGGCCAGCGCCATGCCGCCGTCGGTGATCGAGGCCGCGAGGTGGCTGCCGTCCGGGCTGACCGAGGACGACATGATCTTGCCATTGTCGATGACGAGCCGCTCGCCATAGGGGTCGATGTACTGGTCGCTGGAGACGACCTGCCCGCGATGGGTGCTCTGGCCCACCTGGTCGTGGCCGAACTGGGTGGTCTGGGCGAATCCGATGCCCGTTCCGGTCGCGAGGACGACAGCGGTCGCGGCTGCCAGCGTCAGGCTCCTGCGGCTGCCCAAGTGGCGGCCGAGGAGGCCGGAGCCGGCCCTGCCGGCCGGCGTGCGACGACGTGTGACCTGCATGTTGAGTTATCCCTTCGAGGTGGGGAGCAGTTCGGCGTTGCCGTCGAACTGCCAGAGCGGGTTCGGTGCGTCCCCATCGCGAGTCCGCACCAGGAAGTAGCCGTTCACTTCCTTCGGCCCGTCGCCGTCGGCGACGAACCGCCCGTCCGGGGTGATGTCGAGCTGGTAGACGGCCGACCCCGTGGCGGCCACACCGGGCAGGTGCCAGGAGACGACGCAACGCCAGTCGTTCCCGGCCCCCTCGGCGTTGTCGCTGACACCGGCCTTGGTGCAGGCCGCCGTGGCCTTCAGCTGGTCTTCGGTGACAGCGGGGCGGTTGAGCTGGTCGGTCTGCATGCGGTAGAGGTGGGCGAACGCGGTGGCGACCGAGCGCTGCACCTTGTCCTGCTCGATACCGGAACCCGTGGCCGAGGTCGTTGCCGCGACGATCGCGACCGTCGCGACCGCCAGCCCCACCAGCGGCAGGACTCCGGCGACGACCACGCGACGCGACGAGCCGTCGTCGGACAGGTTGGTGAAGTCGCGCCGCAGGAAGAGCACATACGCCAGCACCGTCGCGGTCACGGCCCACACCAGGCTGACCGCGATGCCGATCAGCAGCGGCGCGAGCTGCACGGGGCTGGTGAACAGACCGTTCCAGGCGATGAAGGCGTACCCGGGCAGAGCGACGCGTACGGCGACGGGCAGCGGCATCATCTGGGCGACCTGCATCACGAGCGCGACGAGCGCGGGCAGCAGCAGCCCCATGGGAGAGCGCCCCAGCGCGATGGATCCCAGCAGGCCGATGCCGGCCAGGGCCAGGGTGGGGGCGAGTGCGCAGAGCCAGGCGAGCAGCACCTGCACGGCGGCGTCGGACGGCGCCAGGAGGTGCCCGTCGAGGCCGACCAGCGGCCGGTTGCCTACCGCGGCGAGCCCCCCGACGGTGCTGGAGCAGGCCAGCCCGGCCACGAGCAGCACGAGGACGGTGAGACTGGCGAGGGTCTTCGCCGCGAAGATCCGCCGAGGCGACCGGACCGCGACGAGCAGGTGCCGCCAGGTGCCGAGCCGGTCCTCGGAGGCGAACACGTCGCCGGCGACCACCGAGGTCACGAGCGGAAGCGCCCACGTCCCCGCGAATCCGAGCATCACCAGTGGCCCGGCCCACCCCGTCGCGAGCATCCAGCGCCCGAAGAGCGTGTCGACGGGAAGCGTGCTCTGCCGGCTCACGGCCGCGACGAAGAGCGCCGGCGCGATCCAGCAGGCCAGGACGAGCAAGCGGATCCGCCATTGCGAGACCAGCTTGACCAGTTCGAAACGGTAGACACGCGCGACCGGGGCGCGCGAAGCGCTGCCGACGGCGGTGTCGGCGACTATGGCGGTCGCGGTCATCGGCCGGCCTCCGGCTGTTCGGTGAGGGCGAGGAACGCCGCCTCGAGCGGCGACACCACCGGTGCGAGCTCGCGCACCGCGATACCCGCGCGCACGAGTCCCGCCACCAGTTCATCGAGGGCGGCCACCAGCGTGCGCACGACGAGCACGTCCTCGTCGTGCCGGGCCCCGGCGTCGCCGACGACGTGGATCCCGGCTGCGCCGGCGGCCAGTCGACGGGCGGCGCGCGGGTCGGAGGTCCGCAGCCGGTAGTCGAGTTCGCGGTTCTCGGCCGCCAGCTTGCCCAGCGGGCCGGAGAAGACGACCCGTCCGGTGGCGAGGATGGTGACCTCCGAGCACAGCGCCTCGAGATCCTCCATGTGGTGGCTCGAGATCACCACCGCGGCTCCCTCGTTCGCGAGCCGGGTGATGACGCCGTACACGTGCTTCTTGCCCGCCGGGTCCAGGCCGTTGGAGGGTTCGTCGAGCACGAGCAACCGGGGCTTGGTGAGCAGCGCCGCGGCGAGCCCGAGCCGCTGCCGCATGCCGAGCGAGAACCCGCGCGCCCGGTCGTCGGCGACGTCCGTGAGCCCGACCTGGTCGAGCGCTTCGTCGATCCCCGCCGCGCGCGCGTCCTGGCCGCGGAGTGCGGCGAGCGTGGCAAGGTTCTGCCTGGCGGTGAGCGACGGGTAGAGGCCGGGTCCGTCCACGAAACCGGAGACACCGTCAGGAGCGGCGAGCGTGCGCCCGATCGGAGTGCCCAGGATCTCGAGGCCGCCGCTGTCGGCGACCGCCAGCCCGAGAAGGAGGCCGAGCAGCGTCGTCTTGCCGGCGCCATTGGGCCCGACCAGACCGTGCACCTGTCCCCGCGTCACATCCAGATACATGGCGTCGAGTGCGACAACGTCTCCGAATCGTTTGGTGATCCCGCGGGCACGGACTGCGAGGAGTGTGTCCATGAGTCCCTTCTTCCTCAACGCTCAAGGACCTTAGGGAGGCGCACGGCCTCGGCAGAGACGGCGGATTGAACGTCGGGGGAACGGATCGTCAAGGCATCGGCAAGTCGGAGTGCACGAATGCGCCGCGATCCGTTCAGACCAGTCAGACGTGGACAGGCCCGGGGGCTCCGGCGGCGGCGGCCTGACCGCAACCGCCGGCTACCCGGCGAAGTCCCCTCGGGACGCCGCCGGGCAGTGTGGTGAGCGCGTGGGGCCGTACCACCCCCGCCGCAGTCAGGAACGGGCCCCGGGAGCGCGGGAACCCGCGAGGGGTCAGCCGGGCGGATGGGGCCGGGTGAGTCCCAGGTCGTAGGCGAGGATGACGGCCTGGACGCGGTCTCGGGCGCCGACCTTCGCCAGTACCCGGCCGACATGTGTCTTCACGGTCGATTCCGACAGGACCAGGCGTTCGGCGATCTCGCCGTTCGTCCATCCCCGGCCGATGGCGACCAGGATCTCCCGTTCGCGTCCGGTCAGGGCCGTCAACCGGGGGTCGTCGGCCGCGGTGGCGCCGGGCGGGAGAGCCGGGAGATGGTGGGCGTAGGCGTCGAGGAGGCGCCGGGTCACGGCCGGGGCGACCACCGCGTCGCCTTCCGCCACCGCGCGGATGCCGGCCAGCAGTTCCTCTGGGTGGGCGTCCTTGAGCAGGAACCCGCTGGCTCCCGCGCGCAGTGCGGCATGGGCGTACTCGTCGAGGTCGAAGGTGGTCAGGACGAGGACGCGTGAGCGCCCTCCCGTGCCGACGATCCGGCGTGTGGCCTCGATGCCGTCCATGCCGGGCATCCGGATGTCCATCAGCACGACGTCAGGCCGCAACTCCGCGGTCAGGCGGACGGCTTCGGTGCCGTGACCGGCTTCCCCGACCACGTCGGTGCCGGGTCGGCTTTCCAGCAGCATCCGGAAGCCGTAGCGCTGCAGGGGCTGGTCGTCCACGATCAGAACGGTGGTCATGCCACGCCGCCCGCGGCGTCGAGCTGGTCGGGGGCGAGCTCGAGGTCCGCCGTCACCGTCCAGCCACCGCCGGGTCGGGGGCCCGCCGTGACGGTTCCGCCGTACAGCGCGGCGCGCTCCTTCATGCCCGCGAGCCCATGTCCCGGCTCTCCCGGAGGCGAGTGCCCGGCTCCGCCCGGCGGCCCGCTGTCGTCGACGCGGACCCGCAGCCGGGTGGCGTCAGCAGTCACCTTGACGTGCGCCCTGGTGTGAGGGCCGGCGTGCTTGAGGGCGTTGGTGAGTGCTTCCTGCACGATGCGGTACGCCATGAGCTGCACTCCGCGGTCCAGGTCCTCCAGTTCGCCGCCCGCCGTGTAGACGACGTGTGGTCCGGCCGCGCGGATCCGCGCGCACAGCCCGTCGATGTCGGCGACGCCCGGCTGCGGGTTCAGCTCCGGGCCTTCCTCGGTCGTCCGGTCGCGCAGGACGCCCAGCATGCGCCGCAGCTCGCCCAGTGCCTGTCGGCCCGTGTCACCGATCAGCACCAGGGCTTCCCGCCCGCGCTCCGGGGAGGCCCCGACGGCGTACGCGCCGCCGTCGGCCAGCGTGACGATGACGGAGAGGTTGTGCCCGACGATGTCGTGCATCTCGCGGGCCACCCGGGTGCGTTCGGTCGCCGCGGCGAGCCGGCTGCGCTGGTCCCGCTCGATCTCCAGGCGGGCCGCGCGCTCACGCAGACCCGCCAGCTGGGCCCGGCGGATCCGCACGGCGATGCCGACCGCGACCGCCGCGGTCGCGGCACTGAACAGGAAGAACGAGGAGTCCCAGACGGACACCGCGGCGGACAGCCGTACCGCGACCAGCGCCAGGGCCGCTGCCATGGCCGCACAGGCCCACGCCAGCTGCCGCAGCCGACCGTGCAGCGCCAGGCTGTACAGGGCGACCAGCAGGGCGACGTCCGCCCGCAGTGCCGCGCCGAGAGCCCACTGCAGCACGAAGACCGTCATGACCACGGCGAAAGCGGTCGCCGGGCGCCTGCGCCGCCACAGCAGGGGCAGCACCAGACCCGCCTGCAGGAGCAGCGTCGCGGGCAGCGGCAGCCGGGTGAAGGCGATCCGGTGCTCCCGCAGGCCATCGTCGTCGTGGACCAGATCCGGGACGCAGAACACCAGCAGGACGAGGGCCACCACCACGGTGTCCAGGACCCACGGGTGATCGCGGTCCGCCTGCCGCACGCGCTGGCTCGCCCTGGACCAGCGCACGAACACCGGGTGCCCGGACAACGGATCGTCCACTGTGGCCGGTGGCAGGTCCGGGTCGAAGGAGGCGGTGCCTTGCTGGCTCACGGATCTCACCTGTCCATCGTGGGCGGGAAAAGCCGTCCGCGGCACCCGGCGCCGGCCGGGTGCCGCGGACGAGCATGCCTCATGCGTCGCTGCGCACCAGCCGGACTGCGGCTCCGGTCAGGGCGGCTGCGGTCCACAGCACGAAGACGATCAACCCGGCCACGGGCGACAGCGTCGTCGCGTCGTGATGCAGGGCGAACATGGCCTGGCCGGCGTTGCTGGGCAGACAGGGGCTGATGTTGTCCTGCCAGGCGGTGGGAAGCAGCGAGATCAGGCCGGGGATCAGCATCAGCGAGGCCACCAGCACCGAGATGCCACCCGCCACCGACCGCAGCAGCGCACCCAGGGCGACGCCGATCACGCCGACGAGGCCGAGGTAGAGACCGGCCCCCAGCAGACCGCGCACGACACCCGCGTCGGACAGCGTCATCGCCGCCCGGGTCTGCGCGACGATGCCGCTGTCGGCGAGAAAGGTCACGAAGACGCCGGCGGTGCTCAAGGCCAGCGCGATCACGCCGAACACCGCGGCCTTGGACCACAGCACCGGCAGGCGCCGCGGAACGGCGGCCAGAGTCGAGCGGATCATGCCGGTGGAGTACTCACCCGCGGCGACCAGCACCCCGAGGACGCCGAGTGCCAACTGGGCGAAGTTGGTGCCGAAAAGCGACAGGCTGAGTGCGGTGGCATCCGCGAAGTCGCGGTCCATGGGCCGGCCCGAGGAGATCCTGGCCTTGAACTGGAACGCGGCGATCAGACCGAACGCGACCAGGAACAGCAGGCCCAGCCCGAGGGTGATCCAGCTGGAGCGCAGTGACCACAGCTTGGCCCACTCCGAGCGCAGCACTCGTGTTCCCGTCACCTTGTAGGCGGGTCGCGCGACAGACGCGGCGACAGGCGTGGATTCCTGGCTCGGCGCGATGGTGTTCACAGCACACTCCCGGGGGCTTCGAATCCGGTGACGGACCCGTGGTACTCCACGGCGTCCTTGGTCAGGTCCATGAATGCCTCTTCGAGGGAGACCGTTCGCGGGGCCAGTTCGAACAGCGCGATGCCGTGCTCGGCGGCCTTGAGACCGATCGCGCGTGCCGACAGTCCCGTGACGACAAGCTCCTCGGAGCCGGCCCGGCCGGTGATCTCCACACCCGCCCCGGCCAGCACCTCGCGCAGCCGCGCCGGGTCGGCCGTGGCCACCTTCACCACGTCGCCGCCTGCCTGGCGGACCAGAGCCTGCACCGTGGTGTCGGCCAGCAGGCGCCCGCGCCCCACGATGATCAGGTGGTCCGCGACGAGCGCGACCTCGCTCATCAGGTGCGAGGACACGAAGACGGTCCGGCCCTCGGCGGCCAGCCCCGTCAGAAGGTTGCGGATCCACAGGACGCCTTCCGGGTCCAGGCCGTTGACCGGTTCGTCCAGCATCACGGTGGCAGGGTCGCCGAGTAGGGCGGCCGCGATGCCCAGGCGTTGTCCCATGCCCAGGGAGAACGAGCCCGCGCGTTTCTTCGCGACGGACTGCAGGCCGGTCAGCTCGATGACCTCCTCCACCCGGCTGCGCGGGATGCCGTGGGTGTGGGCCTGGGCCATCAGATGGTTGAACGCCGACCGGCCCGGGTGGATCGACTTGGCCTCCAGCAGGGCACCGACCTCCTGGAGCGGTGCGGCGTGTCCGGCGTAGCGGTGGCCGTTGACCCGTACCGATCCGCTGGTGGGCGCGTCCAGCCCGACGACCATCCGCATCGTGGTCGACTTGCCCGCCCCGTTCGGCCCCAGGAACCCGGTGACGGTGCCCGGCCGGACCGTGAAGTCGAGTCGGTCGACCGCGGTCTTCTCCCCGTACCGCTTCGTCAGCTGGTGTGCCTCGATCATCGGTGGCCCCTGGGTCGTCGTGGGCCGGACTGTCCCGACCGCCTCACCTGCAACGCTAGATTCCACCGCGGCGAGATCCGTGGTACCCGGGACCGATCATCGACGATGCCGTAGTACCCCGGTACCACTCCCTGCGCGCGCCCGGTCACGGCTGACCTGCCGCGACCCCACCGCGGGCCGGCGGGTGGCCGCGGGCTTCTCCGCGTGGTGGGTCGTGCGCGCATCACCCGGTCGGCGGCGGCTTTCTGCGGCAGCCCGTGAGCGGAGACAGGCACGGGAAAGGGGACCACGCGGAACCGCGTGGAGAACTTCGTTCTCCGGCGCGCCCCGCCGTCGTCCGGCTCCTTCCCGACCCTAGACTGGGGGGCGTCTACTCATTTGTAGACGAATGTGCACGAGGTGCCGTCCGTCACTCCGCTTCTCCGGTGAGGCCACCGTCCATGCCCTGCGCGACGCCTGCAGCAGTCGGCCTCGTGCGCGCGGACCGCCGGTCGCCCGCCGGCGCGTCGTGTGCGGAGCACGGCCTGGCAGCGCCCTCAATGCCCTGCGGGCCGTGCCCGCGTACAGGAGGCCGGCGTGAACGGTGAGGACCGCGCCCCGCCCCGGGCCCCCTGCGTGACAGTCGATCACTCATGCATGACGGCCCTGGAGGGACGGAGATGGACAAACCGCAGACCTCTGCCGCGGCACCCGCGGCCGGCATCGGCGAGACGGTCGGCGCATCCGCGGTCAAGAAGCTGCCGGAGGTCGCCCTGGCCTTCTGGATCATGAAGATCGCGGCGACGACGCTCGGGGAGACGGCAGGCGACCTCTTCGCCCAGACCCTCGAGATCGGCTACTTCCTCACCACCGTCGCCCTGTTCTCGATCTTCTTGGTCACCCTTGCCGTTCAGCTCCGGTCGTGGCGCTACAACCCCTTCGTCTACTGGACGGTCATCCTCTCCACCAGCATGGCGGGCACCACCATGTCCGACTTCATGAACCGCGATGCCGGCGCCGAGTACCTCTCCCACGGCTCCACATCACTGGGCTGGGGACCCCAGGGACTGGGACTGGGCTACCCCACCGGTGCGGGCATCCTCGCCTCCCTTCTGATCGCGATCTTCGCCGCCTGGCGGCTGACCCGGCTGCCGTTCACCCTCCGGGACATCCACACTTTCCGCGCGGAAGCCCTGTTCTGGACGGCCATCCTCGTCTCCAACACCCTGGGCACCTCGATGGGCGACTTCCTGTCCGACAGCTCCGGCCTCGGCTACGCCGGAGGCGCACTGCTCATCACCGGGCTGCTCGCCTGCCTGCTCGCTCTTGTGTACGTCCCGGCCGTGCCGAACGTGCTGCTGTTCTGGATCGCGTTCGTGCTCACTCGCCCCCTGGGCGCCACCGCCGGCGACTTCCTGACCAAGCCCACCGCCAAGGGCGGCCTCGACCTGGGCACCGCGGGCTCGTCCGCGGTGCTCCTGGCGGTCCTGCTCGGGTTCATGGGGCACGCGTATCTTCACGAGCGGCGAAGCGCCGGGACACCGAACGGGCGGCCTGCTCGTGCGGCGTAGCGACCCGCCCGGCCCGTGCCCGGCCGGCCTGGTGGTGTGGTGCGGCAGTTCCGGTGGAGCGGGCTCGTACGGTGCTGCGTCAGTGTCCCAGCAGCTCGGCGGCCCGTTCGGCGATGGCGCAGACGGCGGCGTCGGTGTTCGCCCGGGACTTGTCCGGGCGATCATGTTCTTGAGACGGAACGAGCAAGACGTCGCCCAGGTCTTGGCACCTCCGGCGCCACCAGGGCCAAGCGCGTGGCGCGCAGGGGTCGGGCAGGGTTCTCTCCAGGAACCCGGCGTCGGCTTTCTTGATGATCGACGCGATTTCTCGGGCCGCTCGTCTGTGAGAGCCCCTACGGCCCGCTCAATCAGGAGGCGGTCGTCCCAGAGGTCGCAGCCCTGCAAGTGCGGTCGCGGCACATAGAGCGGTCGGCGCGGACGGCGCGCGAAGACCTGCCAGCGGTTGACGGCGTCTTCGAGGTCCCGGACATGAAGTTTGCACCGGGCCGATCATGCGACGGCTCGGTGTCCGGGTCGTTGATGTGGGCGTGGGGCGGGCCCGGACGGCGATCGCCCTTACCAGGTCGCAGTCTTCGGGTGGCGGCCCGGTCAAGCTCGGCATCGGTCCGCAGGATGTGCGCCAGGACGACGGCATCCTGATGGTCGGACTTCTTGCGGGGCGCGCCGGTTCCGATGGCGGGCCACCGCCATCGGATTGATCGCGAAGACATGGCGGCGGTAAGGGCCGTGCGTGACCAGGTGAGGCCGAGCCACCGCCGTGCCGTCCGGCGAACCCCGCACCCATGCTGATGCTCCGTCACATCAGCATGCCGGCCCCATATTTCACGACTTAATTTTTGGTTTGTATTGACGCCCGGGTCGACGACTCCTACCGTCCGATCCAGCTCGCGCACCCCGCAACGCGACCGAGGAGACACGCGTGACCAACGCTCCCGCCGTGCTCGTCCGAGTCCGCCGTCACCGCAGACTCACCACCATCCTCACCACCGCCGCCCTGCTGCCGGTCGCCGCCGGTATCACCCTGCTCGCCGCCCCGGAGGCCGGGGCGGCGACCATCCCCACCACGCCTACCACCGTCGTCAACGCCAACAGCGGAAAGTGCGTGGACGCACGCGCCGCGACCACCGCCAACGGCACGGCAGTGCAGCAGTACACCTGCAACGGGACCGCCGGCCAGTCCTGGCAGTTCACCGCGACCGACAGCGGCTACTACCGGATCGGCGCGGCCTCCGCGCCGAATCAGGTATGGGACGAGACCGACGTCTCCACCGCCGACGGCGCGCTGACCCAGCTGTGGCTCTACGGCGGCGGCGCCAACCAGCAGTGGCTGCCGGTCGCCGAGGCCTCCGGCTCGTACCACTTCGTCAACCGCAACAGCGGGAAGTGCCTCGACGTCCCGTCGGCGTCCACCGCGGACGGCGTCCAGCTGCAGCAGTACACCTGCAACGGCACCGCCGCCCAGTCCTTCGCGCTCTCCGGGGGCGTCACACCACCGACGGGCACTCCGGACTTCGGCCCCAACGTCACCGTGTTCGATCCGTCGATGTCGGCGGCCGCCATCCAGTCGAAGGTCAACTCGGTCTACGCCACCCAGCGGACCAGCGAGTTCGGCACCCAGCGCAACGCCCTGCTGTTCACCCCCGGCACGTACAACGTCGACATACCCGTCGGGTACTACACGCAGGTCTCCGGGCTCGGCCTGTCACCGACCCAGGTGTCGATCACGGGCGGCGGCGTGCACGTCGAAGGCCACCTCGAGGACGGCAACGCCACCCAGAACTTCTGGCGCGACGTCGAGAACATGTCGCTGAGCCCCAGCTCGGGCAGCACGATGTGGGCCGTCTCGCAGGCCGACCCGTTCCGGCGGATGGACGTGCACGGGAGCATGAAGCTGTGGGACGACACCCACGGCACCAGCACCAACTGGTCCAGCGGGGGCTTCGTCGCCGACTCCCGGATATCCGGCCAGGTCAACTCCGGGACCCAGCAGCAGTTCCTGACCCGGAACACCGCCCTGAACGGCGGCTGGACCGGCCGCAACTGGAACATGGTCTTCGTCGGTGACACCGGGGCCCCGGCCACCGGCTTCCCCAACCCGCCGTACACCACCGTGGCCCAGAGCCCGGTCATGCGCGAGAAGCCGTTCGTCTACGTCGACGGCGCAGGCGCCTGGCAGGTCTTCGTCCCGTCCCTGCGGACCAACGTCCAAGGGCCGGACTGGGTGGGCGGTACCGCCCCCGGGACCTCGTTGCCGATCAGCCAGTTCTACATCGCCAAGCCCGGTGACACCGCCACGACGATGAACAACGCACTCGCCGCGGGCAAGAACCTGCTCGTCACGCCGGGCGTCTACCACCTGTCCGCCGCGCTGAACATCACCCGCCCCGACACGGTGGTCCTCGGAATGGGCCTGGCCACCCTGGTCCCGGACAACGGCAACGCCGCGATCACCACCGCCGACGTCGACGGCATCGACATCGCCGGACTGCTGATCAGCGCGAACACCACCAACTCGGCCACGCTCATGCAGGTCGGCCCGGCCGGGTCGACCGCCGGCCACGCCGCCGACCCGATCGTGCTGCACGACGTGTTCTTCCGCATCGGCGGCGACGTCCCGGGCAAGGCGACCCAGACACTGGTCGTCAACAGCAACGACGTCATCGGCGACGACCTGTGGCTCTGGCGGGGGGATCACACCAACGGCGTGGGCTGGACCACCAACCCGGCCGCCAACGGACTGATCGTCAACGGCAACAACGTCACCATGTACGGTCTGGCGGTCGAGCACTACCAGAAGTACCAGACCACCTGGAACGGCAACGGCGGCCGTACGTACTTCTACCAGAGCGAGACCCCTTACGACGTGCCCGACCAGGCCGCCTGGACCACCAGCGGCGGCGACCTCGGCTACGCCTCGTACAAGGTCGCCAACTCCGTCACGTCGCACGAGGCATGGGGCGTGGGCGTCTACGCCTACCTCCGTGACAACCCCTCCCTGGTGCTCGGCCACGGCATCGAGGTGCCCACGACGTCCACGGTGAAGTTCCACAGCATGGTCACCACGGTCCTGGGCGGTGCCGGCACCATCAACCACATCATCGACAACACCGGCAACCAGGTCACGGCCGCCAGCAACGTGGCCTACCTGGTCAGCTATCCGTAGGTCCGTCCTCCCTCTCGCACCCCGGGCGCAGGGGCCGGCCCGTACCGGGCCGGCCCCTGCGTTTGTGCAACTCCCCGCTGGGCGCATCGTCGTGCCGAACGAAGGGTGCCGGGTACGTCTCGCCGTGCGGCGTTCAGGCGTGGTCGGCCGCGACCGCGGTGGCGAGCCGCCGGGCCTCGTCCACCGCGTGCGGGATGTCGTCGACGGGGAAGAGTACGTGCCGCACGGTCCGCTGCCGGTCGAGGACGAGGACGCTGCGCTTGAGCCGCGTTCGGCCGGCGGCGTGGAAGGTGGGCAGGCGCAGGGCCGCGGCCAGCTGAAGACGGGCGTCCGACAGAAGCGGGTACGGCACCGACTCGGCCCGGCCGAACGCGGCCTGCTGGTGGGGCAGCTGGGTGCTGACGCCGTGGACGGCGGCACCCGCGTCGCGGAAGGCGGGCCAGGCGTCGCGGAACAGGCGGTTCTCCAGTGTGCAGCCGGCCGCGCCCGGCAACGGCTCCTCCCACCGCACGCCGGTGGCGGGGTAGGTGAACAGGACGGTCGCGGCGGCCTCCGGGGCGACCGCGTCACGTGGTGTCCCGTCGCTGCCCGGCAGTTCGAGCCCCTCGGTCAGCCGGGTGCCGGTCAGGGAGTGCACGCGGGCGTGCTCCGCGCTGTCCTCGGCCGCCGTCGCGGTGAGGCTTCCATCCCCCAGGACCCAACGGTCGCCCCAGTCCTGCATCGCCACCAGCAGCGGGAGCAGCCCGGTGCCGGCGTCCGTCAGCAGGTACTCGTACCGGACCGGGCGGCGCTGATAGAGGCTGCGACGCAGGACACCGCTCGCGACGAGCCGTCCCAGCCGTTCGGTGAGGACCTTGCGGGACAGGCCCAGCTCCGCGGCGAGGGCGTCGAAGCGTACGTGGCCGCGTGCGATCTCCCGCAGGACCAGGACGTTCCACCAGTCACCCGTGATCACGGCGGCCTGGGCGATCCCGCAGGTCGCGTCGGCGTTGTGCATCTTCATCACCCCATAGTAAGTTCCCTCCGGGAACTCACTTTGTTTCAGTATGGAACTTATTCCGATCGAACGTGAGGAGCTGCACCATGACCGCCATCACCCGCGTCATCGGCCGCGAGATCATCGACAGCCGGGGCAACCCCACCGTCGAGGTGGACGTCGAGCTGTCGGACGGCTCGACCGGCCGGGCCGCCGTACCGTCCGGGGCGTCGACCGGCGCACGAGAGGCCGTCGAACTGCGCGACGGGGACCCGGGTCGCTTTCACGGCAAGGGAGTACGCCGGGCGGTGGACGCCGTCAACGAGAGCATCGCGGACACCGTGACGGGCCTCGACGCGGAGAACCAGGCTGCCGTCGACGCGGCACTGATCGAACTGGACGGCACCCCCAACAAGGCCCGGCTCGGGGCCAACGCCACCCTGGGCGTCTCGCTGGCCGTGGCCAAGGCCGCCGCGGCCGCTCACCGTCTGCCGCTGTACCGGTACGTCGGCGGGGTGGACGCACGACTGCTGCCCGTGCCGATGATGAACATCATCAATGGCGGCGCGCACGCCGACAACCCGCTGGACTTCCAGGAGTTCATGATCGCCCCGATCGGCGCGGCCACCTTCGCCGAAGCCGTACGCATGGGCTCCGAGGTCTTCCACACCCTGCGCCGCGACCTCATCGCCGCCGGCCACAGCACCGGCGTCGGCGACGAAGGCGGATTCGCACCGGACCTGCGCACCGCCGACGAAGCACTGGACTTCGTGGTCCGTGCCGTCGAGCGCACCGGTTACAAGCCCGGCGAGGACATCACCGTCGTCATGGACCCCGCCACCTCGGAGTTCTTCCGGGACGGGGTCTACGACTACTCGGGCGAGGGCCTGCGCCGTACGCCCGAACAGCACGTGGACTACCTCGCGGGCCTCGTCACGCGCCACCCGGTGGCCTCGATCGAGGACCCGATGGCCGAGGACGACCTCGACGGCTGGCGGCTGCTCATGGCCCGGCTCGGCGACCGGTGCCAGCTCACCGGCGACGACGTGTTCTGCACCAACGAGACCCTGCTGCGCGAGGGCATCGACAACGGGGTCGCCAACTCGATCCTGGTGAAGGTCAATCAGATCGGTACCCTCACCGAGACCCTGGCCACCGTCGGCACCGCCCACCGCGCGGGCTACACGGTGGTGATGTCGCACCGCTCCGGGGAGACCGAGGACACCACGATCGCCGATCTCGCCGTGGCCACGGGCTGCGGCCAGATCAAGACCGGATCGATGTCCCGCTCGGACCGCACCGCCAAGTACAACCAGCTCATCCGCATCGAAGAGGAACTGGGGCCCCAGGCCCGGTACGCGGGCAGGGACGCCCTCGGCCTCCGCCGGTGACGCGAACGGGCGCCCCCCGCGGCGCCACTGACGAGTCCCCCCCCGCATGCCCGCGGGCCGCGCGGCGGCCGGTGGCGGCGGGGCGCCGCCGGGACTCGCAAGGGGCCGTCCCCGCACCTGCAAGCGGGGGACGGACAGGCCGGCACCTCTCGGTCAGCCCTCCTGGGGATGAGCCGGTGCGGCCGGCAGGCGGGTCGGTCGGGCACGGTGGGCTGCCCGAGCGGCCCGGCGCTCCCCGGCCAGGGCGAGCACGGTGGCCCTTGCTTCCTCTCCGGCGTCGAACGGTGCCGGGGAGAATCGGCCGCAGGCCCTGACGTGCCGTTCCCAGTCGTCCTGCCAGAACTCCACGGTCCAGCCCGGCCACAAGTCCGGTATCTGGTACGCGTGCGGGGAGGACCACAGGGACCACCAGCCCAGAGCCCGGCGCTCCGGCTCGAGGTGGATGCCGGAGTTGACGTGCAGGCGGCAGACTCCGTGCCCCGGAGCCTCTGCCAGACGGTCGAGCAGGGCGACGCCCTCACGGACGGGGTGGTCGAAGCAGTCGGAGGCGACGTGGCAGCGGTCGGTGCCGACCGTGATCACGACACCGCCCGGGTCGGGCCACGCCAGATCCTCGTCGCCGGGGGCGAGAAGCGGGGCCAAGGAGAGGTCCCGGTCGCGGCGGCGGACGTACTCCGGGTCCAGCCCGACGTGCTCGCGCAGCTCGGCGGCGCCGTCGTACAGCCGGCGAACCTCCCAGCCCGGCCACGCCGCCCGGATCAGGTCGAACGCGGCCGCGCGGTGGCGAAGTTCGGCGCTCGGGCCCTCCCAGGCGAAGAACAGCAGTATCTTCCGGCCGAGGTCGAGCAGTATTCCGCCCTGCGCCATGATGTCGTCCAACCACCAGCCGTCCTGGTGGAGTTCAGGGAGCATGGCGAGCACCGCCGACGGCCCGTCGAGCAGGTCGAGGTCGATCCCGACGGCCCAGCCGGTCCGGTACAGCTCATGCGTGCCGTTCTCGCGGACCACGACGACGTTGGCTCTGTCTCCCATGAGGTCAGGATGCCGGGGCCGCGGGCTGCCGGCCATCCGGTTTCGGCGGCGGCCCGCCCGCCCGGTGTCGAACCGGTCCAGGCGGCGGGCCGTGCCCTGTTGGCCGCGGCCGTCCGTTCGATCCGGCACGGAACCGGCAGGCGTGTCCTCCCACTGATCAGCCGTTCTGCGTTCGAATCGGAACGTTTTGTCCGGTGATGGAGTCGATTCCGATGACCTGGACCGTTTCGTCGCCGATTCCGGTGGGGAACAGCCAGACGGTGTGCCACGTTCCGTCCTGTTGCTCCAGGGCGAGGGTGCCGTTTCCGAAGGTGGTGTCCGGGGGAAGAACGAAGTCGGGGGTGTGGTGCGCGGCGGCTTTGGCCTGTGATTCGGTGAGCTTGGGAGCCGGTACATGGGTGGGGTCGGCGACTTCTCGTACGAGGAGGCCGGAGAGCCGGCCGAGTCGGTCGATCTCCACGTCGAGTCGCATGGGCATGAGGACTCCGTGGACGGTGCGCCGCCAGCTGACGCTCCATCCCCGCCGCCCACCGGCGACCGGAGAACTGGCGATCCGCGAGCCGGGCAGGGCCCAAGGGAAGCGCTGCTGCACGTAGTGCGTGGCGATCGTGCGGGCGTCCTGCTCGCTCTTGGGGGCGGGAAGGCCGTTGGCGACCGGTACGGAGCCGACGAGGGAGGGGTCCACGCCTTGCTCGTACGCGGGGAAGTGCGCACTGAACTCCCCGTCGTCCGGCCAATTCATGGTGAGTGACCCCTTGCCGACCACTGCGGCGAGGAACTTCTCTCCGGGAAGGTACTGCACCTTTTGGACGGTGAGCTGCGTCCCGAAGGCCTCGCGGACCCGCGCTTGGGCGGCCTTGCGCATCTCGGAGCTGCCGTACTGGACGCTCGTGGCGTCGACGAAGAGCAGTTGCATCAGCAGGAATCCGGCGAGCGCGTCGACAGCGAGTACTCCCGCGAAGGACCAGGCGAACGGTCGGGGGCTTCCCCGCCAGGCCGGGACACGCGTACGGGTCGCCGCAGCCGTCAGCGCCCAGCCCAGAGCCGCGCCCGCCACGGCGCCGGTGGAGTTGGCCACCCAGTCCGAGCTGTCACAGACGCGCGCCACCACGGGCACCGTGCCCTGGACGACTTCGATGGTCAGGCTCAGCGCACTGGCGCCCAAGGCGACAGCGACGGGCTGCCGGAGCGCGAGGGCGCCGAAGAAGCCCAGGGGGACGAACAAGGCGACGTTGAGCAGCCCTTGATCGTTGAGGAACGCCTCGCTCATCTGGCGGTTGACGGTGCAGTTTCCGACGTATCCGCTTCCGGATCCCCAGAAGGTGAGCAGCAGGACGGCGACGGTGCTGCCGGCGAAGCAACTGGTCGTCAACGGACGCGGATGACTACGGCGCGCCCACGCGTAGGTGGCCGCCAGTGCCACGAGGGTCAGGAGTACGGCGAACGCGATGAAGCGTCCGTGGCCGGCGAAGACTGCCTGCAGCATGTGAAGGGAGTTCCCATGGTCGTGGCTGACCGGCCGCCGTTGCTGGGGGAGGGCGGCCGAGGAGAGGTCCACAGTGTGTCAGCAGGCAGCGACGCGGGGAGTGGTGATGTCGATCATTGTGGCCGGCGCCCCACGCATCCGGCGCCGGTCGGACGTTCGGCGGGCAGCGGGCAGCGGGCAGTCGGTCAGTCGGCGGGCAGGCCGAACCAGCGGAGGAGTACTGGTCGTGCGTCGTCGGGGGCGTCGTCCTCGGGCCCGCGGGCATAGCGCGCGAGCAGGGCCAGATAGTCGTCGTGGAATGCGTCCAGCTCACCCTTCGTGAGGTGGATGAGGCTGCGTGAGCCCCGCATCCAGCCCTCGGACTCCGCCTGCCCGGCGGTGAACTGCCGGGCGAGCTCGATGTCCTCCTCCATCCTCATGCGGTCCAGTTCGGCAGACATGACGCGCTCGGCCTCCGTCAGCTCATCCTGCGGCGGTCTGCGGATGTCGAGGCCGCGCACTCCGCGCCACCAGCGTTCACGCCCGGTGGAGCGCTCGGGGATGTCCTCGATGAGGCCACTGCGCTCCAGCATGCGCAGGTGGTAGCTGAGTGTCCCGGTGTTCTCGCCGAGAGCGGCGGCCAGCGTGGTGGAGGTGGCCGGGCCCACCGCGCCGAGGTGGCGCAGGATCCGCAGACGCAGGGGGTGCGAGAGCGCCTTGAGCACCTCGGGGCTGTTGACCGTGTGCCGCCCTGCGGCTTCCGCTCTCCGCTCGTTCGTCATGGCGACAGTCTATCCGGATGGCAGCCATTTCTCTGCAGAACTTCCTCTGCAGAGGAATCTCTGCAATGCTGTGGTGCATGACACCGAACCGAATGACCTTGAATCGCGGCGTCCGCCGCTTCACAAGTGCTGTCGCGGGAGCCCTGCTCGCCGGTCTTGCCCTCGGCGCCGCACCAGCGCACGGGGCTGAACGGGCGGCGGATCTCCCGGACTTCGACTTCTCCGCCTGCCCGAGTGTCGACGAGCTGCCCCCGGACGCGGACCCCGGCACCTGGCGTTGCGAGGTCATGCACGCCACGGGCCGTCTGCGCATGGGCGCCGTCGACGAGCCGCTCACCGAACCTATGGAGATCGCCTTCGCCGAAGGCCGTGTAGAGGGTGAGTTCCGCCAGGTCTTCGGGGGGATGGCCGCCGCGCCGATCCAGGTGGCACGCACCCCGTTCACCCTGACTCCGCAGTACGGCGGCTACTCGGACTTCCTGTCGGACGACACCCGGCGCGGCGAGTTCGACATCACGTTCGCCATAGGCTGGGTGCACGGGCTGCCGGCCCTGCCGTCGTCGGGCTGCTCGGTGGGTGACCATGAGGACGCGGTCCACCTGGTGCTCAAGGACACCGATCCCACCCGCGTCATATCCCAGGACCCCCTGGTCGCCGCCTTCGGTGCCCAGGACGTGGAGTTCGCCGCCCCGGGCACCAGTGGCTGCGGCCCCCTGAAGCGCGTGCTCGACCGGGTCCTCGGCCTGCCGTCCGCGGCGGGGACGAACGCCTTCGACATGGATGTCATGGTGGCCATTCGGCCCTACGAGTAGACCGGCGCGATTGAGTGGTCATCAGTACCGTGATCCACCCCGGCCCGGCAGCGGCCCGGGACGCCCTGCCGTGACGGCAGACGTTGAGCGGCGTGGTGTGACGGCCGGATGTCGGCGGCGGTGGATGTCGCGCAGGTCAGCTGAAGGACGTGCCCTGTCTGTCGGTTGCCTGGTCTAGGGTCGCGCGCATGGCTGAGCCCTCCTTTCTGAGCGCCGTCCGCGAGTCGTACGACACGGTCGCCGCCGCTTACGTCGAACGCGTCCCGCCTCCGGCCGAGATGGACCCGCTGTCACGCGCGATGCTGGCGGCATTCGCCGAACTGGTGCGGACGGCCGGTCCGAGGCCGGTCGCGGACCTGGGGTGCGGCCCCGGACGTGTGACGGCGCACCTGGCCGGGCTGGGGGTGTCCGCCTTCGGCGTCGACCTGTCGCCGAAGATGGTCGGGCTGGCCCGGCACGCCTATCCGGACCTGCGGTTCACGGAGGGCTCGATGACCGCGCTGGAGATGACCGACGACGAGCTCGGCGGCATCCTGGCCTGGTACTCCACCCATCACACGCCCCCGCAGTGGCTGCCGGATGTGTTCGCCGAGTTCCACCGCACGCTCGCGCCCGGCGGCCACCTGCTCTGGGGAGACTATGTCGGCAATGAGCGGCTGCAGCCGACGCACGGCTATGGCCGTCCCGTGTCCTACGAGTCGTACCTCCTGTCCCTGGACCGCATGGTCGACCTGCTGGAACAGGCGGGACTCGTCGTCACCGCGAGGCTGGAGCAGGAGCCCGGCGGACGCGTGAACCGACCGCACGCCTGCCTCCTGGCCCGCAAGCCCGAAACGCCCTGACGGGCGGGGCGGACGCTCGGCCGGGATTGGTCGCTCTCGGCCTGCTCGGCGAGCCGGCGACCGTCCCCTTCATCGGACGCTACCTGGACAGCCCGATCGCCGAGTTGCGCTGGGCCTCCGCCTTCGCGTTGACGCGGTTCGGCATCGCCGTCCCGGCCGTCGTCGACGCGCTGGCGCAGGTCGTCGCCCGGCCGCCCGAGAAGACCGCGAGCATGTCGTTCCTGAGCGGCTCCTGGCGCGGTCTCGCGGCGATGGCCCTGGCCGATACGTCCGAGGCCACGACGCTCCAGGCGGTCGATGACATGCTCGCCGGGCCGGCGGCCGGTACGGGCGTCGAAGGGTTCCATGACAGGCACTGCGCGGCGCGGATGCTGTTCGGGCTGGTTTTCGCGGGCGATCCCGCCGAACCGCCGCACGTTTTCGGCGACCTGAGCGACGTGCAGCAGCGTGTCGTGCGCTTCTTGGCCGGCCAGGACGAGGTCGCCCTGCCATCCGGTGCCACGGAAGCCCTCCGTCGGTGGAAGGTGCCGACCAGGCGCGCCGACCTGCGCGTCTACGCCGGGATGGTCCAGGGCGGCCGGTAGGCCTGAGCCCGCCCCCTCGCCATGGGGCGGGTGCGCGGCTGGTCCTGCTCAGCTGTCGAGGAGGGTCCAGCCCTGCCTCGCGTACCAGTAGCGCGGCAGGCCCTTGATGCCGCTGGTGCGGAATGCCAGACCGTGGTCGTCGATGCGTTCGGTGCCGGTACGGCCCTGCGAGGACCAGTCGAGTTCCAGGTACCAGCGGCAGTCGCAGCCCGCGGTCCGGGCGTCGACCAGCAGCACCTCGGGATCCTTCGAGGACACCCGGTAGGGCATGCGCCTGGCCGGGATCGTCCTTCCCGCCTCACTGCCCTGGACCGAGCGGGCGATCGGCCGGTCCATGTCCAGATCGACGGCGAACGAGCGGGGACTCATGTCGCTGCCGCAGCCTTGGCCTGTGGAGTAGACGGTGCCCTTCACCGGGGCGGCCCGTCCTACGACGCGGACCCGCAGCGCTTCCAGGACGACGGCCGCGTCCGTCCGCCCCTGCACGGAGATGGCGACGAGCGTTTGGCCGCCGTGCACAGCGCCTTGTGTACGCGCCCAGGGGGCGGCGTCCTGTGGGGCCGGGGGCGGCGGCACCTGCTCGGGGGCCTTGTCGATGACGTAGTCGTGCATGCAACCGATCGCCCAGAGCTGGGAGTCCACGGTCCATGTGAGGGGCGGGGCGGTGGGGGAGGCATGGGCGGAGGATTGCGCGGACGGGCTCGACGGGTGCTCGCCCAAGGCGGGTGCGGACGGAGCCGGGGAGCCGTGCCGTGCGCCGACGGTCTGCGTGGTCGCCTTGCCGGACGCCTGGCCCCGGTTGTCGCCGGTGGTCCAGGAGTAGCCGGACGGCAGGGCGGACAGGCCGCCCAGGGTGGCGATCAGCGCGGTCACGACAGCTGCGGTGACCACGGAGCGCCGCCTGTGCCAGGGCTTTCGCGAGGCGGGGCGCGACGCTGCGTCGTGCTCGCGCGACGAGCCGGTACGGGCTTCCGCGAAAATCTGCCGGGCTTCGGGCGACGGGCCGGGGGACGGGTCGGACTCTGCCGCGGACACCCGCTCCGCCGTCCCGTCGGACAAAGGGCCCTCGCCGGCTCCGGCGACCTCCGGTGCGGCATCCGTCGCCGTCCGGGACCGTTGCCGGGCCGCCACCGCCAGGACCCACCGCCGGTGCAGTTCGACCCGTTCGGCCGGACTGGCCTCGCACATCGCGGCGAACCGTTCCACGGGCGCGAAGCCGAGCGGCACGGCGTCCCCCGCGCAGTAACGGTGCAGCGTCGAGGCGTTCATGTTCAGGCGGCGCGCGAGTGCCGCATAGCTGCGGCCCGAGCGAGCCTTCAGACGCCGCAGCAGGGCCGCGAACTCCTCCACCTCGTCCTGGGTCGACACCGGTTCTCCCCGTCTCGCGTCCCAGGACGGCATCCCAGGCACTCCCTATACGGAGAGGTCAACAGGCCTGGGATGGTTCCACCGTTGCGGATGGGGCGCCGTCCGTTGTACCCGGACCGCGACGCCGCCGATGCTCTTGGTGTCGCCGGAGCCGCCCCCGCACCACGAGGGTCGAGGACGCCGCCCCGCACACAGCGACGCACTTCCGCAACCGTCGAAATCGGGGAAACACACTGATGAACAGCAACACGACCGCCCGCAAGCACGTCCGCCGCACCGCACTGATCGCCGGCCTCGTCGCCGCCGTCGCCCTGCCGGTGGGGCTCACCGCCTCGGCACAGGCGTCCGTCACCGCCCCCGCGAAGGTGTCCGCCGCCGCGCCGGGGTCGGTCAGCGGCACGACCGGCCAAGCGGTGACCCGGGTCGCGGACTTCTACGGCGCGTACATCGACGCCAAGGGCGACTACGAGGACCCGGACGGCACGCTGGCCACGGCGCTGCGCCAGCACTACCTGACGACCGAATTCGCCCAGCGGCTGGCGGCCTGGGAGGAGGACAACGGCGCGGACGGCGTCCTGCGGGCCCAGAACGTCCCCGCGCAGTGGAAGGTGACCGACAACGGCGCGGTGGGCAACGGTCACGAGGTCGTCGTCACCCTGACCTTCGGCAGCGGGGCGACGACGCAGAAGACCAAGCTCTTCGTGCTGTTGGAGCGGTACGACCACATCGCCGACATCGAGACCACGAGCGCTCGCTGACGCGGAGCCGCGCCGCCGCCCGGTCGTCCCGGCCGGGACAGGGCACCGGGACTGGCCGACGGATGCCTGCCGAGGGTACGGGTTCCGCCCGCGTCCCTGATCGCATGACCGTCTCCGGTGCGCCCTCGGCCCGTCGCCGGGCGGCGCTCGGTCCGCTTCGCCGTTGCCCTGGGTGCTGCGCATAGCGACCGTTGGGCGGGGCAGACGCGGGGTCAGGAGGTTGATGACATGGTTCCTTTGGTGCTTGTTCTGCTGTTGGCCCTGATCCTGTTCGGCGCGGGGTTCGCCCTCAAGGCGCTGTGGTGGATCGCGATCATCGTCTTGGTGGTGTGGCTGCTCGGGTTCGTCTTCCGGGCCGCCGAGGGTGGCGGACGTCGCCGCTGGTACCGATGGTGACCTGACACCGCTCAGTCCAGGGGTGGGGTTCGTGCAGCCGGCAGGGCCGCGAACCCCACCCCTTTTGCGCTGCCCTGCCGCGTTGCGGGTAGACGCACCGGTAGCGGCTCGCCGGCATCGCGTTCCGGAACCAGCGCGTACCTCCCCGGCGAGCCGCCCCGTCCTCGCCCCTACCGCGAGCCTGCGCCCTCGCATGAGGTGCCGCGCGGACCCTGCTTCACCCGGGGCCTACCGTCCGGCAGCCGCCGGGGCCCGCGCGGCAATCGACTTCGGGCCGCAAGAAAGGCGTGCGGCTTCGCGAGCGGCGGCCGGATCGGGCTGGGCCCTGCCGTCGACGACGATCCGCGTGTCGCACTCAAGGGTTCCCCCGCCCTCGACGGTCCAGCTCTTCGCATGGCCGGTGGTCACGGTCTTGGCGTGGGGGCATGTGTAGCGGAAGTCCGCTTCTACGACGTACGTCTCCTCGTACATCACGAAGCGGCCTGCCCCCTCCGACGAGATGGCCCGGCTTGCGTTGGGGTCATCTGGTTCTCTGCCAACCTCGGCGAAGGCGAAACCGGCGGCTTCGTCGCCTTCTTGGGCCTCACCGACGAACTTGGCCAGGGAGAACAACACATCACGAGACGGCAGCGCCGGGCCACGTGACGACACGGCGGTCTCGGGCCACGACACCCGGTGTTCGAGCTGCTTGAACTTGCCGCCGCCCTTGCCGAGGGTCTCCACATCGGAGAGGGCGGAGAGCCGGATGGGCCGCTCTACGTTGAACCACTGGTAGATACCGTTCGCGCACGCCTTCGGGCCCAGGGCCAGGGCCGTCGCGGATGCCTTCGGTTCGGTGTGCGCAGCGGTTGCGGTGCAGGCACCGGTGCCTGCGACCGCCAGGGTGGCGGTGAAAGCAGCGATCGAACGCCTCATGGCGATTCCTCACAAGATGCTCATGGCTGGTGGCCTCTCGCCGCGGGAGTGAGAGGCTGCCGGTTGATCGCATAGTAGGCACCTGACGTGGACAGCCGTTCCGCGGGCCGTGTCACGGGCCGGGCAGCGGTCATGAGGATCGGCCCGGCCGTGGTGGTGGAACCGCGTGAAGGTCTGCCATCGGGCCCGGCCCCGGGCCTGTCCGGAATCCGCTCCGTGCCGCTTGCCGGTCGGATCGCAGGGTTGCCGTACGAGGCGGGGGCCCGGCAGTTCCCTGCTGGGCCCCCGGAATCCGTTCGCGCGGTGACCAGGGCAGTGCCCGGTCGTCGCCCGGTCTCGCCCGTTACGGCATGGTCAGGGTGGCCAGGGGGTGGTCCGCGGCGTCGAGGACGGTGACGCTGTGGAAGTAGCGGCCGATCGGCGCCGGAAGCGGCCTGGGGACAGGGCTGGTGGCGTACCAGGCGCCCCAGCCCGGGTGTCCCGGCAGCCGCACGACGGTGCCGGTGACCGTGCCGTCGTCGGTCACGACCTCGACCTTGGCCGCGCTGTCCGGGGCGACGTACACCCCGGACAGGAAGAACTGGTCACCCACCGTTTCGGCCTGCAGCTCCACGCTGGGCTCGTGGGGGTCGATGTTGCCGTCCACCACGCTGCGGAACTGGCCTTCGGGCATGTCGGGGGTGGTCCAGTGCTTGCCGTCCCTGGTGAGCCACAGCTCCACACCCGGCGCCGCGTGGACACGCTGACCGGGCCGCACGATCCGGGCAGACTCGGCCTTCACGGCGTGAGCGGTGGCGCCGGCGGTGATGTGAGCCGCCGCCTTGCCCGGCGCCTGGGCCGGCGTCAGCGCGTGCGCCACCGTCGGTACCCCTGTCACCGCCGCCGCTGTCACCGCGGCCGCTACGTACTTCTTCATTCGGGTCATGGACAAGGCTCCTTGCTGACTGTCGATCACGTCGCTGGAGGTGCGCTGCGCCCCTCCGAAGCCCTAAACCACCGTCCGTCGCGCTTTAGTTGTCGGCCTTCGTCGACTTCTCCGAGTTGGCCGAAACGCGTCCCGTCGCCCCGCACCTCCGCGCAACCACGAGCTCCTGCGGCCGCTGCCGGACGGCGCGCTGCGCACCATGCGCGGCCCGCGACGGGCGGCCGCCCCGTCAGCCGGTTCCGCTCAGTCCGTGCGGTGCCGTGGCGCGGACTGCCCGGAGTCGATTCCTTCGAGAGCCGTGCGTGCGGCCTGCAGCAGTTCTTCGGAGATCGGGTTGCCCCGCGTGGCGCGGGCGAGGACGAGGGCACCGACCATGGTGCAGAGCTGGGCCATGCCGTCGTCGTCACCGGTGGCCAGACGGGCGGCCCGGTTCCGCACCCCGTTGATGTAGACGTGCTGAGAGCGGGCGGCCTGCTCGGGCTCGCGCCCCAGGTCGGCGGCGAATCCGGAGACGGGACAGCCGTCCCCGGCGTGATCGCGGTGCCAGATCGAGAGGTATCGGTCGATCAGCGTGCGGCGGGCGGTTTCGTGGTCCCCGGAAGGCTCCTCCAACCCGGCCGGCAAGTGTGCCGCCGGATCCTCGAAGGCGTGGGCGATGGCCTTGTCGACCAGGTCCTCCTTGGAGGCGAACTGCTTGTAGAACGCTCCGTGGGTGAGCCCGGAAGCCTTCATCAGGTCGGCGATGCTGACCGCCGTGCCCTTCTCGCGGAACATCCGGGAGGCCGTGGCCACGACGTACTGCCGGTTCTCCTGCGCTTGCGCCTTGGACGCGCGGCCCACGGGATCACTCTCCTAAATAACTGTCGCTTGTCATCTATCCTATCCCGTGTTTAGTCTGATGACGACATCTATTTTCGTCGGCGAGGCGACACTCCGCAGGTCAGGCAGGGCCTGAAGTTCCCCCGCCGTCGTAGCCGGCCGTTCCCGCCCGGCCATCGCAGAGCCATCGAGCACACTGGAGACGCCCCGTGGCATCACCGCCCACTCCCGCCGAGCCCTCGACGCCCGAGGAGTCCATGCCCGAGGAGTCCACGCCACTCGTGCCGCCCGCCCGGCGACAAAGGGTTTCCGAGGTCGTCCACCGCCGGCGCTGGGCCGTCCTGGCCGTGCTCGCGTTCAGCCTCCTGGTGGTGATGCTGGACAATTCGATCCTCAACGTGGCGATGAAGACCATCGCCCAGCCCGCTCCCACCGGTCTCGGCTCCACCCAGAGCCAGCTGGAGTGGGCGGTCAACTCCTACACGCTGGTCTTCGCCGGACTGCTTTTCACCGCGGGTCTGCTGGGTGACCGGCTCGGCCGCAAGAAGGTGCTGCTCTTCGGCATGGCCGTGTTCGGTGTGGGATCCGTGCTGTCCGCGCTGTCGGACTCCTCCGGGCAGCTCATCACCTTCCGCGCCGTGATGGGCTTCGGCGGCGCCTTCATCCTGCCCGCGACGCTCGCGATCATCATGAACGTCTTCGAGCCCGAGGAGCAGCCCAAGGCCATCGGCATCTGGACCGGTGTGGTCGGTTTCGCCATAGCCGCCGGCCCCATCGCCGGTGGCGTCCTGCTGGAGCACTTCTGGTGGGGCTCGGTCTTCCTGGTCAATGTGCCGATCGTGGTCGCCGCGATGGTCGCGATGGTGGCTATCGTCCCCGACTCCAAGGACCCCAGGCCCGGCAGGCTCGACCCGGTCGGCGTGCTGCTGTCGGTCGTCGGTCTGGCGGTGCTGGTCTACGGCATCATCAAGGGCGGCCAGCTGGGTGACTTCACCCGGCCCGAGGCCTGGGCGACGATTCTCGCCGGCCTGGCGGTCCTCGCCGGGTTCGTCGTGTACGAGGCCCGCAGCGACCACCCGGCCCTCGATGTCGCCTCCTTCCGCAACCGGCGGTTCTCGGCCTCCGTCGCCGCCATCGGCCTGGTCTTCTTCGCGCTCATGGGCGTCACGTTCTTCAGCGTCTTCTACAACCAGAGCGTGCGCGGCTACAGCGTCCTGCAGTCCGGACTGCTCGTGCTGCCGCTGGCCGCCTCCCAGATGTTCTTCGCCCCGCGGGCCCGGCTGGTCGTCGACCGCTTCGGCGCCCGAGCGGTGTGCGCCGCCGGCCTCGTCCTGACCGCCATGGCCTTCGCCGGCTTCCTGCTGCTCGGCCAGAACACTCCCATCTGGGTGCTGGAGGTGCTGTTCTTCCTGATGGGCGCGGGGATGGCCCATGTGATGCCGCCCGCCACCGTCATGATCATGTCGTCGCTGCCGCGGGAGAAGGCCGGCTCCGGATCCGCGGTCAGCAACACCTTCCGGCAGGTCGGCGGGGCCATGGGCGTCGCCGTGCTGGGGTCGCTCCTCTCCACCGGCTATCGCAACGGCATCGACGGCCACCTCGACGCACTGCCCACCCCCGACCGGCACGCGGCTGGCGAATCCGTCCAGGCCACCCTTGCCGTCGCCGAGAAGCTGGGACCGGCCGGCAGGGCCCTGGTGCAGCCCGCGCACGACGCCTTCATCCACGCCATGCACCTCACGGCGGCGGGGTCCGCAGCCGTCGCCCTGTTCGGCGCGGTCGTCGTGCTGGTCTTCCTGCCGGGCAAGGCTCCTGCCAGGGCCGCCGAGCCCCAGCACCGGACCCCCTGAGCCCGAAGAGCCGTCATGACGTGCGGAATCGCCGCACGGACCCACGGCGGCACCACGGGGCCGACGGTTCCGCTGACGCACTGATCACACCTCAACTCACCTATTGCCTGCCCCATTCGAAGGAGATCGCCCGATGGTCGACAACAACCTTGTCCTTGTCCCCGGTGCCGGCGGCGTGGGCCGCACGGTCTTCGAGCACCTGCGTGCTCAGGACGTGCCGGTGCGTTTCATGGTCCGTCGTGAGGACGAGCGGGCCGCCGAGCTGCGGACGCTCGGCGCGCAGGTCGTCGTCGGCGACCTGACCCGGCCCGAGACGGTGGCCTCGGCGCTGCAGGGCGTGACGCGGATGTACTTCGCGATGCGCGTGTCGCCGGACCACCTGCTGGCGGCGACCGTGGTGGCCTCCGTCGCGAAGGAGTACGGGACGCTGGAAGCCCTGGTCGACCTGTCCCAGATGACGGTGTCGCAGATGACCGCCACCAGCACGGAAGAGTCGCACCAGCAGCGGCTGCACTGGCTGGCGGAGCAGGTCTTCGACTGGTCCGGCCTGCCCGTGGTGCACATCCGGCCGACGGCGTTCCTGGACAGTCCGCTGTTCACGACGATGGCGGCGCGGTCGATCCAGGAGAACGGCACGATCGCGCTGCCGTTCGGCACCGGGCGCACCTCGCCGGTCGCCGTGGACGACGTCGCCCGGGTCGTGGCCACTGTGCTCCGCGACCCGGTTCCCCACATCGGGCAGGTCCACGAGCTGACCGGGCCGCGCGCGGTCGACATGACGGAGCTGGCCGAGGAATTCTCCCGGGCTCTGGGCAGGCCGGTGACGTATGCGGACGTGCCTCCGGAGCGGTGGGAGGCCCAACTCCCGAAGCTGGGGATGCCGCCGCACATCGAACAGCACGTCGCCACCATGGCCCGGCTGCACCGGGGCAACCGCTACGACCGCACGGCCGACGGAGTCGAGCGCGTGACGGGCACCCCCGCCCAGTCGATCGAGGCGTTCGTCGCCGCCCGTAAGGACTTCTACCTCGGCTGAGCGGCCCCGGCCGGCCCCGCGACGATGCTGTCGCGGGGCGGCCGACGCCGAGGCCAGTCGGACAGCGCAGTCGGGCCATGAGATGCGCAGGCGCCGACGGAAACCGGGGTGACATCGTGATCCAGCCACCCCTAGGGGTCGGCCCACGACCGCTGACCTCGCAGGGTCTCACCCGCCGTCCGATCGTCCCGACGGACGCCGCCGCCCTGGCCGGGCTGCTCCACGCGATCGAGGCGGTCGACACTCTCGGTGAGTACTACTCCGAGGAGGACGCCCCGACCAGATCAACGCCCCTCTGATCGACCTCGACCTCGACCGCGGCACGGTCGGCGCGCCGAAGGGGTGCACCGGGTGACGGTCAGCGGAGGCGTGCACCCGGACCACCGCCGCCGCGGACTCGGGTGCGGAGCCGCAGTCCGCAGGGATCGCGGGTACGAAGGCGCTGCACGTGATCCATCACCCCCGCCCGCGGCTCGCCGTCGACGTCCGGAACAACGCGCGCAACGACAGCGCGCTCGCCCGCTACCGGGCCGCAGGCATGACGCCCGTGCGCTGGTACTCCCACTTGCGGCATCCACTCGGAGCCGCCGTCGTCGACGTGCCGACGCCCGACGGCCTCGTTTTCGAGGGCTACTCCGCCGACAACGACGCCGAGTTCCTCGCCATCAGGCACGATGCCTTCCTCGTCCGCTGAGCCGGGGTCCCGACGTCGCGGCAGCAGTGGCGCGCGTGGCTCGGTTGGCCGGCCTTCCGCCCTGGCCTCAGCTTCCTGCTGCGCGATGCGGACCGCGGCACCGCCGTCGGCATGCTGCTGACCTTCTCCTGGGACGCGGACACCGAGGCGACCGGCGTCCGTGACGCGCACACCATGACCCTCGCGACCCGCCGCGCACATCGCAGGCGAGGCGTCGCCGGGGCACTCATCCCCACACACTGCGCTGCGCACAGGACGCGGGTTTCGACCGGGCGAGCATCGAAGTGGACGCCGACAGCCCGGCGGCGGAAACCGGCTGTACGAGCGCGCCGGATTCATCGCCGCCCGCACCGAAGTCCGCTACGCCCTCGACGCGTGAACGCGATTCGGTCGACCGGACAGCAGGTGTGCTCCGCCGCTGCTGCGGGGTCGCTGAGGCCGGGGTCCACGCGCGTCGCGCCGTAGACGGCGCAACGTCCGGCCGACGATTTCGGCCGGACGTTTTGCGCTGAGTGTTGACCCGTCAAGACATCCGATGTTCACTTCCCTTGACGCGGCCATGCCGACGTCGTGATGTTCCCGCACGCCGTACCCCCCGCTTGTCGTCGGCGCTTCGGGACGGAACAGTCTCGCGCGCCCTGTTCTGGTATTTCCGTTGTATGTGTCCCGATCGGCGCATCGCTTCGCCGTGCCCGCGTATGGCGCGGGGAGCGAGTGCGCCGTAGCAGCAGTCCGGCCCAGTCATCCGATCAATCTCGCTCGACGTCAACCGGTAGCGCTCCAGCCTCGCGCTGTCCCGCACCGGTCGTCACCCCCACCAGCAGGGAGGGCATTCGATGAGACTGCGCAGACTCGTGCGAGCCGCGCTCGCAGCCGTCTGCATCATGACCGCCACCGCCGTCGGCCTCTCGGCCCCGGCAGCGGCGGCACCGACGGACGCCGCGTTCGACTCCGCCACCGGAGCCCTGAACGTGGATCGCGCCGCCTACCTGTCCCAGCACGACCTCGTCTACAACCGGCCCAACACCAACCCGCTGCACGGACTCACCGTCGGCAACGGCCGTACCGGTGCGATGGCCTGGCAGAACAACGGGCTGACCATGCAGGTGTCCGGTGTGGACACCTCGCAGCAGACGGCGTTCGGCGCCGGCATGCTCAACCTGTCCACGACCCCGGCGCTCGAGAGCGGTTACAGCACCTACCAGCAGCGCCTGTCGCTCTACGACGGCACCCTGACCACCAGGTACGACGCCAATCGCACGGTGACGGTGATGGGCGTGCCGAACTCCGAGGTCATGGGCGTACACGTCGAGGACTCGCGCTCCGGCGTCTCCGCGATCAACCTCGACCTGGGCCTGTGGGACGTCTCCCAACTGGGCAACAGCGGGGACGTGCCCGACCTGAACACCTGGAAGACGGTCTCGACGTACGCCGACTCCACGGGCGCCGGAATCAGCCGCGGCCAGTCCGACCCCCAGAACTTCGGCTACACGCTCGCGGCCACGGTGGAGGGAGCGGCCTACAGCACTCGGGTCGTCGACGGACGGACCGTGCGGCTGTCGATCACCCCCTCGCGCAGCTACACCATCTGGTTCACCGCCAGCACCCGGCTCAACGCGCCCTCCCACGACTCGGTCGCCGAGGCGAAGCGCGCGCTGGCATCGGCCAAGAGCCGCGGCTACAGCGCGACGCTCGGCGACTTCACGTCCTGGTGGCACGACTTCTGGGGCAAGTCGTTCGTGCAGTACTCGGGGCTGTCCGGGGACGCGGACTACCTGGAGAACGTCTACTACCTGAGCACGTACATGATCGCCGCCGGGGGATACGGGACCAATCCCTTCCACTTCATCAACGGCGTGTTCCGCGCCACCGGCGACCAGACCAAGTGGAGCAACGCCTACTGGTACTGGAATCAGCGCGACGTCTACAACTCCTTCCTCGCCTCCAACCACGTCGATCTGCTGGCCGGCTTCAACCGCCTCTACAGCCGCAACTCGGCGACGCTGAAGGCGTACACCAGTACCCGCTACGGCGTCGACGGGCTGTGGGTGCCGGAGACCATGGGCTGGGACGGCAACGCCCGGGGCACCGTCAACAGCGACTACACGAAGAACATCTGGTCGACGGGCACCGAGGCCGCGTACAACATGTACCTCCAGTACGCGTACACCAACGACACCTCCTACCTGCGGAACACCGCCTACCCCTTCATGCGGGACGTGGTGAAGTTCTACGCCGCCAAGCTGTCCTACGACTCCGCGTCCGGGAAGTACTACGTGGCGAGTTCGAACGCGCACGAGACGTACTGGAACGTGCCGAACGCGATCACCGACCTCGCTGCCGTGCGCACCCTGTTCCCCCTCGCGATCCGCACGTCCCAGACCCTGGGCCTGGACTCCGACCTGCGGTCGCAGTGGCAGCGGATCGTCGACAACCTGATCGCCTATCCCTCCACCGCCGACGTCTATCTGCCGCACACCCCGCCGCTCGCACAGACCCGGAACGGGGAGAACGTCGCGGCCGAGATCATCTGGCCCTACGACCGGACCGGCATCGGCTTCCCGGACCAGCAGAAGGCCGTGAACACCTTCAACGCCCGTCCCTTCCCGTACGGCAACGTCTGGGCGAACGACGCCGTGCAGGCGGCCCGGCTGGGGCTGGGCGACCAGGCCTACCAGGGCATGAAGACGATGCTCCGCAAGTACCAGACCTATCCCAACGGCATGACCGACAACACCAACGGCGTCTTCGAGTACCTCGGGGTGCACCTCACCGCCCTCAACGAGTCGCTGCTCCAGTCCTACAACGACAAGATCCGGGTCTTCCCCGCGGTGCCCAGCGACTCCTCGTTCACCGGACGGTTCACCCTGCTGGCCAAGGGCGGCTTCACGGTCAGTTCGGAGCGCGAGGCCGGCGAGGTGAAGTACATCGGCATCAAGAGCCTGTACGGCAACACGACGCGGATCGTGAACCCGTGGGGGAGCCAGCAGGTCAGGGTCCGTGACGTCTCCGGCGGCACGACCGTGCTCACCACCAGCGCCACCGAGTTCGACCTCCCCACGGCCGCCGGGAAGGTGTACGTGGTGGAGCGCACCGCCAAGCCGCTGTCCTCCTACGCGTCCGTACGGCTCACCGGATCCGTGAACCAGGGCGAGAAGGCGCTGAGCGGCACCACCTCCACCCTGGGTCTGGCGCAGACCGCCAACCCCATGGTCAACGACACCCAGTTGACCTACGACAGCAACTGGTACCCGACCAGCGGGCGGGGTTACGGCGACTACAACGACGACACCCACCACAGCACGACGGTGAACGCCGTGGCCCAGTACACCTTCACCGGTACGGGAGTCGCCTACCTCTCCGAACGCAACGGCGACATGGGGCCGGTCGACGTCTATCTCGACGGCGCGTTCCAGTCGACGGTGGACCTGCGGGTCTCCGGCGCGCGGCAGGCGCAGCAGACCGTCTGGCAGCGCAGCGGACTGACCCGGGGATCGCACACCATCCGCATCGTCAACCGCAGCACCTCGGTGGGGATGGTGGACGCCCTGCGCATCACACCCTAGGAAGTCCGTGGACCGGGGGCGGCGCATGCCACCGGTCGTACCCTCGGTCGTGCCCCCGGTCGGAACGGCGCCGCACCCGGTGGTGCGGGTGCGGCGCCGCCGCTTCCCTGCCCGCCCGCGGTCAGCGGACCCGGATGAAGACGACGTCGTACCCCAGGTTCGTGCCCCGGTTCTTGACGTAGACGCCGTCCTTGCCGCCGTTGGGGTTGCCGGTGTTGCCCTCGACGGTGGTGAAGGAGGAGCCGCCGCTCACCGTCCGCACGATGCCGATGTGCTCGTTGCCGTCGTTGAAGTTGCTCCCGCCGTTCCAGTCGAAGGCCACGATGTCGCCGGGCTGCGGGTTGGTCGTCACCGAGAGGTGGTAGGCACCGGCCCTCGCCTGCTTCACCCAGCCGGAGACGTAGCTGTTGCGGTAGGTGGTGGCACCCGTCTGCTTGGCCACCCAGCTCACGAACGTCGCGCACCAGGCGTAGTTGTTGGTGGACAGCGAGAGGCCCACGGAGACCCCGTAGCTGTTCGCCCGGGCGCTGCCCTCGACCGTGCCGACCTCGGCGGCGGCGACGTCGAGCATTTTCGCGTACCCGCCGCCGGGCGGCGGCGACGAGGGCGGCGTGACCGCGCCGTACAGGGCGGCCTTGGTGTTCGGGCCCACCCTGCCGTCGACCCCGAGGCCCTTCTCTGCCTGGAAGTCCCGCACCGCGCTGTCGGTCATCGGCCCGAAGTCGCCGTCGACGGCGAGATCGGCGCCGTGGTGGTTGAGGAGGCTCTGCAGCTCGGTGACGCAGCCGCTGCGCTGCCCCTGGACGATGTCGGTCGGGCACGAGGCGGAGTTCAGGTTGATCGGCGCGGGGGCGCCGTTGCCGCCTCCTCCGCCGATGTTGGAGTACAGGGCGTTCTTGGTGTTCGGGCCGACCTCGCCGTCCACCGACAGGCCGCGCGAGGACTGGAAGGACCTCACTGCCGCCAGGGTCGCGGGACCGAACTCACCGTCGACGTCGAGGTGCTGGCCCTGGCCGTTGAGCAGTGCCTGCAGGGTCGCGACGCAGCCGCCGGTCTGGCCCTCCACGATGTTCGCCGGGCACGAGGAGGACCGGAGGTCCAGGCCGGTCGACGGTGCCTCGTCGGTGTCGTACAGCTCCCGCTTGGTGTTCGCGCCGACCTCGCCGTCGACCGACAGGCCGTGCGAGGACTGGAAGCTGCGGACCGCGCTGTACGTCTCCGGCCCGAAGTCGCCGTCCACGCTCACCGCGTAGCCGAAGTGGCGCAGCAGCCGCTGGAGTTCGGTGACGCAGCCGCCCTTGCTGCCCTGCACGATGTTCGCCGGGCACGACGAGGACGTGAGGTTCACGGGTGCGGGCGCCGTGCCCCCGGTCGCGTACAGCTTGCTCTTGGTCTGGGGGCCCACCCGGCCGTCCACGGCGATCGCGGTGGCGGCCTGGAACTCGCGCACCGCGTACAGCGTGTTCGCCCCGAACTCACCGTCCACCAGGAGCCCCGCGCCGTGGGCGTTGAGCAGGTTCTGCAACTCGGTGACGCAGCCGCTCACCTGGCCCTGAACGATGTCGGTCGGGCAGGACGACGAGGTGAGCTTGACGGGCGCCGGCGCGGCCATCGCCGGGCCGGCGCCCATCAGGATGGTTGCCGTGAGGATCGCCGCGGTGGCCGCGAGACTCACGATCCGGGCGCGCCGGCCGGGTCTGGTGCGCTTGGCGGAGAGGCGTAAGGCGTTCTTCATGACGGTGGGGGTCCCCTTCGACGGTTCGACGGATCATCTGACGAGCGACCGGGCCGAGTGTCCGCCAGGCGGACGCGCACGACGGTGACAGCCGGCGCCCATGCGGGCAATCCGTTTCGAACAACTGGCCGGATTTCGCCGCCGTCCCCGGTCGTCCCGGCGGGCCGCGATGGGGCGGTGCCGGAGGTGCCGAGTCCGAGGGAAGGGGCCTCAGGGGCCGGCGGTTGTGCCCGACCGTACGACCGGGTGTCAGGCCCGGTCGGCGGGCACCGCGGCGTCGTGCGCGTGCTCGTGGGGCGCTTCGGCGGTGGCGCCACGGCCCGGGTGGCGCCCGCGGACGGCGTGTCCGGCCGGCACGAGTCCCGCGAGCAGCAGGAGGGCGCCGCCGCCGGCGGCTACGCCGTGCCAGCCGAAGGCGGAGAACAGCACTCCGGCGACGGCGGCTCCGGCGGCGCCGCCGGCGAAGACGGCGAACATGTAGACCGTGTTCATCCGGGCCCGGAGCTCGGGTCGTGCGGTGAAGATGCGTGCCTGGTTGGCGATCTGCCCGCTCGTCGTGCCGTAACCGAGAAGGTTGCAACCGACTGCCAGGGCGACGAGCGACTGCCCGGCGAGTCCGAACAGCGCGAAGGCGAGCAGGGCGGAGGCGACGGCCAGGGCGTTGACGGCGTCCGGCCCCCAGCGGTCGGCGAGCCGCCCCGAGTAGCGGGCGGCCAGTGCGCCGGGGACGCTGAACAGGCCGAAAAGGCCGATGACCGCCGGGCCCAGTCCGATGGGGGGAGCGGCCAGGTGGAAGGCGAGCGTGGACCAGAAGGCGGAGAACGCGGCGAAGACCGTCGCTCCCAGCGCGGCGGACAGGCGCAGCGGCGCGTGCCGGACGAGGAGTCCCGGCAGGGAGGCGAGCAGGCGGAAGTAGCCGTCGGCCGGTGCCGATTCGGACGGTCGGCCGGGCGGCATGTAGCGGGGGAGTACCAGGAGCAGGGCGGCGGTGGCCAGTGCGGCGACGAGGTATCCGGCGCGCCAGGTGCCCGCGGCCTCCGTGATGAGACCGGAGGCGGTGCGGGAGAGGAGGGCGCCCATGGTGAGCCCTGTGCCCACGGCTCCCAGGGCCCGTCCGGCGCGGCCGGGGGCGGCCATGGAGGCGACGGTCGGCATGATGACCTGCGGCAGGACGGTGCTCGCGGACAGCACGAGGGTGGCCATGCCGAGCAGGGCCACCGAGGGAGCGAAGGCCCCCGCGAGGAGGGCCGCCGAGGTGACGGCCAGCAGGACGGAGGAGAGCCGGCGCAGGCGGGCGCGGTCCGCGAGGGGCACGATGGCGACGATGCCGAGTGCGTAGCCGATCTGCGCGGCCGTGGTCACCAGACCGGCGGCGGAGGTGGAGATTCCGAAGCCCCGGGCGATCTGCTCCAGCAGCGGCTGGGTGAAGTAGATGTTGGAGACGGTGACCGCGGTCGCCGTGGCGAAGACGGGTATGGTGCCGCGCTTGACGTCGGGGCGGGTGGCTGCGGTGGTCATGGGTCCTCGTGGGTCGTTCACTGGCGAGCCGAAAGGGTGCCGGGCGGGCCAGTGCCGGCGGGAGGCTTGCGGCCGGGCCTGGTGCGTTCTCTTTCGGTGCGTGAGGGGCGTGCGCCCTTTCCTTTCAGGATGAGGATCATCATCCAGAAAGTCAAGGGTGAAGGCGCCGGGCGAGGGCGCTCCCGTCGGGCCGGGCCGAGGTGGCCGTGGACGCGCGGAGGGCCAGGTTGGCTTCCTGACCTGGCCCTTTTCTCTGCCGGCGTACTGCTCTCGCCGCCTCCTCGATCCGCACGCGGGCTCCGGCCGCCGTCGCAGGGGGGGGGGTGCGCTGTGGGTGGCGTCCGTTGATCAGCGCCGGAATCCGTCGATGGCCAGCTCCCTCAAGCGGTCGGCCTGGGCGGTGCCGTCGGGGGTGTTCGGCGTACGCCACAGGCAGCTCATGAGCATGATCACATCGACGGGGTCGATGCCGGGGCGTACCTCGCCGGCGCGTTCGCATGCGTCGAGGAGCTGTCCGACGGCGGCGGTCACGGGGGGCCAGGAGGCGCTGACGACCTCCTGCGCGGCGGCGGAGTGCAATGCTTCGCCGAGCCCGTGCTTGATGCGCACGTAGGTGGCGAGGGTGGTGAACCACTGCCGCAGCGCGTCCAGCGGGGCGTGGGTGGTGAGCAGCCCCGGCACGGAGTCGACGAGGCGCGCCACGTCGTGCCGGTGGACCTCCAGGATCAATGCTTCCCGGGTCGGGAAGTGCCGGTAGAGCGTGCCCGCGCCGACGCCCGCGCGCTTGGCGATGGAGTTGAGCGAGGCGTCCGGCGACTCGGCGAGCACGTTGTGTGCGACCTGGAGGATCGCCTCCCGGTTCTTCAGCGCGTCGGAGCGCTGCTTCGCGGCGTCGGGCACGGTTCCTCCTGGCCTGCGGCGGTCACCCCGTTGCGATCCGGAGAGTTCTCCGTTAACGTCGTCCGGGTTAAGCGGAGAGCTCTCCGCTTGTTCTGCCTCTCCATTCTAGGAGCTCGTTCGTGCACTACATCAAGCTCGGCCGCACCGGCCTCGACGTCTCTCCGGTCGCCATCGGCGCCATGACCTACGGCGAGCCCGACCGAGGCCACCCCGTCTGGTCCCTCGACGAAGAGGCCAGTCGCCCCCTGATCAAGCACGCCCTCGAAGCCGGCATTAACTTCTTCGACACCGCCAACCTGTACTCCTACGGCTCCAGCGAGGAAATCCTCGGCCGCGCGCTGAAGGACTACGCGAACCGCGACGAGGTGGTCATCACCACCAAGGTCCGCCACACCATGCGCCCCGGCAGCGCCAACGGCGGCGGACTGTCCCGCAAGGCGATCCTGACCGAGATCGACAACAGCCTGCGCCGCCTCGGCACCGACTACGTCGATGTCTTCATGATTCACCGCCTCGACAACGACACGCCGCTGGAGGAGACCCTCGAGGCGCTCCATGACGTCGTGAAGTCCGGCAAGGCCCGCTACCTGGGCGCCTCCTCCATGCACGCCTGGCAGTTCGCCAAGGTCCTCCACCTCCAAGAGCGCCACGGCTGGGCCCGATTCGTCACCATGCAGGACCACTACAACCTGCTCGCCCGCGAGGAAGAACGCGAGATGCTCCCGCTCTGCGCCGACGAGGGCGTCGCCACCACGGTGTGGAGCCCCCTGGCCCGCGGGCGCCTCGCCCGCCCCTTGGACCAGGCGAACTCCGGTGAGCGGTCCGCGACCGACGCCGGCTACGCCGACATGCTCTACAAGGCCAACGCCGACAGCGACCGGCTGATCATCGACGAGGTCGGCACCGTGGCCGCCGCCCGCGGCGTCAGCCGCGCCCAGGTCGCGCTCGCCTGGCTGCGCCGCAACCCCGTCGTCGCGGCCCCCGTCGTGGGCGCCCGCACGATCCACCAGATCGACGACGCCGTCGCCTCACTCGGCCTCGACCTCACCGACGAGGAAGCCCGCCGTCTGGAAGCCCCTTACACCCCCCGCCATGATTTCCAGGGCATCTCCGACGCACGCGAACTTGAGCGCATCAAGGCAAGCATCCCCGGCTACAGCAACCTCTGACCAGCGCGCACGCCGACGTTCAGCAGCCCTGCATCCTGCGGAACGGGCGTGGCGTCAGGTGTGCCGTGGCTCGACGGGAGCTGGCGCACGGCGACGGGCGCGGTCGACGGCGTGCCGGGTGGGGAGGGTTCGCAGCTTGTGCGTGTTTGCGTGTCTGTCGGTTCCTGCGGCCTGGGTCCGGGCCCGCCTGCTGAGCAGTTCGGGGTGCTGCACTCCGCCGCGCCGGAGTGCAGGGCGGGGCGAGACCTTGGGCGACCTCCGGATGAGCCGGTCAGTGGATGCGCGCCGCTTGACCGCGCCCTCAGCTTCGATGAGCACGCCCTCGGATCGTCCGTCAGCCGCCCCGCCGCGTGAGCGCGGCCCGCTCAGCCCGCCCCGACATTCACCGTGAAGCGGACCTCGGTGGAGCCGAGCGTTTCGGTCACCCTCCAGCAGCCGGCATCGGGAAAGTCGATGACCGTCGGCCACCACTGCCGGTCGCCGCCGGCGGTGGCGAATCCACCGATGCTGCCGGGCACGGAGCCGGGCCCGTCCAGTCGTTCGGCGCTCACGTGCGGCGCGCCCTTCCGGTCCGTCGACCGTCCCCGGGCGTCGAGCGTTATCGAGGCGTACTTCGTGGAGTGCCCCTCTGCGCCTTCGTCTGCGTGATCCGGAGGAGGGGGCTTGGCCACCCACAGGTCCTCGGCGCCGTACCAGTTCAGGCTTCTGTCGAAGCCGCGCACGCCGGCCGGCACGGACACGGAAGGGACCGTAGCGGCCTCCGGGCAGGTCGCGGCCATGGTGCGGGAGGCATCCGGCTGACCGGCGAGGGAGGACGGTGAACCCGGTCGGGAGGTAGCCGATGGGGAGCAGCCGGCGGCTACCATGATCAATGGGCCGATCAGGCACGCCACCGCCCATGCCGACCGCCTTCGCATACGCCTCAGTCTTTCATCGACGTGAGCACTGGTGTACCCCTTCGACCCGCCGTTCGGGTACGGATCTCGCGGGTCGACGGCCGGTCGCGCCGTGGGGGCACGGGTAACGCCTGCCGGCCGGGTGCGCATCCCTGACCGGCCGGGTGTGCACCGTATGCGCGGAAAGTCAGGTAGCGGCGGGTCGCCTGGGCTAGCATCCAAAGGCAGGAATCCAACGAGTCCCGCCGTTGCAGGAGCACTGGCCATGGCCAAGACGCGTCTCAAATGCCGCAGCCGTCGATCCGCCGCTGCCGTGGTCGAGGTCGGGAAACTGCCCGCTGACCCGCATCACACGGTGCGCCAGGACGGCGACGAGGTGGTCATCAAATATCGCAGTGCGCTGTGGCCCCTGGACGTCGCCGAGTGGGCGGCGCTCGAGGGGCATGCCAGCGACAAGGCTGCGGCCCGCGTCATGGCCCGGCTCCGGGACTAGCCGGCCAGGACTGGTCCGGCCGATCATGCACCTGCTCGGTGTCCGGGGCGTCGATGTGGACACGGGCGGGGTGATCCGGCGGATGCGGAGTGGAACGGCGCACTCGCGCCCCGAGGGGCGGCGGGTGTCGCCACGGCAGGACGGCGCGAGGCTCGGCATCAGTCAGGCCGGCGGGAGTCGGCTCTCCCCGCGGCGTGTTCCAACCGCAACTCGCGGGGGCTCACACCGTACGCGGTCTTGAAAACGCGACTGAAGTGAGCGGCGCTGGCGAACCCCCACCGGTGGGCGATGGCCTCGATCGTCATGAACTGGTGCACAGGCGACACCAGTTCCCTCCTGCACTCCTCGAGGCGCTGCGTCCTGATCCATTCACCGAGGGTGATACCCGCGCGGGACAGGGTCAGGTAGAGCCAGCGCACGGAAACGTCGTGCTCGGCGGCGATACGCTCGGCGGTCAGGTCGGGGTCTGCCAGATGGCGACGGACGTATTCCTGGACGCGCACAAGAAGTGTGCTGTTCAGAGGCGCTCTGGCCAGGTCGTCCCGGTCCAGGACCGCGGTGACCACAGCTCTGATCAGGTCGACACTGGCCTCCGTGAACAGGGCGGTCTCAGCTTCGCCGGCTGCATCCTGATGGCGGGCCAGTCGGGTGAAGAATGCTGCTGTGGCACCCACGGCCGGGCGTTCCGAACTGAGTGGCACGGCGGTGATCTGGTCGAGCAAGGACGGCCGCAGGCCCAGGACATGCGCGGGAACGCGCACGAGAACCGAATGGGTCGAGCCGTGGAAAAGGACCTCATAGGGCTTCGTGTCGTCGAGCACCGTGAGATCCCCGGCCCTTCTCAGTGCGTGCCTGCCTCCCTGGCGGACATCGGAGACCCCCGCCTCCTGGAGATGGACGAGAACGTGCGGCACCATGTCCTCGTCCACTGGCACAGCGGTGCACAGGAGGCGGGTCACGTTCCAGCCGATCTCCGAGACCTTGACCGACCCCAGCGCGTTGGTGGTCACATAGGCCCGCTGGCGATGTGGATTCGGCGGAAGGCCCACCTCCACGCGGCCGTTGATCGACCACGAGAACTCACGGATCGCGTCCGCACGCTCACCAGGAGCCAGCGACGCGGCGTCAAGCAGAACGGCCATGCGGGCTTCCTCCCGAACAGGTCGCGGAGACTGCGCAGCATGCGCATTTCCACGGTACTGCGGTCAGTGGCCCATTGTTTCGCAGCTTTTACTGCATGATGCATCTTTATTTCTGCTTGGCCTTGCGACGTCGGGCCGGGACCCCGCAGCAGGTCCGGGGCGGTTTGGCAGGCGTTGCCGCCGGACACCCGCGCGAGGCGACTCGGTGGCGGGGCGGCCGCACGGGATGCCGGGCGCCAGCCGGAGGCGCACCCTCGAAGAGCGGCCCCGTTCGCGTTCACCGCTGTCATGCCCCAGTGAGCGGGGCCGCCCTCCGGAACGTGGACGTCGCTGTGTTCCGCGGGTCCTCGGGAGGGAAGGGACGGGTCCGTGGATCATGCCCACATCGCCTGGGCGAGCGCCGCCCCGATGAACGCCGCTCCCAGACCGGCGACGACACTGGCGACGGCGTTGGCGGCGGCGAAGAACCGCGCTCCGGTCTCGGCCAGGCGCAGGGTCTCGTAGGAGAACGTCGAGTAGGTGGTCAGCGCCCCGCAGAATCCGGTGCCGACGAGCAGCTGCACCGAGTGGGAGGCGGCACCGTAGGTGACCGCACCGGTGAGCGCGCCCAGGATCAGGCATCCGGCGACGTTGACGGTGAACGTGCCCCAGGGGAAGACGGTGTCGTGCCGGGCCTGGACGGCGCGGTCCGTGAGATACCGCAGCGGCGCCCCCACCACCGCCCCGGCGATGACCAGTGCCCAGTTCATGAGTGGTTCCCCCTGCCGACATAGCGGATGACCTCGACGTCGTCGAGGGTGACCAGGCCTTCGGTGACCAGTTCGTCGAGCTGCGGCAGGAACGCGCGGATGCGCTCCTCGTGGTCGACGACGACGATGGCCACGGGCAGGTTCTCGTTCATGGAGAGCAGCCGGGCGGTGTGGATCAGCGAGGAGGCCCCGAAGCCCTCGACACCGTGGAACACGCTGGCCCCTGCCAGGCCGGCGTGGTGCGCCCGGTGGACGATCTCGGTGCACAGCGGCTTGTGGTGCCAGGTGTCGTTGTCCCCGATCAAGATCGTCAACCTGGTGGCGGTGCCGTGCAACCGTGTCATGTCTGCCTCCCTGCGATCAGGCGTCGTGTCGCGGTCGCGGCACTCCACACCGCGGCGAGCGCGATGAGCGGGGTTGCGACCAGGTAAGCGAGCGCGGTTTCCGCGTGGCCGTCCTGGATCAGGGTGTGGATGTCGACCGTGTAGGTCGAGAAGGTGGTGAATCCACCCAGTACGCCGGTGCCGAAGAAGGGGCGTACGAGCCGGTGTGCGTTCCACCGCTCGGTGATGACCACCATGAGGACGCCGATCACGGCACAGCCGACCGCGTTGACCGCGAACGTGGTCCACGGGAAGGCGCCTGGCGCGGTGGGCCACAGCAGGCCGGCGCCGTAACGGGCGCAAGCCCCCAATGCGCCGCCGATCGCGACGACGCACACCACGGGCCCTTGCCCCTGCATCGGTGAGGACTTCGGCGCGGGAGCGGACCGCTGGATGTCGGGATCAATGGGCTCGGCCATGACGGGGAAGGGGTCTGGCGAGGTCATGCGTCTCCTACTCGTGAAGCGCCGCGATCCGGGCGCAGATCGTCACAAGTAGGGACCGTTGGCGGCATCCTCGCCGCGGTTCGGGTACGGCGGGCCCCACCGCCGCGCGGCAGCCGTGAGGACCGCCGCACACGCCATCTTAGCGCGGCCGGACCGTCCCTTGCCGGTCTGGCCGCGTTCTGGTTGGCGCTCCGCGGCTGTTCCGGCGTCACGGAAGGGGCGCGGCCGGCACCGACGAGCGCGGGACGGCGCCCTTGGCGGTGGCGAAGTCGGTTTCGCCGGTGCAGGACAGTTCGGCCATCGACGGCCCTTGGGCCGCGCTGACCCGGGGCGGGCCGTTGAGCCCGGACGCGCAGGCCGTGAGCGGGATATGACGGCCCGTCGGGACCCGGCCGGCACCCGGGGGTCACGGGGCCGCGCGGTACCCGTCCCGGTAGAGGTCGCGCAGCAGACAGATCTCCCCGCCGTGGTGCATGACCTCACGGTTGAGGTGGATGATCAGCTCCCCCATGGCGGTCTCGGCGAACGGACCGCCCTTCACCCCGAGCGGCGCGGCAAGTGCGTCCGCATCCAGCAAGGCCACGGCCTCGTACCAGCGCCGACGGGACTGCTCCAGTTGTGCCACCGCCTCCTCGGCACTGCCCGGCAGGACGCCGGCCTCGAGCAGCCGCTCGCCCGGCGCCCACTGCGTCGGTCCTTCGCCGCCGAAGAAGGCCCGGTACCGACTCTCGAACACCCCGACGGTCACGTGCGTCATCCGCCAGGCGATCGTCGTGAACGGGCCCGAACGGGACGGCTCCTCCGACCCTTCGAGCCGCCACCGGCCGTCGCCGCGCGGCCGCAGGCTCCAGCAGTCCGGCACCGGCTCCCAGAAGTACTCCTCGTCGGTCAGCCCTTCGAGGCGGGGCCGGAGATGGAAGTCCCAGTAGAAGCCCAATTGCTCGACAACGGCCCGTCCCCAGTCGATCGCCATGCGAGCATCCTAGAACGACCCCTGCCGCGCCCCTTCGGGTACTCGGGGCCGTTCCCCGGCTCGTCAGAGGGCGGGGTGCTGGTCGCGCACCGGGCTGAGCGTCTCCAGCAGCGAGGCGATGTGCAGGACCGTCGACTCCGCGTGCCAGGTGGCCACCACCTGTACGGCGATCGGCATGCCGTCGCTGCTCGTACCGAACCGCATCGACAGGGCCGGATGTCCCGTCACGTTGAACGGGACGGTCGTCGACGACACGTGGAAGGCGTCCATCGTCCGGCCGTCGACTGTGAACCGCCCGAGCTGGTGTTCGTGGGCGGGGATCGTCGTCACCGGGAGCAGCAGGACGTCGTACTGGTGGAAGTACTCCGCGAAACCGTCCCGGAGCCGCTCGACGCCCTGCTCGGCCTCGACGTAGTCCTCCACGGACGTGTCGGGCATGCCGGCCAGGAACGTGGAGTAGGTGAACATCTGGTCCTCGTGGCCCGCGGTCACCTTGCGGAAGGCCGGCTTGACCTCCATGAGGTGCAGTTTGGTCCAGAGCTCGAGAGGGTTGTCCCGCTCAAGGGCGGGGATGCTCACGGCGTCGACCCGGACTCCGGCCGCCTGCAGCGCGTCGGCGGCCGCTCGCACCGTCGCCGCGACCTCCGCGTCGGTCGGACCGAGTCCCGAGTCGACCAGCCAGCCCACGCGCACAGGCCGGTCCGGCGAGGCGCCCAGGCCGGCGTCGAAGTCCCGCGGCGCGGTGGCAAAGCCGTCGGCGCCGTCAGGACCGGCCAGCACGCCGTACGCGAGTGCGAGGTCGCGAATGCTGCGGGCCATGGGACCGACGTGCCAGTTGCGCCGCGGCGCTCGCGGCCAGACTCCCGTCATCGGGATACGCCCGTGCGTCGGTTTGAAGGACACGACACCGGTGTCGGCCGCCGGCCCGCGCACCGAGATGGACAGGTCGGTCGCGAGTCCGAGCGGCGACATCCCCGCGGCGATCGCCGCGGACTCCCCGCCGCTCGAACCGCCGGGTGAGCGATCGAGGTCCCAGGGGTTGTTCGTCCTGCCCGTCAGGAGGTTGTCGGTTTCGATCCAGTACGAGAACTCCGGAAGGTTGGTCTTCGCCAGGAGGACCGCTCCGGCCCGCTTCATGCGCGCCACAGCGGTGGCATCGGTGTCCGGGACGCGCCCCGCGAAGATCGGCGAACCGCGCTGGGTGAGCACTCCGGCGGTGTCGTAGGAGTCTTTGGCCGTGAAGGGCACACCGTGCAGCGGCCCCACGTCCCCGCCCGCCGCGAGTTCCTCGTCGGCCGCCCTTGCGGTCTTCAGGGCCCCGTCGGCGAGCGTCACGATGGCGTTGAGTCTCGGATTGGTGGCGTCGATGCGGTCCAGGTGCGCCTTCACCACCTCGACGGAAGACACTTTCCCGGTACGGATCAGCTCGGCGAGTTCGGTCGCGTCAGAGTGAATGAGATCGGTGGTCATGATCAATCCCTGTCCTGGACCGGTCTGGTCCACCTGTCTTGACCGGTCCACTGCTTGTTTCCGTCGCCCGGGCTCGTGAGCCGCGGGCAATGGTCGCCGGCGAGGCGTGCGGGACCTGCCGGGTGACCGCGATGACGCGGTCGAGCCGGCCGGGTCGACTATCTCCATGGTTCCGGCCTTCGGCGCGATGCGCATGGCCTGCGCGAGGTCTTCGTCACCGCCTCGCCGAAGGCGTCCTTGGAGCCGAGGCGCGGTGGAACGAACGGATTCCCGGACCAGGAGCTCTGCGTCCGAGTCAGCAGAGACAACCAAGTGGGCGAAGGGCTCTTCTGGCCTGTGCAGTGGCGTCGCGCACCATGTCGCCTGGAATTGGACTGAGTTTCTTCATCAATCCGAGGTCCCAGTGGCGCTGACCTCCAGCTGACCTGGGCGAACGCCGGAGCTGTCTGGTGTTTCCCGGATCAGCAACCGTTGCGTGTGGCACGGCTGTGGCACGCCGGCTTTTCGTCGGAAGCAACCGGGAGGCGCTACGACCTACGGCCGGCTGTTCTTGGGCCCGCGTGGCCGTTCAGTGAGCACGCTTGCATGCGGCGACGTCCGACGCAGGGGCACGCAGGACGGCCCCAACCACCGGATCATCCAGTCCCAGCGCGTCCAAGGTGACTCGCAGGACGTCTCCGTCCAGTCCCACCTGGCCTATGCACCCGTACGCGGTGCCCTGGTCAGGCGTGACAAGGGAGTAAATGTCGAAGCCCGGACGGATGTCCTGTCCGTCGGGTTCGCCGAATTCGCACATGAACGTCAGCGAGAAGACCTCCCCATCGTTCGACTCGACGACTCCGGCAGTCACACAGTGGTCCTGCTGCGGATCCTCGAACCCGTACGCGACGTGTGCTTCACATCTGTACGTCCTGCGCGTGGTGCACCACCTGCGGTCGATGCGTTGCCATGCGAAGCCGGCGCAGCGGCATCGGGCAGCAGCTGCCATGAGGCCTCGGCGTCATTGCCGACGGCAACGGAAAGTCCACCGCCAACCACGTCATCACGGCCACCGGCGGCGCCGGGGAAGTGAGCGCGGCCGTCGTCCACGGCGCCGCGGCGGACTGGCCCTCCAAGGCGACAACGCCCGCGGCTCGCGCCGGCATCGTCAGTGCGGACGCGAGCCCCGGCCACCTGCCCTCCGCGGCGGGGCTCACACTCTCCATGAGCCCACAGACCCCGGCGCCCCCGACACAAGCGGTGCACGGCGTGCGGGCCGACGGCGCCGTCCGGCCGGATTCACCAGGACCAGCACCGGCCGGGCGAGTGGGAGGGCTGCTGCGCTTGGTCGACCTGGTCCACCTGGTCGATACCCAGGATCGAGGGAACGAAGTGGCAGTCCGGGAAGCCGGGCAGGTGGCCGTGGTCGTCCCGGCACAGGCCGTGCCCCCAAGGGCAGTCCTCCGCAGGGGTCACCGTGACCGTCGCCGTGTTGTTCGAGGCGAAGCAGTTGTCGTTGCCGTTGTACGCGGCCGTGATCGTGTGGGCCCCGGTGGTGGTGAACTCGGCGACCCAGGTGGCCTGCCCGTTGGGCGCGACCGGCACCGTCGTGAGGATGTCCCCACCGTCGAAGAACGTCATGCCGAGGCCGCCGCTGGGGTCACCGGTGCAGACGACCGTCGCGGTCAACCGCACCGGAGTCCGGGCTGCGGCGGTCGAGGGTGACACCTGGAGCGTCGTCGTCGACTGCACGGGCGCGGCCGCCGCCGGCGAGGCGACACCCACGACCGCCGCTATCGCCGCGAAGGCTCCGGCCGTCCACGTCCTACGCGTATCCCAACGTTTCACGAAACAGGCTCCTTGTTCGGCTGCGGGTGGAACGCCGCAGTTGCTCATGGAGCGTCACGTTACGTCGGTGCGTCAGGTCCCGCATTTGGAGCGATCAGGGGCTCGGGGCCTGCCGGCTTCGTCCCCGGACCCCTGGCCCCGGGGGTGAATGGGTGGACGAACGCTAGATCACGGGAGGCGCGACACGCGTATAGGTCAGCGAGTTGCTCGTGCCGCCGGGCGTGGTGACGTTCACGGAAACGGCGCCCGGGGGGCCCGCCGGGGCGACCGTGGCGACGGCGGTGTCGGACAGCACGGTGAACGCCGCGGGCGCGGCGCCGAAGTGCACCGCGGTCGTGGTGGTCAGCCCCGTGCCGCTCAGGGTGACACCGGATCCCGCAGCGGTCGGTCCCAGGGCGGGGGAGAGGAGAGTGAGGACGGGGGCACCCACGTAGCTGTAGAAGACGGAGTTGCTGGTGCCCCCCGGGGTGGTGACGGTGACGGGGACGGTTCCCGTTCCCGCCGGGGCGACCGCGGTGATCTGTGTGGGGGAGTCGACGGTGTAGCTGGTGGCGGCGGTAGTGCCGAACCTGACGGCCGTGGCCCCGCTGAGGTCGGTACCGGTGAGGGTGACCGTCGTGCCGCCGGCACTCGGCCCACCGTTCGGTGAGACGGAGACGAGGACGGGAGCGTTCAGGTAGAAGAAGAAGACGGAGTTGCTGGTGCCGCCCGATGTCGTGACGGTGACCGGGACGGCTCCCGTTCCCGCCGGGGCGACGGCGGTGATCTGGGTGGCCGAGTTGACCGTGTACGACGTCGCGGCGGTACTGCCGAACCGGACCGCGGACACCGCGCTGAAGCCCGAGCCCGTGAGGGTGACCGTCGTGCCGCCCGCAGTCGGCCCCTGACTCGGCGACACGGATACGAGAACGGGCTGCGCCGTATAGGTGTACGTCACCGAATTACTGGTGCCGCCCGGGGTGGCGACGGTGACCGGGACGGCTCCCGTTCCCGCCGGGGCGACGGCGGTGATCTGGGTGGTCGAGTTGACCGTGTAGCCCAGCGCCGCCGTGGTACCGAACTTCACGGCGGTGACTCCGGTGAAGCCGCTGCCGTTGAGGACGACGTTGTTGCCGCCCGCCGCGGGGCCAGTGTTGGGGACGACCGAGTTGAGGACGGGTGCGGCGGCGACGGCGGTCGGCTGTGCCGCTGCCGCCGGGTGTGCTGTGTCTTTCACGGGATCTCCGTACGAAGTCGGACCGGCCCGGGGGCCCGTCGTTGTCCTTGCTCGGGCCCGCACGAGCCGGCAGCCCGGCCCGTGCGGGGCGGCCTCCCGGGCCGGGGCCCGGGAGGCCGGGGTGCGGTCAGATACCGGGACCCGCGACGTAGGTGAACCCGCCGGTCGCGGTCGCGCTGCCCCCGTCGGTGGTCACGACGACGTCGACGGCACCGGCGCTCCCCGGAGGAGTGATCACCGAGACCACGGTGTCGGCGATCACCGTGAAGGGCACCGGGGTGCCGTCGAAGGTGACCGCGCTGGTGCTGGTGAGTGCCGTGCCGATCAGGGTCACCGAGGTGCCGCCGGAGGTCGGGCCCTGGGTCGGGGTGACGGTCGTCAGTGTGGGGGCGTCGACGTAGGTGTACGTGAGCCCGTTGTTGGTGCCGCCGGCGGTGGTGACGCTGACGCCGACCGAGCCGGGCGTACCGGCCGGTGCGACGACCGAGATCTGCCCGTCGGACACCACGGTCGGCGTCGCGCTGTTGGCGCCGAAGGTGACGCTGGTCGCGGTGAACAGGCCGGTGCCGTTGATGGTGACCGTCTGGCCCCCCGCCGACGGCCCGGTGGTCGGACTGAGACTCTGCTTGAACGGCGCCCCGATGTAGTAGAACGAGAGCGGGTTGCTCGTTCCTCCCGCGGTGGTGACGGTGACGCTGACCGCGCCGTTGCCGGAGGGCGAGATGACGGTGACGCTTGTCGGGGTATTGCCGGTGATGGTCGCGAGCCGCGTTCCGAAGCGCACCGCAGTGGCGCCTGAGAGGTTGACGCCGGTGATGGTGACCACTGTGCCGCCACCGCTGGATCCCTGGTTCGGGCTGATGGGCATGAAGGTTCCTCCTGGCTCGGAATGCGCTACATTGCCGAGCAGTGATGAGGGCTTTCGGTCAGCACACGTACCTGGTGGTGCGAGTCAGCTCCCGTGTCCACTGGCCAGGTGGTGACCCGATGGCACTTGCGCCCGCTCAAGCGCAGGACCGGTCGGGGGAGAACGGCCTGTCAGGTGTGAGTCGCCACCTGAACAGGGGCTTGCGCACGTCCGTTTGGAAAGTCGAATGCCGCCGATACGGACATGTGAAGTAACCCATAAGGGTGATTGAACGACAAGGATTCAGTCCGGAAGTCGACCGTTCGAGTGAGCGCCAGGGCGTGAATTGAGGCGTTCGATCGGCGTATTTACGATTTCCGGTTCATATGCCAATCGGTTTGGCGATAAGTTGTCTGTAGCGGGGGCAAAGCCCCCGGCCCATGGAGGCCGCTTGTGTGTGGGGGGCCTCGTGTCCGCGTCGACGGAGCTCCCGAGGGGCAGGTAGGCCGGGCGCTGTCGACATGTCGATGCCGGCGAATACCCTGGTCCTCAAGTCTCCGCGTGGCCTTCAGGCTTCGGGCATGGCCTCCAGGCTGTACTTCGTGAAGAGGCCAAGCACCGGGCCCTGGGAGTGTTCCGGTCCCCATGCCGGCACGTGAACGCCGGGCTCGGGGATGTCGCCACCCTCCAGGAACAGCCCCTCGGAGCCGCCGGGAGTGCAGAAGAACAGCATATGGGCCGTATAGAGGCCGATGTTCTTGAATCGGTGGCGCGTACCCCGCGGGCAGTGGACCAGGTCGCCGGGACCTGCGGTGAAGACGTGGTCGCCACCGAGGAATTCGAGTTCGCCGGAGATGAGGAAGAAGGTCTCGTCCTGGTCGGCGTGGGTGTGAGCCACGGGTCCGCCGCCTGGCGGCACCCAGGCCTCGACGACCCCGAGCGCACCGCCGGTTTGACCGGCTGTCAGCTTTATCGAGTACACGTTCCCTGAGAACCACTTCACGGTGCCGTCCGCGGAAGGCACATGTATCCTTTCGTGTTTGGCGTCACGTGGCGAGCTCTGAGTGATTTCGAACGTCATGGCACCTACTCGTGGGGAATCCCGGAAGGCGGTCCGGTCGGGCTGCCAATGGAGGCCGTGCACCCCGTACAGGCCGCTGCGGAAGAGGTCATGGTTCTGCGACGAGGTCGTTGAGGTGCAGCAGTCGGAGATCGCCGCGCGCCGCGCTCTGCCGCAGCCCGGCGACCACGCCCGCGCGCCGGCACCCGGGGGCGGCCGGATGACGGGGTGCAGCTCACTCCGGCGGCGGACAGGCGCCGGCGCCGCACCCATCGGCCGGCCCCGGTCCGCGGGGGAGGCCGCCGTCACGGAGCCGAGATGTCCAACCCGGTGAGGTCGGCGGAACGGTTCCAGAGCCGACGGGCGAGGTCGGAATCGTCCGCTTGCGGGTTGGTGCGTCGAGCGGGCCTGCCGTTCTCGTAGTACGTACCGGAGTGCCAGTCCACGCCGGGAGTGGTCTCGGCGAGCCATACCAGCTGGCGGGCGCCCTTCTCGGGGCTGACCATGGCCAGCCGGCTGAGCGGATTGCTGTAGATGGGGCGCATGAAGCTCTTGCTGCCGGTGGCGAAGTTGGTGGCGACGGCTCCGGGATGGAAGGCGGCGGCGGACAGACCGTGGGACGCGTATCGGGCGTGCAGTTCCTTGGTGAAAAGAATGTTCTCCAGCTTGGCCGTGCCGTACGCCCGGTGCGCGGAGTAGCCGTGGTCGTGGTCGAGGTCGTCGATGTCGAGCTTTCCGAACAGACGAGCCCCCGCGCTGGATGTCTGGATGACCGATGCTTTGCCGGCCACCAGCTTGTCCATGAGGAGATTCGTGAGCAGGAACGGCGCCAGATGATTGATCTGGAAGGTCTTCTCGAAGCCGTCGACGGTCTTTTCGCGATCGCCGAAGATTCCCCCCGCATTGTTCACCAGGACATCCACACGCGGGTATGCGGCGTCCAGGTCCGCGGCGAGTTTCCTGACGTCGGCCAAGCTGGTGAAGTCGGCGAGGAAGCGGTCCGCTCCGAGTTCGTCGGCGATCCTCGCGGTCTTCTCGGGTGAGCGGCCGACGATGACGACTCGGTGGCCGTCCCGGTGCAGCCGGCGGGCGCCCGCGGCTCCGATGCCGTCGCTGGCTCCGGTGACGACGATGGTTTTCGGCATGGAAAGGTCTCCGGTTCTCTTGGCTGCATGCGTGGCGCATGTCCGTGAAGGTGTAACTTCTGGTTGCCGCGGCGTGTGAACATTGACGTGTCGCAAGGACGCGGTCGCGGGGTGACCAAGTGGGTGCTTCCGCTGACGGCACACCGATGGGAAGGCGCATGTACCGATGGACCGCAGCTGCGTCCGCACCGTCGCTGAGCGATTGGAGCGAGGCGTTCTCCGGTCTGCACGGGGCGAGCCGCATCACCGTCATGGACCGCAAGGCGCCATGGAGGGGACTCCTGCAGTCCCAGCAGTCCCGGACGTACGCCATCGCCTTGTGCAGCGGCGGCCAGGAGACGGTCGTCCGGAACGCCCGGCACATCGCCGCTGACCCCCGCGGCACCCACGAACTGCTCGTCCCCCTGGCCGGGACTGCCTGGGTGGAACAAGGGACGTCCTCGGGGGAGCTCCAGCCGGGCCGTATGGCACTGTGCGACATGGACCGGCCGGTGACCTTCGCACACGACGATGACTTCCGGTCGATCGCGCTGATTGTGCCCGGACACGAGGTCGCCCACCGCAACCCGGCCCTGACCCGTGAGCCGCGGACCCTCAAGGGGACGAGCGGCCTGGGCCGGGTGATCCGCACGATGGTGGCCACGCTGCAGGAGGAGCGGGAACAGTTCTCGGAGGCGACCTTCGACGTCGCCTGCGAGCGGCTGCTCGACCTGGTGTGCCTCGCCGCGGAAGGCGCGACCGATTCGGCGCCGACGGGGCAGCGGGCCACAGTCGAGGCCGAGATCAGGCGCTACGTCCGCCGCCACGCGGGCGACGACGACCTCGACGTCGCCCACATCGCACGGGCGCTCGGCTGGTCGACCCGCTACATCCAGCAGGTGCTGCGTGCAGCCGGTACGACCCCGCGCGACCTCGTGCGCCGTGAACGGCTGCACCTGGCGCGGACCCGACTGGCCGACGCGAGCTGGGCCGGGCATTCCATCGGGCAGATCGCTCACTCCTGCGGGTTCGGCAGCCATGCGTCGTTCAGTACCGCGTTTCGGCAGGAGTTCGGCATGGCGCCCCGTGATGCCAGACACCGCGTCTTCGCCCCTACGGCAGACCTGGGGTGAGCCTGTTTCCACCTCGGCGGGTCAGTCGCCCGGGGCGGTGAAGTAGCGGCGCGGATTGTCGACCAGCATGGTGCTGAGCTGCTGCTCGGTGACGCCGGCCTGGCGGAGTGCGGGCAGGACGGTGTCGTGAAGGTGGGTGTGGTGCCAGTCCGGCGCGATCTGTTCGCGCACGCCCGGCGGGAACCAGTCGATGTGGCACGACGCGTCGTGCGACAGCACCATCCGGTCCGCCAGACCTTCCCGTGCGAGCGCGGCGACCGTAGCAACCCGCTGGTCGCCCGGCAGCAGGATGTCCAGGCCGAAGCGGTCCATGCCGATGTACGAGCCGTTGTCGATCAGCTGGTGCAGGTAGCCCAGGTCGTCGGTGTCGCCGCTGTGGCCGATGACGACGGCGCCGAGGCCCACGCCCTCGCTCCGCAGGATTTCCTGGGCGACCAGGCCGGTGCGGGCGGTCGCGTTGGTGTGCACGGTGATCGGCGCGCCGGTGCGCAGGTGTGCCTGCGCCACCGCCCGCATCACCCGCTCCACGCCCGGGGTGAGCTCCTCCTCGATCGCGCACTTCAGGAAGGCGGCCCTGATCCCCGTATCGGCGATGCCCTCGGTGAGCTCTCGGACGAACAGCTCGGTCATCCCCTCGGCGCCACCCAGTAGCGTTCCCGGGCCGTGGAAGCGGAAGAAGTGGGGGATGTCGCCCAGTGTGTAGATGCCCGTTGCGGCGATGATGTTGATGTCGACCTGCTCGTTCACGGCCGCGACCCGGGTGACGTCACGCCCCAGCCCGATCACGGTGGGGTCCACGAGCGTGGTGACGCCCGTGGCCGCCAGGGCCTTCAGCCGGTCGACCGCCTTGCTGACGCGCTCCTCCTCGTCCCAGGTCTCCGGGAGGCTCTGCCGGAACTCCTCACTCAGGACGAAGACATGCTCGTGCATCAGGACGGTCCCGAGGTCGCTGGCGGCCACAGGGCCGCGGACGGTGTGCACTTGGGCGGGCGGAGTCATGGAAGTCAGTCCTTCGGGCTCGTGCTGTCGCACGATCGGCATCGGCTGGAGGTGTGCGAGACGGGGTCGCGGTCGTGGTGGTCCTGCCGGCCGCAGGACTGGTCCGCACCGCCGACCCGGGCACAGCCCGCCGTCGGCACACCGTCCACTCTGGGGCATCCCGCCGGAGAGGTCTTTCGCGGCGGCGCACACTTCTTTCCCGTGGACGCACAGTCCCCACGGCCCGGCCGTAACGGCCCGGGCTGGGGTGGCGGCTCCTCGGTGCGGCGGCCCGGACCCTCGTGGGGCCCCGTCGAGTGCGCGGCTCCACTGGCGACTCCGGCTCCCGAACGGTCAGGAACGGCGGGACGCCGCCTCGTGGACCGGAGTCGTGGCGACGTTGATGAGGGTGGGGCGTTCCCGGTCCTCGACTCCCGCACGCAGCAGTTCGGCGATGTCGTCGGAGTCGTGGGCGTCGTGGGCGTCGATGCCGTAGCTCGCGGCCGTGGCGGTGATGTCCAGGCCTGGCAGGTCGAGACCCGGGACGCCCGCGGTGTTCTCGATGTCGCCGAACTGCTTGAGGATGCCGTACTCCTGGTTGGAGGCGACGACAATCGTCAGGGGGATCCGGTACCGGGACGCGGTCCACAGGGCGGTGATCGCGTAGTGCATCGATCCGTCGCCCATCAGGGCGATCACCGGACGGTCCGGGGAGGCGAGTTGGGCGCCGGCGGCGGCGGGCAGTCCGAAGCCCAGCCCTCCGCCGACGGCGGAGATGTGGGAGAGCGGGGCGCTCGGTCGGACGAAGTTCGCGATGGGGGCCTCGTTCGAACCGGCCTCGGTCACGAAGAGCGCATCCGCCGGGGCGGCGTGGCCGACGGCTGTCCAGAGCTGCGACGGCTGCATCGGAGCCGCGACCCGGTCCGGGGACGGCACGTCGGGGCGGCGGGTGGGTGCGCCGCGGGGCGTGTCGACGACTTCGTCGAGGAGGGCTTCCACCGCTGCGCGGAGGTCGCCCACGTAGGCGTCCCCCACGGGTGCGCGGGCGGCCTCGTCCGGATCGCTGGTGATGTGGACGAGGGTCGCGCCCTCGGGGAGGTAGGGGCCCGGGATGTGCGGGTAGTAGCGGAAGACCGGTCCGCCGAGTACGACGATGAGGTCGTGGCCCTTCAGCGCGGTCGAGATCCAGCCCGCACCCGGTGGGAGAAGGCCCTGGTAGAGCGGGTGGGCCTCCGGGAAGCCGGAAAGACCCGGTAGTGGTGCCGTCCAGACCGGTGCCTTGGTCCGCTCCGCCAGTTTCACGACGGCTTCCCGTGCTCCGGCGTGCTCCACGTCGCCGCCCACGACGAATACCGGGGAGTTCGCGGAGGAGATCCGATCGCCGATCTCCTTCGCCAGCCGTCCGGGGAAACCGCCGGCACAGGTCACCGCGCGGTCCCGGATCACCTCGGCCTCGGCTGCCTCGGAAGCGGTCAGTTCATGGGTCATGTCGTCCATCGGCAGTGAGACGAACACCGGTCCGGTCGGTGGCGCCAGCGCGATGTGAATGGCGTGTGCCAGGACCGCGGGCACCTCGCTCGGCGTGGCCGGCTCAGCCGACCACTTGACGAAAGGACGCGGAAGCAGCACCGCGTCTTCATTGGTCAGGAGCGCTTTCTGGTTCTGCATGACACGGCGCTGGTTTCCCGCGGTCACGATCAGCGGAGTCTTGTTCAGATGCGCGTTGTACAGGGCGCCCATCGCATTGCCGAGGCCGGGTGCGGTGTGCACGTTGACGAATGCGGGGCGTCGCGTGACCTGGGCGAATCCGTCGGCCATGCCGACCGGCACCATTTCCTGCAGTCCCAGTACGTAGCGAAAGTCGCTCGGGAAGTCTTCCAGCAGCGTCAGCTCGGACGAGCCGGGGTTACCGAACCACGTCGTCAGCCCGTGCCGCCTGAGCAGGTCGATGGTGGCTTGACGGACAGATGGCATCGCGTGTCCCTTCGTCGCACACACCGCGTGCTGGTTCACGGGGCCGACCGGACATACGCATGCAGTGAACCGGCCCCCGGGCTGAACCCGGACAGGACAGCCGACGTGACGCCGACCGTTGATCGCGAATTTATCAGTATGAGATGAAGGTGCCTGGTATGCCGCTCTCGCGCGTTGACGCCAATTCCCTGCCGCCCGAGATGACGCGGTCAGCGAATCAGCCACCGGGCGCGCGCCGGACGGCCCGGTTAAAATGACTTTCATGGCCTGTTCATGACCTGCCACGGACAAGACCGTCCGCGTGGCCGGCTGAACCGTTCGGCAGGAAAGCCGTATGCGCCGACGGCCGGTGCGGTGGCGGAGAGGCTGCCAACGTGAAGAAGCTGCTCAGCCCGGGCGTTCCCGCCATCGGCCGTCCGCCGGGCCTTCCGCAGGCGGATGCGATCGACTCCGCTCACGTGGACGGAACGCCTCGCGAACTCAGGAGCGACCTCGTCGCGCTGCTCGGTGAGGACCAAGTGCTGCACCGGATCTCGGACCTCGTCCGGTACGCGTCCGATGCCAGCCCCTACCGCTACCTGCCCCAGGTCGTCGTCCTGCCCCGCGACGTCCGCGACGTCCAGAAGCTGCTCGGCTACTGCCGGCGCAACGGGCGGCACGCCACGTTCCGTGCCGCCGGGACCAGCCTCAACGGGCAGGCGCAGTCCGACGACATCCTCATCGACGTGCGCCGGCACTGGAGCGGAATGGCCGTCGAGGACGAGGGCGCGCGCTTGCGCGCGCGGCCGGGAACGATCCTCGGCCACGCCGCGGCGCTGCTGCGCCGGCACGGTCGGCGCCTCGGACCGGATCCGGCCTCCTCGGACGTCGCCACGATCGGCGGAGTCCTCGCCAACAACGCGGGCGGGATGCGCTGCACCCTTGAGCGCAACGCCTACCACACCGTGGCGTCCATGACCTTTGTGCTGCCGTCCGGCACGGTCGTGGACACCGCCGCGCCGGACGCCGAGGAGCGGTTCGCCGCGGCCGAACCCGAGCTGGCGGCCGGTCTCGCCGCATTGCGGGAGGAACTGCTCGGCGACAGCCGTCTCACCGCGCGTGTGCGCCACAAGTTCTCCATCCGCAACACCACCGGGTACACCCTCGCGGCGCTGCTCGACGCCGACACCCCGCTCGAGATCTTCCGGCGCCTCCTCATCGGCTCCGAGGGCACCCTCGCGTTCATCGCCGAAGCCGTGATCGACACCCTGCCGGCCCCGACGGCGACCACGGTCAGCTGGATCGCCCTCCCGTCGGTCGGCGAAGCGGTCGCCCTCGTGCCCGGCCTGGTGGACCTCGGAGCCGAGGCGGTCGAACTCATGGTCGCACCCGCTCTCACCGCCGCCGCACAAGCGTTCCCGAACACCCCGGCGTACTGGAAGACCCTCGATCCGGGCGCGGCGGCGCTTCTCGTCGAGTTCGCCGCCGCCGACCCGGCGGATCTCGACCGGGCCGAGGCCCGCGTCGCGGAGCTGGTCGCGGACGCGCCCCTGCTGCACCCGCTGGACTTCACCCGTGACCAGGAGCTCATCGAACTGGACTGGCGCATCCGCGAGGGCCTGCTCGGCATCGTCGGCCAACTGCGCCCGCCAGGTACCGCCGTGGTCAACGAGGACGTCTGCTTCCCGCCGGCCCGGATCGCCGAAGGCGCGGGCGACCTGCACGCCCTCCTGGCCGAGCACGGCTTCCTGCCCGGCGTCGCGGGCCACGCCGCGTACGGCAACCTGCACTTCACCCTGACGCCCAGGCTGGCCGACCCCGCGGACCGTGACAGGTATGCCGCGTTCATGTCCGACCTGGTGGCGCTGGTCGTCGACAAGTACGACGGGTCGCTCAAGGCGGAACACGGCACCGGGATCAACATGGCGCCGTTCGTCCGTCACGAATGGGGCGAGAAGGCCACCGGGATGATGTGGCGCATCAAGGAACTCGCCGACCCGTACGGTGTCCTCGCCCCCGACGTCGTCCTCACCCGCGACGACACCATCCATCTCAAGTCCTTCAAGTCGACCCCTGACATCGAGGACGTCGCGACCCACTGCATCGAGTGCGGGTACTGCGAGGCCGTCTGCCCCAGCCGGAACGTCACGACGACGCCCCGCCAGCGCATCGTGCTGCGCAGGGAGATGGCCCGGCAGGCGGAAGGGTCCCCGCTGCTGGCCCAGTTGCAGGCGGAGTACGAGTACGACGCCATCGAGACCTGCGCTGTCGACGGCACCTGCGCGCTCCCGTGCCCCGTCCACATCAACACCGGCGCGCTGATCAAGGAATTCCGGCGGGACGAATCGACTGAGCAGCGCGAGAAGGTCGCGCTGAAGATCGCCCAGCGATGGGCGACCGTGGAGGAGTTCGCCCGTACCGCCATGGGCGCCGCCGACATGGTGCAGCGCACCGTCGGTTCGAAGGCCCTCACGGGCCTGACGGCCGGCGCGCGGCTCGCCATCAGCAACGACCTCATGCCGGCCGTCCCGGGACCGATGCCGCGCGCCGCGGTGGGCAAGCCACCGCCGACATCCCGCCATGGAGCGGCGGCCGTGTACTTCCCGGCCTGCGTCAACCGGATCTTCGGCCGCGACCCCGGAATGCCGCGGCACCCGTCCCTGCAGCACGCACTGGTCGAGGTCTCGGCACGGGCCGGCAAACCGCTGTGGATCCCCGACGACGTGGCCGGCAAGTGCTGCTCGACCCCATGGAGCAGCAAGGGCTACAGCCGCGGACACGCATGGATGGCCGCGACCACCTGCGACGCCCTGTGGTCCTGGAGCGGACACGGCACTCTTCCCGTGGTCATCGACGCCGCCTCGTGCACCAACGGCCTGCTCGACGACGTCAAGAACCACCTCGACGACGAACACCGCGACCGACTCGAGCGCATCACGCTGCTCGATGCGATCACCTGGTGCGCCGACCTGCTCCCGCACTTGACCGTCACCGGGCAGGTGGACCGGGTGGCCGTGCACCCCACCTGCTCGACGGCGCACCTGGGCCTGAGCAAGACCCTGGAAGCCATCGCCGGACAACTCGCCGCCGAAGTCCTCGTCCCGGTCGGCACCACCTGCTGCGGCACGGCCGGCGACAGAGGACTCCTCCACCCCGAACTCGTCCGATCCGCGACACGGGACGAGAAGGCCGCCCTGGACCGGACCCCCGCCGACGCCTACCTGTCGGCGAACCGCACGTGCGAGATGGGACTGCGGCACGCCACCGGCCGCCCGTACGAATCCTTCGTCTTCCTCCTGGAAGAACTGACCCGCCCTCCAGCCGACGCGCCGGGCGATGGATCCGCCGCGGATGGCCGGCCGGGCGGTGCCGGGCCGGAAGGCTGATCTTCGGGCCCGCCCGCCGTCGTGGCCTTTGTCAGGTGCCCGGCGGCGCAGGTCGCGCCAGGTGCCCCTGACCGCAGGTACCGCCCTTCGGCCCGCGAGGCCGGCAGGTCAAGGCGGGCCCCTTGAGCGCGGCGAACCTGGAGCTGCTGCGCCGGGAGATCCAGCAGGTCGCCTGCCGCCGACCGACCTCTGGCCGACACCCCCGGCCGCCTCGAACCCGACGGACGGAGTAGACGGCTGATCGCACAAGTCCGTACGCGGTGACACATGAAGAACTCGTACGCAGCTGGGAGGTTCTGAGGATGCGGGTGGCCCGCCAGTGACACTGGCGGGCCACCCGCATCCTCAGAACCTCAGCGAGCCGGGGACTTGCCACCCCTCTCATCCACTCCACCGCGGCGCTCTCCTCGCGGGGCGGCACGGCGTTGACCTCTGGACCGCGCCAGCTGAACCATTCACGCTGCATCAATGGGTGGTCCACCTGGCCACGCCAGCCCGAAACGAAGGCCAACAGGCGGGCGGCCAACACGTCCGGCTGGAACCCGCCGTCGGGTTCTGGATCCCAGGGACCGACTCCCGACGCTACGAACGGCAGACCGTGCGTGAACGGCTCCGCTCCGACGGCAGGGCGATCAGCCGACTTGAGCCGCTTCCGCAGCACGTACTTCCACCCGGTCTCAGGTGCCTCCGGGGTCCCTCGGACAACTGCTGGCCGAAGAACGGAACCGCCTCAGAGTTCAGCCGCAACAGCGCCACTCCGTCAGGCCACTTCACTCTTCAGCACATGATGAACGAGGTCAGTTGAACTCACTCCTCAAGCGTGCCTTGTAACGGCATCGCCTCCAAGCCGCCACATCTCGTAGTTCCCACATTCTGCCGTGATCTCGGCCGTCGACTGAGCCGCAGTGACGAAGTCATCTACGACCGGTGAGGTGTGAGATGCCGCCACCGCGAGGCACACCTGGTCGGGCGCCAGATCCGGGATGGGCACATAGACGACGTCCGGATGCGAGTAGAACACGGACGCCGAACGGGCCAGGAAGGAGACGCCCCGGCCGGCCGCGACATGCTCAAGCGTCTCGTCCACCCCGCGCACCGGGTACCCGGCATTGGGGAGCGGGCGCTTGGTGGGCTGCGTGCTAGGGTCACCGCGCCAGACCAGCGGTTCGCCGGCCAGGTCGGCCTCGGTGGCCTCCTCCTTGCCGGCAAACCGGTGTCCGGCGGGCAGTACCGCTACCCACGGCTCGGTGTACAGCGGGGTGACGCGCAGGCCGGCCTCGTCGATGGGCAGCCGCACATAACCGACGTCGATGCGGCCGTCGAGCAGCATCGCAGCCTGCTCGTCCCCTTCGATCCGCTGCACATCCACGACCACGTCCGGGTGCCGGTCCTCGAACGCACGCGCCGCCGGAGTGACGGCAACGCCGGCCCGGAAACCGACCATCAGCCGCCGCTTGCCGCCGGCGACCGCGGCCACCCGGCGGCGGACCGCGTGGGTCGAGGCGAGCAGCGGACCGGCGTCGGCGAGCAGTTGACGGCCCGCATCTGTCAGCTCCACGCCGTGGCGATCCCTGGTGAACAGCGAGGCGCCGAGATCCTGCTCGAGCGCCCGGATCTGCCGGCTGAGCACCGGCTGTGCGATGTGGAGCTCATCGGCGGCACGGCCGAAGTGCAACTGGTCGGCCACAGCGACGAAATAGCGCAGTTTGCGCAGGTCCAGATCCATGGCGCCTCCCGGTCGGTGATGCCTCCAAGGTATCACCGCGGCGGAAAGAAGTATTGGACGCCCACTCAGGCCAATGGCAACCTGAATAGGTGCCTCATAGTCCGAGCGAATTCGGCACAAGAATTCGACATCGGATGGCCCAGGCCCGGAATGAGCACATCAGGAATTGAACGCCCCCCCACCGCGTAATTCGACGGCGTCGACGACAAAACCGTCAACAACGACAGGGTGAGCATGGCGTCCTATCCAGCTCCAGAAAGCAGGAACTCCATGAGCAGCATCAGCATTATCGGCCTGGGCAACGTGGCCCGCGCGCTGGCCGCCCGGGCGCTCGCGGGCGGCAACGCAGTCGAGATCATCGGCCGCGACCCGGCCAAGGCCAAGGAATTGGCCGCTGCGCTCGCTGGCGCCACCGTCGGGACGGCCGGCACCGCCCCGGCCGGGGACATCGTTGTCCTCGCCGTGCCGTACGCCGGCGCTGCGGCGGTGGTGAGGGAGCGCGGGGACGCACTGCGCGGCAAGATCATCGTTGACATCACCAACCCCGTAGCCTCCGACCTGCAGGGCTTCGTCGTCCCCGACGACAGTTCCGGCGCACAGGAGATCGCCAAGGCGGCTCCCGACGACGCGCATGTCATCAAGGCGTTCAACACTGTGTTCTCCCACGTTCTGGAGGCCGGCCCGGCCGGGGATCGCCCTCTGGACGTGTTCATCGCCGGCGATGACGCGCCGGCGAAGGCACGCGTGTCGGCGTTCGTGGAGAGCCTGGGGCTGCGCCCCTGGGACACGGGGGAACTGTTCATGGCGCGGGCACTGGAGAACGTCGGCCTGCTGGAACTGGGCCTCATGAACCACTCCGTCAAGCACGCCAATTTCTCCCTCGGCATCACCCTTCTCGGCTGAGCGCACCCCTTAGCCCCTACCTTTCGTGCCGTGTTGCGCCAGTTCATTTGCGGCACGAAAAGACCCTGCACCTACTCTCACAAGGACAGTCAGATGCGCGTATTCGTCGCTGGGGGGACCGGCCATTCCGGTTCATACATCATCCCCGAGCTGATCGCCGCCGGGCACGAGGTCACCGGCCTGGCCCGGTCGGACGCTTCCGCAGCGGCCTTGTCCGCGCTCGGCGCGAAGGTGCGTCGCGGCGACCTCCAGGATCTCGACGGGCTCAAAAAGGCAGCCGCGGACTCCGACGGCGTCATCCACGTGGCCCACAGGCAGGATCTGCTTCCCTCTGGCGGGCTCGACGCCGTGGCCGCCGCGGAGCTCCCAATCATGCTCGCGTACGGCGAGGCACTCGCGGGAACCGGAAAGCCGCTGGTCACGGCGGGAAGCATCGGCTCACCCGGGCAGCACCTGGGCCGGCTGGCCACCGAGGAGGACCCGGCCCTCCCCGCCGGCGAGGAGCACGAAGGCACCCTGCGAATCCGCAACGTCGTGGAAAGGGCCGTAGTCGACCTCGCCGAGCAGGGGGTGCGGTCTTCGGTCGTGCGGATCGCCAACATCGCGCACGGCACGACCGATCATGCCGGCTTCCTCCCCACGCTGATCGCGCTCGCGAAGGAAAAGGGGTTCGTCGGCTACCCTGGCGACGGCGCGAACCTGTGGAACGCCGTGCACATCCGCGATGCCGCCACCTTGTTCCGCCTGGCGCTGGAGAAGGGGCCGGCCGGCCATTACTGGCACGCGGTCGAGGACGGGGGCATCCCGTTCCGCGACATCGCCGAGGCCATCGCCAGCCGCCTGGGCCTGCCCGCCGTGAGCGTTCCCAACGATGCCCTGATGACCCCGGGGTACTTCGGATTCCTCACGAATATCGTCACGCAGAGCTATCCGGCGTCCAACCGCATCACCCGCCGAACCCTCGGCTGGGAACCCGCCCAGCCCGGCCTGCTCGCCGATCTGGACAACGGCCATTACTTCCCCGCCGGCTGACGACAGGGATCGAATCGTGACGAGCCCGGCAACCGGCAAGTTCGGCTCTTCTGAAGGAAGTTGAGTATATGACGACTGTGGGATTCATCGGCAGCGGAAGCATCGGCAGGACGATCGCGCGACTCGCGGTCGGGGCCGGGCACCTGGTGGTGCTCAGCAACTCACGCGGTCCCGAAACGCTCGTGGACACGGCCGCGGAACTGGGGCCGCGGGCGTCCGCGGCAACGAGCGAAGAGGCGGCGGCGGCCGGTGACATTGTCGTGGTCACGGTGCCGGTCAGCGCCTTCCCCAACGTGCCCGCCGCACCACTGACCGGGAAGACGGTCATCGACACCTGCAACTACGGCTCCGAGCGTGACGGGCACATCCCCGAGCTCGACAGCAAATCCCTCACCTCAAGCGAGCTGCTCCTGCGGTACGTCCCCGACGCCCTGCTCGTAAAGGCGTTCAACAACATCTTCTTCAAGCACCTGCATTCACTCGCCCGCCCGGCAGGGGCAACCGACCGCTCCTACCTGCCGATCGCCGGAGACTCCGCACCGGCGAAGGCGGCAGTGACCGAATTCATCGACTCCATCGGCTACAGCGTGGTAGACGCGGGAACGCTGGCCGACAGCTGGCGGCAGGCGACGGGCACGCCGGTGTGGGGGACGCCGTACGGGCCGTACTCGAACGAGAAGGGCCAGCCGGTCGGCGAGGACGCCATCCGTGCGGCATTGGCCACCGCCACGCGGTAACCGTCAATTAACGCGGACCGTGATGTGGTCCCGGCCGTGTCTCGCACGCAAAGGCGTCGAATCCAGCGAAGGGTTTGCCTCTGCGTCTCGTCGCGCGGAGTCAGGTTCGACGTCGCCAGTCCAGGTCGCGGACTGCTCCCTGGGAGGCCAACTGCCCGCGCAGATTCGTGTCAGCCTCCTCAGCTGGTGGTTTGGCCCCGCACGCTGCCGTAGTGCTGAACGCCTCAGCGCTCTACCGGACAGCTCAGACGAGACGATCGGGGCAGCAGCAGTCGTTCGCCGGGGCCCTCGTCACGGACGACGACATGCTCGCCGTCGTGGTTCACCTCTGCGACCAGAACTGAGCCTGCGGGATATCGCCAAAGCTGCTCGTCATCTCACCGGGAAGAAGATGGGCCGGCACCATTTCTGACGCGCCCCATAACCTTTGGCGCCCCGACTTCGGATGGCGTCGGCTTCTCGGCATTCGCTCACGCGAGGTCTGCCTCGGCACGTTCGCGATCAGCTCTCCGAGCTCAAGGCCAAGGACGATCTCACGGACGAAGAGTTCCGGCGCGCCGAGGAGAAGATCCTGCGCTGACCTACGCATGCCATGCGGGACGCGACCCGCAAGCCTGCGTGCTGTGAGATCGCAGGAATCCATTCTGGGCAGCGGATGTACCGAAAGCGGGCATCTGTCTGGCTTATGGTGATTCGAGGAGTCGCGTTCACACGCCGTGACGCACACCTGGGCTATCGGGAGGTGCGGACGGTGGGGCGATGGCGAGCACTGATCATCCTCGGTACCGCCCAGTTCCTCATGGTGCTCGACACCTCGGTCATGAACGTCTCGATCAGCCAGTTGGTCGAGGACTTCGACACCGAGGTCACTGCTATTCAGGGCGTCATCACCCTCTACACCCTGGTCATGGCGGCCTTCATGATCACCGGCGGAAAGCTGGGGGACATGCTCGGACGCCGCAGGGTGTTCGGCATCGGACTGGTCGTGTACGCCACGGGCTCCACCCTCACAGCCGTCGCCCCGACTCTGTGGCTGCTCACCCTGGGTTGGTCCGTGATCGAGGGACTCGGTGCGGCGCTGGTCCTGCCGGCGCTCGCCGCCCTGGTCGCCGGGACCTACCGGGGCCGGGACCGGGCCGTCGCCTACGGGGTCGTCGGTGGCCTGGCCGGGGCCGGCATCGCGGTGGGCCCTCTGGTCGGCGGATGGGTGACCACCTACCTCACGTGGCGGCTGGTCTTCGCGGCCGAGGTGGTGCTGGTGGTCGCCATCCTCCTGGGCATGCGCTGGATCGAGGACCGGCCTCACCGCGGACCCAGACCCCACCTCGACAAGGTCGGAGCCCTACTGTCCGCCGTCGGCCTGGCCCTGGTGGTCCTGGGCGTCCTGCAGAGCAGCGCCTGGGGATGGCTGCGTCCCCGCAACTCCCCGGTGACCGTCTTCGGTTTCTCCCCCACCTTCTTCGTCATCGCCGCCGGGGCGGTCGTACTGTGGGCGTTCCGATGGTGGGAGCGACGGCACGAGACGCGGGGGCACGAGCCCCTCGTGCGGTTCTCGGTGTTCAGCGTCCCCGCGCTGCGCGCGGGCCTTGCCGCATTGCTCAGTCAGAACCTCATCCTGCTGGGCCTGTTCTTCGTCATCCCCCTCTACCTCCAGATCGTGCAGGGTCTCAGCGCCTTCGACACCGGGCTGCGATTGCTCCCGGTGTCGATCAGCATGCTCGTGGTCTCCATGAGCGGTCCCCTGCTCGGCCGGATCGCCTCACCTCGCACAGTGGTCCGTACCGCTCTGCTGATTCTCATCGCGGCGATCCTCTGGCTGCTCGCGACCATCACCCCGTCCCTCAACGATCTCTCGTTCGCCTTGGCGATGGCCTTGCTCGGCACGGGCATGGGCCTGCTCGCCTCCCAACTCGGCAACGTCGTGCAGTCGAGCGTCGGCGAGTCGGAACGCAGCGAAGTCGGAGGCCTCCAGTACACCGCCCAAAATCTCGGCTCCTCCCTCGGGACCGCCCTGGTCGGCTCGCTCCTGATCGGGGCCCTTGTGCACGTGTTCCTCACACAGATCGAAGGCAACCCGCAGATCTCCGACGCCGCGCGTCACCAGGTCGGCATCACCGTTGAGGGGGGCGTCAGCTTCGTCGGCACCGATCAGGTGCGAACCGCCGCGGAGCGCGCGGGTCTGGAGAAGCCCGAGGTCGATGCCCTCGTGGACGAGTATGCCGAAGCACAGCTCGCCGGCCTGAAAGCCGCCGTTCTCGCCACCGCCGCCATTACCCTCGCCAGCTTCCCCTCCACCCGGCACCTGCCGACGAATCGGCTCCGAAAGCCCTCGGCTGCCTGAGGAACAAGGCCGTTGGTCCATGGCCGGACCCAAGATGCTTTGCGCTCCACACCACGGGATCGCAGTCGCTGGACCCCAGACCGGCGACGGAGAGCGAGCCGGCTTGGCGCGTCCCGCCGCCTGCGGCTCGTCCGCGGACGTCAGTCATCGTTGCCGGGACGGTAGCGGCTGCGCGGTGGCGGCGTGCCGGGCAGTGCGTCCTTGCGCCGTGGCGCGATGGCGCGTTCGGCGAGGTGCCGGGTGACCACCTGGGCCAGGATCCCCATGGCGGCTTGGGCCTCCAGGTGGTCAAGGGCGTCCACGCCGTCGCCCACCAGTGGGCTGTCGGTGGACATGGTGGTCCAGCCCGTTCCGTCGACAGCGAGGCTCACCGTGACGGTCTCGCCCGTCGGCACGGTCACCGTGAGCGTCACGGCGTCGGCGACGGCGTTCCGGCCGGAGTGCAGGATCGCGCGGCGCCGGAAGTCGGCTGAGGCCGCGAGGTCTTGAGGAGTGGCGAGCTCGGCCAGCGCGCGGTGGGCCTGATGGGACAGCTCCTGCCCCTGCCCGGCGAGGTCGGGCAAGGTGTCCTTCGGGTCCCAGCCCGGCCCCTGGTCCGCCGGCGGGTTCATCGCATCGGCGACGCCCTCCAAGGCCCGGGACGCGGCTCGGGCGGCACGCGTGAGCGGGTCGTCCGGAGCGTGGGCCCAGGCGGGCAGGGTGGCGGCGTCCGCCACGCGCGCGACCGCGCGGACGGATTCCGCGTTGAGCGGCGTGCCCTGACCCGTCAGCGGCCCGGTGGCGCCCTCGTCTCGTTTGCTCACGTCGATCCCCCGTGCGGTGAGGTCGGCGTAGACGGTGTCGCGTGAGACCCGGGCCGCCCGGGACAACTCGGCGACACTCCTGGTGCCCGTACGCCAAGCGCCGGCCATGAGATCGGCCCGGTCGGATGACAGCCGTTCCCTGCGGTCGGCCCAGCCGATGAGCGCGGACAGGGCCGTGATGCGTTCGGGTTCGGTGGACGTGGTCATGCGCTCAGACTATGTCGACTCACTCGACATGTCGAGTGAGTCGACATGATCGCAAGGCCTGGTGGTGCAGGGGGTAAATCCAGAGGAGCGGACGGCCGCGCGCTGCTACGGTCGGGCGCCATGAGCTGGCTCCCCGATGACTTCGTCCATCCCGTCCTGGTACCGCTGCCGGGCAGTGGTCATCACCTGCGGCCGATCCGGGAGGCGGACACCCCGCTCGACTATCCGGCTGTGATGGGTTCGCGCGAGCGGCTGTGGGCCATCTTCGGCCCAGCCTGGGGCTGGCCCGGGGCCACCATGACCTACGAGGCCGACCGAGCCGACCTGTTGCGGCACGAGAAGGAGATCGCCGCACACCAGTCCTTCAACTACGCGCTGTTCGACGCGGCGGAGACAGCTCTGCTCGGCTGCGTCTACATCGACCCACCGGAGAGGGCCGGCGCGGACGGCGAGATCTCCTGGTGGGTGGTGGACGAGCTGGTGGGCAGCAAGGTCGAGCAGGCCCTCGACGAGCTGGTGCCGCAGTGGATCGCCGCCGACTGGCCGTTCGAGCAGCCGCGCTTCCTCGGCCGCGAGATCTCCTGGTCGGACTGGCTCGCCCTGCCGGAGCACCCCGACGCGTAAGTAGCTTTTGGCGTAAAGCTCTGGGGACTTGGTGCCCGAGCGGTCGTTTCGATCGGGTGGTCGTCGGGTGCTCGGCGGGTGCGAGGAGGCCCCTGAACAGCTCGCTGGTGTCGAATCACCGAGCGTCAGGAGGCCCTGGCGTCGCCGTCTTGCGCACCGATGCCCGTGCAGTCCACCGCCGGTACTCGGGAGTGCGACTGTCCGGCTCACCGGTTCGGAAACGCTGCCGACGGTCGCCCGGGCCCGACGAGGCACCTTCTCTGCGGCGCCCGTGCCAATCCGGCGCAACTGGTGAAGCGAAGGGGCTCAGCGCAGTTGCTCGGCCAGTCCGACGATGATGCCCTCCGGGCCGCGGAGGTAGCAGAGCAGATAGCTGTCCTCGAACCGGGCGATCTCGCCGACGAGTTCGGCGCCGTGAGGGCGCAGGCGGGCCACGGTGTCCTCGATGTCGTCGACGGCGAACATGACGCGGTGCGTGCCCAGGATGTTGTGCGGCCGGTTGCGCGTTCCGGCGCTGATCGCCGCGGGGCTGCGGTACTTCGCCAGCTCGAGCCGGCTGTGACCGTCCGGGGTCCGGACCATCGCGATGTCACAGTGGACGCCGTCGAGGCCGGTGCACTGGTCGGCGAAGGGGCCCGCGACCTCAGCCCTGCCCTCCAGCTCCATACCGAGTTCCACGAAGAACGCGATGGCGGCATCCAGGTCCTCGACGACGATGCCGACGTTGTCCATCCGCTGAATCGCCATGCTGGTTTCTCCTTCGTCGTCGTACGGCCGGTGGTGGCCGCTGATGTTCCTGGGACGGAGCCGTTGGCACGTTCTCGACATCCGCAGACCGCCGAACTCCGTAAAGTCTGGATCGCGCCCCGGATGAGATGCATCCCGATGTACCGACCCGCCGCCAGCACGATGAGAATGGCGCCCGTGAAGTCCCACGCCGTGGTTGCCGCGCTGTGCGAGGTATGGATCAGAGCAAGCATGCTCAGTCGACCCGGCAGGAGGGGCCGGCACAGTGCATGTTGGCGCCCTCCTGTCGCCTCGGGTCGACAGCGCCGATCCATCGCGCTTGGCGTCCGTGGAGCACCGGGTCAGGCGGGATGCGCCGACGATTGCGCCAGGCGCTTCCGGCTCGTTCGTGCCCTTGTGCCCTCGTGCCCTCGTGACCCCGGACATCCCGGCCACGGGGCCGGCCCGTGTCCTGCGCGGCGCGGGCGCGGGGCGTTGCCTACCGGGAGCATGCGTGCCCCTGTCCTGGAGACGCCGTGGCGTTCAGGCGTTCGGCGGCGGATGTAGGTTGGTCCGGCGCCGAGCCCATCGGCCGCACCACCGCCGGAAAGCCGGCCGCTCATCCGCCAGCCTGGGGGAAACCAGCTTGCGTACCCGCCGTATCGCCGTGGCGATGGTTCTGTCCATCACACTCGGCTGCCTTTCGCTTCTCGGCGCCACGACGACACCGGCAGCCGCCGACAGCGTGCAGGCCCTGGCCGTGCCTTCCTTCGCCCGTATGGTTGTGGACGGCGTCCGCAAGCATGTCTTCATCAGCAGCAAGTCCGGCAACGAAGTCCTGGTCACCGACTACGACGGTACCGAGGTCGGCACCCTCACCGGTGAGGACGGCGCGTACGGCCTGGCGCTGGCCGCCGACTCGTCCACCCTGTACGTCGCCCTGTCGTCCGCGCACGCGATCGCGGCCGTCGACACCGCGACTCTCACCGAGACCGCCCGCTATGACACCGGCGCCGCGGCCCCGGTGTTCCTGGCGCTGGCCGGCGGCACGTTGTACTTCGGCTACGACAGCAACAGTGCCGGCAATCTGGGGTCCGTGGACATCGGCTCGGCGACCCCGACCGCCACTTTGGGCCTCGCCACCGGCGACTGGTCCGGCGCGCCACTGCTAGCCGCCTCGCCGACCGACCAGGACCTGCTGATCGCCGCAGAGTCGGGCGGCCAGCCGCCCACCCTGCGGGCCTTTGATCTCTCCTCCGGGACCCCGTCCGTGACTGTCGCCCGCCGCATCAAGGACTCGGGCGTTTCGCGCGACCTGGCCATCTCCGCCGACGGTACGCAGGTGGTCACGGCCGGGGAGGCGTACAAGACCTCCGACCTGACCGACGACGGACAGTACGCCAACGGCCCCGCGTGGGCGGTGGCCGTGGCCCCTGACGGCACCATCGCGGCGGGCCTGTACGCGGGGTACAGCCCCGACGTCTACCTCTTCCACCCGGGCACCGGCACGCAAAGCCCCCTCCGCAACTACGACTTCGGCGTCTTCGGCAACCCGGGTACCGCCACCGCGATGGCCCCGGCGGGCCTTGCCTGGGCACCGGACGGCAGCCGGCTTTTCGCGGTCACGGTGGACGTCTACGGCGCCGACCCGACGCTGCGTATCCTGGAGAGCGCCGACAAGTTCGACACCGCGCTCACCGTCAACGCCCCGGCCACCGCCCCGCGCGTCCAGCCGCTCACCCTCACCGGGAGGGTGACCTCGACCAGGTCCCTTCCCGCCGACGGCACCGTCTCGGTGATCCGCAGGGACACCGTCCACCCCGGCGGCAGGCCCATCGGCACCGCCACCATCGCCGCCGGCGGCGCTTACAGCTTCACCGACACTCCCCAGGCCGGCGGCAAGGTCACCTATACCGTCGCGTACCTCGGGGACGACGCGCACACGGGGAGCCGTACCAACGCCGTCGTCCAGGTCTCCCGCACGACCCCCTCGGTGAGCGTCAGGACCGACCACGCCACCTACGGCTGGGGCACCGCCGCCAAGGTCACCGCCCATCTCGGCGCGACCGGCACGAGCCGGGTGCTGTCGGTGTACGCCACGCCGGCCGGCGGCAGCAGGACACTGATCAAGTCCGGCAGGGTGAACGCCTCCGGAAACCTGACGGTCGACTACCCGCTGAAGCGGAACACCACGTTCACCGCCTCGTTCGACGGTGACGACGTCGCGGCGCCCAAAGCGGCGACGTCGAGAGTCGGCACCACGGTGAAGCTCGGCGAGGCGACCACTCATCACTACAGGACCGAGAAGCTCAGCGGTCAGACCTACTACGTCTTCCACAAGGCCACGAACGCGCTGCTGGGCACCACCATGACGGCCGCTACCGGCCGCAAGGCGTTCTACCAGGTCGAGTTCTACCACCAGGGCGCCTGGCACGGCACGGGCACGCGGTACGTCAAGCTCTCCGCGGCCGGCAAGGTCACCGTCACCTACGGCGGCGACCACGCCCGGAAGGTCGGCTACAAGCTGCGTTGGCGCTCCTCGTACATCATGGGCGCGGCCAACTCGGGCGACAGTCTGAACACCACGTCCCGCGGCGCCTGGAAGTACTTCACCTTCACCAAGTAGCCGACGAACGCGGCCCGGCCCCGGGCTACCTGCCAGGCGCGGAGCAGACCGTCGTGGTGCCCGGCGCCGCCCATACCGGGGGGGCACGCCGGTCGTTCGAGTGGGCGAGGGTGAACTGCGCGGCGGCTAGATGAAGGATCTCCAGCGCGGCCCACTCGGGGCCGGCGGGGTTCCGCGTGGCCGCGCTCGGGGACGGCAGCGCAGGGCCTGCGTCGTGGCGGACTCGCCGCAGTCCGGGCTGTGATGCCGTGAGAGTCAAGCGGCGACCTGCGTCGGAGCCTTGGGCTTCTTGGGCGTACGAGTGGCCATGTAGAGGGCCACGCCCCAGCCGATGATCGACGAACCGAGGAATACGTTGATGATGAGGATCAGCCACCGGTCCTTTGCTCCACGCGCAAACGCCATGTACGACGGCGCCATGTAGAGCACGACAACAGCGAGTATGAGCACGAACTCCAGCAGGTTCTTCACGGTACCCCCAGGGTTGATCTTCAACGACTCGCCGTATGCTACGCCGCTCCCCGAGAATGCCGGCGGCCTCTCACCGGGCGAAGTAGCTGTGGACGGTGTGGTTTGGCGGGAAAGTGCGGGGCATGTGGCGCCACGTGATGCCGCCCCGGTCGACGTGAAGGATGGCGTTGATCAGGGTGCGCGGGTCGCGGGCGGGTTTGCGGATGCCGGCGCGGGCCTGGCGCCAGGATTCCAGAGTGGTTGGGCAGGGTCGTGAGGGCCACATGGTGCCTGGGCACGTGACGCCGGTCGGCCGAGGCGGGGCGCGCATGCCGAGGTGTTCGGTGCAGGCACGTGGGTGGGTAACGCCGACTCGCGTGGCCCCGACCTCGTCGCTGTCCGGGTCACAGGCGCAGCAGGGCCAAGGGCGGGCTGGTGGGCTCGGGGGAGCCGTCATGGGGTTCGACGGTGATGCCGATGGCTTGGGCTCCTCGGAGGCTGCCGCTCAGCAGAACGGACCCGGGCGCCTTCTGCGGAGTGAGGAGGCCGGCTGGTCGCATGACCTCGTCTTGGGCGTACCAGAGCTGGTAGACCTGCCCGTTGGACAGCGCGGGCAGACCGGAGCAGAAGAAGGCGGTCTCGCCGCGGTCCGGGGACGCCACCACCGTGGCCGTGCCGCCGCCGCTGAGCGTGGCGGTGCGAATGACGGCCCGTGGGTCCGCCAGCACCGCGGCCAGGGAGGCCGTGTGCTGTTCGGCCCGGACGGCGCGGGCATGTTGCGCGTCGGCCGCGTGCCAGGAGGACAGGGCCGTGCCGCCGAGGATCGCGGAAGCGGCCACGCAGGCTGCCGCGGCGAGGTAGGGCATGCGCTGACGCCCCGGCCGACAGCGGTGCTGCCTCAGGCGCAACGCCCGGGCGTCGACGGTCGTCCACGGGGGAAGCTGCCTCACGGTGGGCAGGGCCGCCAGGACGCGGGCGTGCAGGGAGCGCGGTGGGATCTCGGCGACGGCCAAGGCCAGACGTGCCGCCGTTTCACGGAACTCCCGGACTTCAGTGGTGCAGGCGTCGCAATGCCGCAGGTGCGCCCGGAACTCACGCTCCTGCCGCTCGGGCAGGGCGCTGAGGGCGTAGGCGCCGGTCCGCGTGTGCAGGTCGCTGGTGGTCATGCGGTCACCCCCAGGCAGTCACGAAGGCGGATCAGGCCGTCACGCAGGCGGGTTTTCACCGTTCCCAGGGGTGCCCGTAGCAGGTGTGCGGTCTCCTGGAGGGTGTATCCGCGGTAGTAGGCCATGGTCACCGACTGCCGCTGAAGATCGGTGAGTTGGTCCAGACAGCGCCTGACCTGCTGGCGTTCCAGACGTCGTTCGACGTGTTCGGCGACGACGTCGAACGGCGTCTCATGATCGCGTACGGCAGCCTTGTGGTCCCGTTCCACGGTCTTCTGGACCGAGCGGATCCGGTCGACGGCCCGGCGGTGGGCGAGCATCATGACCCACGCCATGGCGCTGCCTTTGCCGGGGTCGTAGCGCGACGCGGAGCGCCAGACCTCGATGAGGACCTCCTGGGCGACCTCCTCGGACTGCGCGGCATCGCGCAGCAGCGAACGGACCAGGCCCAGGACGGCCCCCGCGGTGGCGGTGTAGAGGGTCTCGAAGGCTTCATGATCACCGTTCGCGATGCGGTCCAGCAGCTTCTCCAGGGCTCCCTGACCGGGGGCTGCCGCGTCCTCACCGTGTGCCGCGACATGCATGACGACCTCCAAACGTGCGACGGACTCTTTGGGATGGGGCAGGTGATCCCGTGACGCGACGTGACCTGCCCGGGCCCGCCCCGAAGCGGGCCCGGACAGGGCTTCGACTACTTCGGCATGAGGACGGTGTCGACGATGTAGACGGTGGCGTTGGAGGTGGTGACGTTGCCGCAGACCACGTGGGAGGAGTCGTTGACCGTGTAGTCCTCGCCGGAGCCGGCCGTGGTGAGCTTGCCCTTCTCCAGCGTGGCGAAGGAGCCGTTCTCCAGCTGTGCCGGCGTCAGACGCTGCCCCACCACGTGGTAGGTGAGGATCTTGGTCAGGGTGGCCTTGTCGTTCAGCACCTTGTCGAGGTCGGCCTTCGGGATCTTCGCGAAGGCGTCGTTCGTGGGGGCGAACACCGTGATGTTCTGGGCGCTGTTGAGGGTGTCCACCAGGCCGGCCTTCTTCACCGCGGCCACCAGCGTGGACAGGGCCGGGTTGTTCGACGCCGCTGTCGCCACCGGGTCCTGGGCCATCCCGTCGAAGCTGCCGGCACCGTCCTTCGGTACCGCCGAACACGCCGCACCGAACGGCTTGTCCATCGCCATGGCATCCCCGGGGTCCTGGCCCGTGGAACCGCTGCCGGCCGGGCTGGACACCGCCGTCGTGGACGAGGCGTCGGAATCCTTGTCCTTGCTGTCGCCGCCGCACGCGGTCAGCGCGAGGGGCAGGACCGCGGCAGCGGACACCGCGAGGGCGATACGGCGGAAGCGCAGGGTGTTCATCTGGGAATCTCCTTGATTGTTCTGAGAGGGAAGGCGGGCTCCGGGAGCCACCGCCTCGTGGTGCACGGCTTATGGGGTGGCGACGGTGAGCGGCATCAGTCCACGGTGATCACCACCGAGTGCCGGCCGGTCGCGCCGTCGGGGATGGTCCGGGCACGCAGGGCGGTCTGCACGGCTCCCGTGCCGTCGGTGGCCCGCGTGGTCAGGGTGTGCGGCCCGGGGGCGGCCTCCCAGGACAGGGACCACTGCCGCCAGGTGTCGGTGGTGGCCTGGGAGGCGAGGTCGGCGTCCCGCCATGGGCCGTCGTCGACGCGCATCTCGACGCGCTCGATGCCCCGGTGCTGCGCCCATGCGACGCCCGCGACGACGACGGTCCCCGCTGCGGGGCGGGCGAACGGCTTGGGCGTGTCGATGCGGGACTGCGTCTTGATCGGGGCGCGGCGTGCCCACTTCCGCTTCACCCAGTACGGGTCGTAGGCGTCGAAGGTGGTCAGCTCGAGGTCCTCGATCCACTTGCAGGCCGAGACGTAGCCGTACAGGCCGGGGACGACCATGCGGACCGGGAAGCCGTGCTCCAACGGCAGGGGCTCGCCGTTCATGCCGACCGCGAGCAGCGCGTCGCGCCCGTCCATGACCTCCTCGACGGGTGTCCCGATCGTCATGCCGTCCACGGAGCGGGAGACGAGCTGGTCCGCCGGGCCGCCCTGGGAGGGCGGCCGTACGCCGGCCTCGCGCAGCAGGTCGGCGAGGCGCACGCCCAGCCAGCGGGCGTTCCCCGCGTACGGGCCGCCGACCTCGTTGGAGACGCAGGTCAAGGTGATGTCCCGCTCGACCAGTTCACGGCGCAGCAGGTCCTGGAAGCCGAGGTCCAGCGGGCGGGTGACACCGCGTCCGTGGACGCGCAGCCGCCACCGTGTCGCGTCGATCGCCGGGACCACGAGAGCGGTGTCCACCCGGTAGAAGTCGGCGGTGGGCGTGACGAAGGGGCTGATCCCGGGCACCCGCAGGGCGGCACCGCGCGGCAGCGGTCGCGCGGGGGACCCCGGCAGCGGCAGCCGGACGGCCGCGCGGGATGCCACCGCCTGATCACCGGCGGAGGAGGCGAGCGCACGTCCCAATGCGCCGGCCGTTGCCGACGATGCGGCAGCCGAGGCGGCGGCCAGCAGGAAGCGGCGGCGGTCGCGGACCGAAGCCGATTCGGATTCGGCGACGGGCCCGCCGACCCAGGTCAGGCGCCCGACCAGGATCCACAGCAGGGCCGCGCCGACCAGCGCGCCCGCCAGGGACGGCAGCGCGTCGAGGACCCCGGCGGAGTCCGGCCTGCTCAGCGCCGCCGTCGCCCCCACCACGCCGAAGGCGAGCACTCCGGCCGCCCCGGTGCGCCGGTGCCGCAGGGCCAGTTGACCCAGCCCGACGGCCAGCAGACCGAGCACGACGAGAATGCCGAGTTGCAGCACCAACTTGTCGTTCGTGCCGAACGCACGGATCGCCCAGTCCTTCACGGCCGCCGGTGTCCGGTCGATCGCCGCACCGCCCACCGCGACCACCGGGCCGGCCTGCGGGCGCAGCGCCCCCGCCGCCAACTCCGCTGCCGCCAGGGCGGCGCCGGCGGCGAGCAGTCCGGACAGCGCGCCCAGGGCGCTGCGTGTCAGTTGCCGCGTGCTCAAGATCCTCACACAGGTCATTCGTCGCGCTCCCGGTGCGGGATTGGTGGCTCACCCGAACGAGTGGCTGGGGCCGGATCGGCGCATACGACTTCACTGGTGGGGCATACGCGAGCGCCTGCGATCCACGGGCGGGGGAGCGCAGGCGTGCCCAGGAGGCCGTGGCGAACGGCCGGTTGCGGGCCTCAGGGGGGGGCGTTCGACAGCCCTGGTCTACTCCACGAGCCGTGAGTGCCGCCGTGCACACAGGCGTTGCCGTACTCCGGTTCGACGGGCCGAGCACCGTGACGGTAGTGCCGCACAGGTCGACAGGAGCCCGCTGCGGCACCGCGCACGCCGCCGTCCGCGGGCCGATTCTGGACGTCCGCGCGCATCCCCTTGCGCAATGGTCAAGAATCGTTGACCATTGCTCGCATGCCTACCGACGATCTACCCGAGACGTTCCACGTCACCACTGACGAGCAGTTGCGCGCCGTCTCCAATCTCACGCGTCACCGGATCATGGCCGTCCTCCGCTTCGAGCCCGCGACGATCACGCAGATCGCCGAGCGAGTGGGCCTGGCGAAGGGGAGTTCCAGCTACCACGTACGGCTCCTGGAGCGGGCCGGCCTGGTGAAGGTGGTACGGACGCGGAAGGTCCGGGGGGTCACCGAGCGGTACTACGCGATGGCCGCACGCTCGATCGAGCTGCCGGACCCGGGCGAGGGAGGGCCGGACGTGCTGATACGGCACGCGGTGGCGGACCTGGAGGCGGCGCCGGCGGATGCCGAACGGCATGTGCGGATGGCGCATCTTCGGCTCACCGAGGAGCAGTTCGCGGAACTGGGGGCGCGGCTGCAGGCACTGGCGGACGAGTACCGGGAGCTGTCCGATCCGTCGCTGCCGGATGCGTCACTCGTCTTCGCACTGTTCCACCCGGCGTCGCGCGAGCGGGCCGAAGGGGGTGCCAAGTGACGTCGGGCCTCGAGAAGTTGCCGTCCGGCTTCGGACGGCTGTGGACCGCACAGACGGTGTCCTCGCTCGGTGACGGGGTCACGCATGCCGCACTGCCGCTGCTCGCCTTGACGTTGACGCGCGATCCGATGGCCCTCGCCGTCGTCACGGCCGCCGGAACGTTACCGTGGCTGCTCTTCGGGGTGCTCGGCGGTGCACTGGTGGACCGCTGGGACCGCCGGCGCACGATGTGGGTCACGGACGCGGCGCGTGCGGTGCTCCTCGCCGCACCGGCGGCAGCGGCAGCGCTCGACGTGCTGAGCATTCCCCTGCTCGCGGCCGTCGCCTTCCTCCTCGGCCTCGGCGGACTCTTCTTCGACACGGCCGCCACGGCCTACCTGCCGGATCTGCTCGGCCGCGACCCCGCGTCCCTGGAGCGCGCCAACTCCCGCCTGCGCGGCACCCAGACCGCCGCGTCCGGCTTCGCCGGGCCACCCGCGGGCAGTGCCCTGCTCACGCTCGGGCGGGCTGTCCCGCTGCTCGCCGACGCGGTCTCGTTCGCGCTCTCCGCACTGCTCGTACGGTCACTGCCGGCCGCACCCCGGCCCGCACCGCAGGCCCGTGAGTCGCTGCTGCGGCAGGCGCGGGCGGGTGCCTCGTACGTATTCAGGGATCGGCTGCTGCTCGGGCTCGCGCTGCGTCCGGCGGTCGGGAACATCGCCTTCCTCGCCGTGGAGACCGTACTCGCCCTCTTCGCGCACGACCGCCTCGGCATCGACACCTACGGCTTCGGCCTGCTCCTCACGGCGGAGGCCACCGGCGGTCTGCTCGGCGCGGGCATCGCCTCCTTCCTCGGCCGGCGACTCGGCACCGGCGCCGCGCTGACCTGCACGGCCGCAGTCGAGGGACTCGCCATCGCGGGCCTGGCCGCCGCCCCGAACCCGTACGTCGCCGGCCTCGCGCTCGCCGTATGCGGAGCGGGCATGGGCGCCACGATGGTGCTCGCGCCCTCCCTCCGACAGGCGATCGTCCCCGCCCACCTCATGGGCCGGGTCGCCTCCACCTCCCGCATGCTCGCCATGTGCGCCGCCCCGTTCGGCGCCTTCCTCGGCGGCTGGCTGGCCACCACCTACGACGTACGCACCCCCCTCTACACCGCCGCCGGCCTCCTCCTCACCATGACCGCCATCACCGCGACCATGACCAGCAACCGCCGGGTCGAGGCGGCGCTGCGCGCCGCCGCCCCCGTCGATGAACCAGATCACCCGGAATCCCGGGACTCCGTTCCCGAGCGGGCGCTTTAGGGCTCCGCGAGGTCGTCGAGCCACTGCCGAGACCGGCCCGGCGTTTCCCCGCCCCGGCGCCTGGAGCGCCGGGCGCCCGCCTGCTCGGCAGACGTACGTGAACGCCTCCGGACCGATCGGCGCGGTCCGGGGGCGTCGCGGAACGAGCGGGAGCCCTGGGAGGTGGGTCAGTCGGCGTGCGGCTCCGCGGGGCGCAGGCGTGCCGTCCACTTCTCCTCGATGCGGCCGAACTTCCAGACCAGCAGGGCCACGAGCCACGTGGCGAAGAAGAGCCCGACGATGACGAAGCCGATGATGTTCAGGTCGAGACCGGCGATCCAGTCCCAGAACACGCCGTGCAGGCCGGCCTTGTCGGCGATGAGCCCGAGCAGTTCGACGCTGCCGATGATGAGGGCGACGGCGACGGACAGGCCGGTGATGGTGAGGTTGTAGTAGACCTTCCGGACGGGCTTGGAGAAGGCCCATTCGTAGGCGAAGTTCATGAACGAGCCGTCGACGGTGTCCAGGAGCGACATGCCGGCCGCGAAGAGCACGGGCAGGCACAGGATCGCGTACCAGGGCAGCCCGGACGCGGCTCCGGAGCCGGCGAGGACCAGCAGGGCGATCTCGGTGGCGGTGTCGAAGCCCAGCCCGAAGAGCAGGCCGAGCGGGTACATCTGCCAGGGCCTGGTGATGGACTTCATCAGCCGCCCGAGGATCCGGTTCATGAAGCCGCGGTTGTTCAGCTGCTCCTCCAGCGCGGCCTCGTCGAAGTGGCCGGACCGCATCCGCCGGAAGACCTTCCAGATCCCGGCCAGGATCAGCAGGTTGATGAAGGCGATGACGTACAGGAACGTGCCGGAGACGGTCGTGCCGATCCAGCCGGTGACGTCGTGGAGCTGAGAGTCGTCGTTCTCCACGGGCCCCGCGAGCGCCTTCACGCCCAGTGACAGCAGGAAGGCCAGCCCGAAGACGATCGAGGAGTGCCCGAGGGAGAACCAGAAGCCGACCGACAGCGGCCGCTGCCCCTCGCCCATCAGCTTGCGCGTGGTGTTGTCGATCGCGGCGATGTGGTCGGCGTCGAAGGCGTGCCGCATGCCCAGCGTGTACGCGGTCACCCCGATGCCGACCCCGAAGCTCTTCGCGCCGAGGCTGTAGTGCTCCGGCGCGACGATCGCCACGAGCGTGAACCAGCCGATCACGTGCAGGCCGACGACGAAGGCCGCCATGCCGCCGACGCCTGCCCACTCCCGGGCGCTGAGCGCATGGCGGACGCGGTGGAGCAGGGACGGGGCTCCCGTTGCGACGGGCGGAGCGGTGGACATGAGCGCCTCGTGTCTCTGTACATGCCTGCTGACATGCCAACTTAGGCGCCACTGAGAACTATCTGCAATCTCTTTGCAGTTAACAACCAACGCTCATAAGGCAATGAAGTGGTCAAGGGGTCGCCGGCCCACCAGTCCCCGGGTCGCCCGGGAGGACGCCCTCACCCCCTCTGGGCTTTGTCGGCCTGGAGAAGGCCTTCGCCTTCCACCTCTCCGGCCACGTCCTGCTCGGTCTTCTGGCAGAACCCCTCCCCGTACGGCGGCGACCGCCCCGGCGAGGCGCTGGCCGAGGCCATCGACGAGCACCCCGGCGGCTCCGGTTGGGGTGTCCTGGCCTGGGAACCGCTGGGCAACCGGCTGATCGTCGAGCAGGTCTACGACCACCACGGCAACGTCGGCCGGGGCACCACCCGGCTGCTGGTCTTCGACACCTGGGAGCACGCCTGCCACCTGCAGTACAAGAACGTCCGCCCCGACTACGCCACCAAACTCTGGGACCTCGTCGACTGGAACGACGTCACCGCCCGCTTCGAGGCGGCGAAGGCCGCGGCCGGGGCCTCACGCCGCGGCGTGAGGCCCCGGCCGTCGCGGGTGGGGCCGATCACGGTCGGGTCTGTCCGAGCCGGGCTAGACGTGACCGGACCTTCCGGTCGGGTTCCCGGCGGCCGCGAGGTGTGCGGGCCGCCGGACCAGGACCGGGTGCCGCACCACGGCGTCGAAGAAATAGCCCTGCGTGTTGAACTCGGCCTCGTCCGGCTGGGTACGCCCTGCGGTGTCCGTGGCGCGTGCCAGCAGCGTGGTCGGGCCCTCCGCGCGCGGCAGCCAGGGCACGCTCCAGCGCACCCAGCCGTCCCGGCGTGGGGTGTCGCGCAACCGGGCGCGCCGCCAGCCGGCACCGCCGTCGGTACTGACCTCCACCTTGCGTATCGCCCCGGCTCCGGACCAGGACCGGCCGTGCAGGATGTGATGCACGCCTGCGGCGAAGACCGCTTCGCCGGGAAGTTCGAAGGCACTCTTGATCGTCTGCCGGGTGAGCGGTGCGCTGCCGCCTTCGGGGAATCCGGGACCGAACAGCCGGTAGAAGTCGGTGTTCCACGGTGAGTACAGCGGTTGCGCGGCGACCTCGATGTCGCCGACCCACTTGACCGAGGAGATTCCGACCCACGAGGGGACCAGCACCCGCACCGGGTGACCATGGTCGGCCGGCAAGGGGTCGCCGTTCATCTCGTAGGCCAGGATCACGTCGTCAAGGGCTTTGGCCACCGGAAGGGGCCGCCGGACGTGGCCCAGGCTGATGCCGCCGGTGACGTACTCGTCGTCCAGACCGCGCGGCATGACGTCCACCGCGTGCCGGAGGATCCCCGCCTGCCGCAACACGTCCGCCAGCCGCACGCCGCGCCAGCGCGCAACTCCGACGGCGCCGAGGGTCCATGCGGTGCCGGTGACGCTCTGGCCCTGCTGCGAGGTGTAGAAGCTCCGCCCGTTTCCCGCGCATTCGACGAAGGCGGTGTGCGTCACGCGAGGCAGCGCGCGCAGGTCGTCGAGTCCGAACTCGACCGCCTGATCGATGCCGGGACCTCCGCGCAGTCCGCTGCCCCAGACCTTCAGCCGCCAGGGACCGGCGTCGATGACGGGGGTGGAGGTGTGGTTGCGGACGAAGAAGCGCTCGGCCGGGGTGAGGTATCCGGTGGCGCGCAGTGCTCCCCATTTGGTCTCGGCGTTGGTGCCGCGGACGGTGAACCACTCGTCGGGCAGGGGCTTGACGATGCCCGCGGCGGTCGCTGCGGCGGCCCTCGCCGGTCTGGGGAGGGCGAGTGCCGCGGTGCCCGCGGCGAGCAGGGAGAGCACCTGGCGGCGGGACATCCCGTCGCCACGAGCCCGTCCGGCAAGCCATTGGCGCAGCCGTAAGCGGTCGTAGGAGGGCTCATCCACGGGAGCGGAGGTGTGCTGTGCACGGGTCATGGCAGTCCTGCTTCCTGGGCGGGAACGGCTGAGGACGTGCAAGGCGCGCATGAAAGCGGCGGGGGAGCCGAAAGGTCAGTGAACCGGGGCGAGGGGGCCGGGGCCCGGGGTGTTCAGCGACAACAGCGGCGCGGCGCGGGAACACGCGGCATGCCGGCCCGTACAGCCGCTACGGCTGCGCTGTTGAGGTTCACGCGCTCATCGTAGGGCTCGCCCTACGCGGCGTCAGCTCCACCCGGGACTTTCCCGATGCGGTGGGGGCTTCGGGAGGCGGAACGCCGTAGACGGATAGGGGCAAAAGCGCTCATTCGCGCCGCGCAGCCGGTGTCCGGCGACGGCCGACCTGGATTCCGGAGAGGGCTGATGTGCGGTGGTGCCGGACGCGAAGCGTGGTGGCCGCGGGGAGGGGGACGTGGGCCTTCGCGGTTGTCCTGCGCCGCCTGCCCACGGTCCGGACAGCGGTCGTCCCCCTTTGAGGAGGCGGTTGGAGCGGGCCGGGGCCGACGGCGGGCACGGGGACCGGGGGCACACGATCTCGTTTTCCCAGGTGCTGATACCGGGGGCGATGATCTTTGAAGGGGGCTGTAATGACGTGGTCTGCGGGACTGCTCGGATGTGTGTGCCGTCTGACCGTTCCACTGAAGGTGTCGGCCTCCGGTCCGGCGCAGTGGGCGTGCCGGACCGGAGGCAGTTCCTGTCCCGTGCTCTGTCGTGACGTCAGTCGGTGGGGCGCCGCAGGTAGAGCCCGAACGCTACGTCGTAGAAGAGGAACGCGAGCAGTGTGATGCCCAGCAGGGGCAGGGCCCAGCCGAGCGCGGCGACGGCGGGGACGCCGATGATCAGTACGGGCACGGGGAGCTGCCGCCACGCCCCTCGTACGGGAGCCCTGCCGAATGCCGCCATGCGGTCGCCGCGAGTGGGGCGGCGCTGCCACCACATGCGGTAGCCCCACACGATGACGGAGATCAGGCCGACCGCGATCAGCGCCAGCAGGATCTGGTTGACGATGCCGAAGAGCAGCCCCATGTGGCCCTGGACGCCGAGTTTGCTGACCTTGGCCAGCACCGGGTAGTCGGCCCACCGGCTCTCCGAGGTGACCTCGCCCTTGGCGGCGTCGACGGCGACCTGGTCGTAGTGGACCGGCCAGAGGTCGTCGTCCTGGGCCGCGGTCCAGGCGCTCGTCGTGTCGGCGGGCGGCGTCAGCTCCACCCGGCCGCCCAACCCGGCCTCGCGGGCGACCGTGAGGACCGCGTCGAAGTCGGCTGGGTCCGCCGACGCCGTGCCGTGGCCGGTGCCGTGTCCAGCGTGTTCCGCGTGCTCGCCCGCCGCCGCCTCGGCTCCACCGGGCAGGGCGGTGACCAGTTCGGGCGCGTGCCCCTTGGCCGCGTCCAGGAGTTCTCCGAACCGGGCACCGGCGTAGTGGGACCAGGTCAGGCCGGTGGCGCTGAGAGCGAGCAGGCCGACGGCGAGCCACACGCCGGCGGCCGCGTGCCGACTGCGGGTGCGCCGCACCCCCCGGGCGGAGCGGTCCGGCAGGAGTACGCCGCGCGCCGACCTGGCGCGCTGTCCGCGGGCGCGTCCCAGCCACAGGACGAGCCCTCCGGCGACGATCACCCACAGCCAGCTCGCTGCGAGCTCCGAGTACAGGCGGCCGGTCTCACCCAGGTGCAGATTGCGGTGCAGGTCGTCCAGCCATGTGGTCAGCGGTGTCGAGCCGTACCACGTGGTCAGCGCGCCCTTGACCTCGGCGGTGTAGGGGTCGACGAACACCGTGCGCTGGTTCTCGCCCAGTTCCGGCAGTGACAGGACCACCCGCGTGGTGTCCTCCGGGCCCGGCGGAGTGATGACCGAGGACAGTGTGCCCTCCGGGTGGGCCTTCCGGGCCGCGGCGATCTGCTCCGCGAGCGGGCGCGGTTCGTTTCCGGCCTTCGCCACGCTGAGCTGGTCGCCGTAGACGAGCTGGTCGAGCTGGGGTGCGAGGGTGTAGGCCAGCCCCGTCAGGGCGGCCACGAGAAGGAAGGGCGCGACGAACACCCCGGCGTAGAAGTGGAGTCGCACGAGCAGCGCCCGCACGCCCTTCCACGAACGAGCCTGCTGTTCGGGACCGCTTCCCGGGGCGGTTGACGCCGCTGCGGGGGCGTCGTCTCTCGGCGTTCGTTCTTGTGTTGATGACATGGGTGCATCCCCAATCGGCACCTGGCGCGCTGGGCGCGGGCACTCGCGAAGTCGACGATTCGGTCCGCCTGGACGGCGGTACGGCGTGGCACGGCGGCCGCCACCTGAGCGCGGCAGGGCGCGGGGCGGGCGGTACGCGTGGGCACGCCGGACTGCGCCCGTCATCGCCGATGAGCGAGACGGGCGGTCAGGAGCGGATCGCCGTCCACGGTGGGCCGCGCCGGGTGACGCCGTACCGCAGGGCTGCTTGCCGGCGGAGGCGCGAAGGGGCGTGAGGGGACACCGGCGTCGCCGGGGCCGGTGAGAGGGCGACGACATGGGCGCGTGAGGCCCTGCGCAGGGGAGCGAAGACGAACCCGGCCAAGGCGCGGCCGAGTTGGAAGGCCGCAGCCTCGCCGCGCCACAGCCACAGGCCGCACAGCACCGCGGCCAGGACGTGAACCGCGAGCATGCCGGGGGACCAGCCGCTCATGGAGAGCGCGCTCATGGGCATCGCGCCCGAGGTGCCCGGACCTGGATGCCCGACAGGCACAGCCGCCGTACCCGACGGCGCGGTGACGAAGGCCTGGGCGAGATTGAACCAGCCGTGCAGGGCGAACTGGGTCACCACGGTCGACGCCGTGACCGCCAGGGCACCGCGCTCACGGCGACCGGCGAGCCACCACGCCCCGGCGGTCGTCACGGCGAACGCGTACCCCACCGCCCAGCCCGGAACCGCCCACGACATCAGGGCATGTCCCAGGCCTGACACCGCTGCACACACGGCCGCGAACACCGCGGCATGTGCGAGGCGGAAGACGGGCCCGGGCGTCATGGGCAGCCATGATGCCAGTCCTCACCCGAACGGGGGATGGGGCGCACGGAAGCACCCCGGCGTACCTGTGGCTGTGCTCGAAGGCCCTCTCAAATGGTGAGTCCGCGGTAGCGCGTCGCCGGCACCACGCGCTGGAACAGTGCCCACAGCTCCTCCGGTCACCAGCCGTTCAACAACCTCTGCCACGGCCAACAGCCGCCTCGCCGAATGGGATGACGTCTGATCAATCTGCGTCCCGAATGCAGGCGCGCTTCTGGTTCTGGATCACCGTGGGACGCGCTTTTCATCCAAAAATCATGGCCCGGGAAAGCCTCACGGAATGCGCTGGGAAGCGTCGGCCTGGGTTGCGCCCCATCGGCGTGAATGTCGCTCGGATACCGTTCCCGGCGGGCGGTGGCTGATCCGTCGGGGCGACAGCCAGCACGTACGGCCTGCTCTGCCGAGTGCGAGCGCAGGCCCTTGTCCTCTCGATCCACCAAGATTCGCGCCCGTGTGGGCTCCGCGGCTCGGAATGCTACGCAACTTTCATTGAATGAAAGCTTTTTGCCGCCCCCCGGTACGGAGGTAGCATCCGGGCGTGCCTATTCCATTGAGAGCGGAGCCTGGCTGCAGTATGGAAAACATCATCGTGCAAACGATCCAGGGCGCCGTGCGAGGCGTGACGGACAAGGGTGTCAGCGCGTTCCGGGGCATTCCGTACGCCGCGCCTCTCGACGGCCCCCGGCGTTTCCAGCCGCCGCAGCCGCCGCAGCCGTGGGACGGCGTCCTCGACGGCACCGCTTTCAGTGCCTCGCCCCCGCAGGCCCAGATGCCTCCTTTGCCGGCGTTGTGGCACCCGGGTGACGATGCCGACTGCCTGACCGTGAATGTCTGGACGCCCGATCCCGGGGCAGCCGGTCTCCCGGTGATGGTCTGGCTTTACGGGGGAGCGTTCATCTTCGGTTCCGCGAGCCAGCCCGAGTTCGATGGCTCGAACCTCGCCCGCTCGGGCGTCGTGCTGGTGACCTTGAACTACCGCACCGGCTTCGAGGGCCTGGGCTGGCTGCCGGACGCGCCGCAGAACCGGGCACTGCTCGACCAACTCGCGGCCCTGCGCTGGGTGCAGGAGAACATAGCGCGTTTCGGCGGGGCCCCGGGCAATGTGACGATCTTCGGGCAGTCGGCGGGAGGCAGCGCCGTGGCGGCGCTGACGGCCGCCGAGGCCGGCCGCGGGCTGTTCGGACGAGCCGTCGGACAGAGCGTCACAGCGGCCTTTCTGCCTGAAGACCAGGCGCGCGGCACGGCAGAGCGGATCGCGGCGGCGCTCGGTGTTCCGCTCACTTCCGAGGCCTTCGCAGGCGTGGCGTCCGAGGCGATCCACGCCGTGCAGTCCAGGGAGGGCGAGGTCACTCCCTACGGGCTCGTGGTGGACGGGGATCTGGTGCGTGACCAGCCCTGGCGCGGCCTGCGTGCGGAGGTCGACCTCATGACCGGGTTCGCCCGCGACGAGTACCGGTTCTTCGCCATGGCGATGGGCGAGAACCTCTCTGCCATTGATCTCGCTCGTGTCGCGGCGGCGCACGGCGTTCCTCTCGATGCCTACCGAGCCGCTTACCCTGGCGCCTCCGATGCCGATCTGTACATCCTCATCCAGTCCGACGCGTTCTTCCGCATGCCGTCGACGTGGTGCGCCGAGGAGCACTCCGGCCGCAGCTGGTCGTATGAGGTGGCATGGCCGACCCCGGTGTTCGGCGGGGCGCTCGGCGCCTGCCACCTGCTCGACGTACCGCTGACATTCGGCAACTTCCACGGTCCGATGGCGGCCATGCTCTTCGGCGACTCGATCCCGCCGGAGGCTGTCGGCCTGGCCGAGGAGTTCCGCCGGTCGTTGACGGCCTTCGCCGCCACCGGCGACCCTGGCTGGCCGCAGTACCGGAAGGGTGAGGCGCTCACGCGGATCTGGGACGTGCCCGCCTCGGTGGCAGCCGACCCCGTGTCGGCCTCCCGACGGATCTGGGCGGACAAGGTGTAAAGCCCCCGGGAGCCTGCGGGCCTCGCCAGGGTGAGGGTTCACTCGCAAGGCAGTTGCCCGCAGCAAAAAGCGACACACGAAAGACTTCGTCCGCAGCATTCGCCCGCTTGAGGTCCTGGCGGATCTTCAGAGGATCCGGATGGAGTCCGAGCTTGTGCCGCCTCGCGTTTCGGTCCGGATCCTGCGCAACTCCGCCATCACCGTGGATGATTGTCCCTGACAAAAGCTGCCAACGGGGGGACATCATGCGTCGCTCCACCGTCACTGCCCTGACCGCCGCCCTCCTCGCCGGAGCCGCCGTCGGCTGTACTGACAGCGGCGAGGGGCGGAACGTCAGCAAGAAGGAGAGGTTTCTCGACGCCGCGCACTCGGCTCACTTCGAGAGCTGGGCAGAGAAGGGCCCCCCTGACGATGAGCTGGCCCCGTTCCCGCAGAAGTGGTGCGACGCGCTCGCCGCCGGCCAGAGCACCGAGTACATCCTCAACCCGAGAGTTCTGTACCCCAATGGACCGCAGTGGGGCACCAAGGTGGAGGACGCCAGGAAGTTGCTGGTACTCGGAGTCGGGGTGTACTGCCCGAACATGAGTGATCGGGTGGCGGAAGAGCTGGGGCCCGACAACACGGCGTCGCCGGTCGGTTGATGTCGGCGTGCGGCGTCGGCCCTGTTGTGGCGTACGCGCCCGGCACGCATTCCGCCGTCCCATCCCCGCGCCGGACCTGCCCGCGGTGCTCTGCCGGGCGCAGTGGCCCGGAGCTTCCGGGAGTGCCGCCGGAACGGGCTTCAGGAGGCGGCTGCCGGATGCGGATCGCCGAGGTACGGGAACCGGTCCAGGGTGTCGGTGTGCGGGGTCAGACCGGTCGGGGGCGCCTCGTTCTTGGTGAGGAACGCGACGCGGATGTCGATGACGTCTTCGGTGAATGTCCGGCCATTGGGGTACGCGGCCGGCTTGGAGGGGTCGAAGCTCAGCACGTCCGGAAGGAGGCCGTGCTCGTCGATCGCGGTGATCGCCTCTTCGCGCGTGTAGCCGCCGGTGTGGCCCAGCAGGTGCACGAACTGGTCCGTCCACCTCGCCCGGTCGTTCACCGGCTCGCTGGCGTTGTACTCCTCCTTTGTGTCGTCGGTGTTGAAGAAGCTGCTCACCGACGGGTGCCCGGCCCGGTCCGCGTGGACGAGTTCGCCGTCGCGCAGAACGCTGCACCGGCCCCAGATGTGGAGCTCGGGCTGGGGGGCCAGCTCCGCGGTCGGCAGTTCGACGGCCATGGAGAAGACATTGGCCGTGGTGTTGGAATCGACGCCGGTCCACGGCGACTTCCCGCTCAGATGCGGTGCGGTGAAATTCCGTTTGCCGCTGGTGTCGAACAGGTTCTTGATGCCGTCGAAGTCGAAGAAGAAGGCATCGCTTCGGCTGCCGGCGGCCACCTTGTAGTCGCCGCTGCTGACGACGTTGGCCTGCGGGCCGAAGGACACAGCCGCGTCCGAGACGATCTTGGTGCCGACCGCCTCGGGTGCGCGGGACGCCGTGCCGGTTGCCATGAAGACGCTGTAGGTCTGCGAGCCGTCGGCTCCCGGCGGGCTGAAGACCCAGCTGAAGGCGATGTCGGTCAGGTAGTCGCCGTCGTTGTCGATGTTGAGTCGGTACACGGCGTCGGGGTGGAGGGCATCGGCGTTGGGATTGGCGTTGAGGATGAGAACGGTCCTGCTCGGATCGCCGGGGGCTGCGAAGGCGTAGAGGTCGCAGAGGTCGAGGCGCTGGTCGCCGAGCGGCGGTCCGAGACTGAGGCCGGTGAAGTGGTTCGACATGTCGGGCGACTCCTCTGCTTGCTCACGGAGGGACCGCAGGAGCGACACGGCCGTTTCGCGGATCGTGCTCTGCCAGGGCGGTGTGAGGTCACGCTAGCCCGCGGAACCGGCCCGACCCCCTCCAGGGAATGTGCCATGGTCAAAGAACGCCCGGATGGGCCACCGTCAGAGGAAGGCCCCCGGGCGGCATGTCGCCAGGAGCCGCCGCGCGGGCGGTTCCCCCTGACGCGATGTCGGGGGCCGCTGAAGGGTGTCCCGTTCATCCCCAAGGGTGATGTTGTCTGCTGTGCGCCGCCGGCGGGTGGCACCCGTCGACAGTCGCATCGGAACCCTAGGGGAGGGACACCGGAGACTGTGCCGCCACCGCGGGTGCCGTGCGGAACGCCGTCCCGGGCCTTGGTCATGACCAGCCTGGCGACCCTGTCAAGGGCTCATGGCGCGGGAAGGGAGTGGCCCGGTCCCACCCCGGGGAGACAGGGCGGGACCGGGCCACCGCGCGCCGTGTCACCAGGCGCTGGCGCCGCCGTCGACGGCGTAGTTGGCGCCGGTGATGTACGAGGCGCGGTCGGACGCGAGGAAGGCGGCGAGTTCCACGATCTCCTCGGGCTGGGCGAAGCGCTTCAGCAGCGTCTTGCTGGTGATGGCGTCCCGCATCGCCTGGTTGTCGCCGAGGTCGCGGTCGCTGGCAGGGGTCAGGACGGGGCCGGGGCTGATCGCCACGGCGCGGATCCCGTGGGCGGCGCCTTCGAGAGCCATCTGCCGCGTCATGCCGATGACTCCGGCGTTCGCCGCGGTGTGCCCGACCATCGGAGGGTTGTGGCCGGCGATCATGCCGGCCATGGACGCGACGTTGACGATGACGCCGCCACCGCGGCTCACCAGGTGGGGCCAGGCGAACTTCGAGACGTAGAACGGGATGTCGAGCTCGCCGGTGATGGTCGCCCGCCAGTCCTCCACGGGGAAGTCGGGCATGGCGCCGAAGCGCAGGGAGGCCGCGTTGTTGTACACGACGTCGAGTCCGCCGTAGGCGGCCGCGGCGTCCTCGACCAGGTGCCGCACCTGGTCCGGATCCGTGAGGTCGATCGGAGCGATGCCCGTCATCTCACCGCCCGCTCGGCGGACGAGGCCGACGGTCTCCTCGTTGGCGTCGGCCCGGATGTCGCATCCGACGACCTTCGCTCCTTCTCTGGCGAACACCTGCGCCGCGACGCGACCCATGCCTACGCCGGTGCCGGTGATCAGCACGACCTTGCCGTCAAGAAGGGTTGCCATGGAACGTTCTCCTGCCGAATCGATGGTGCGAAGGGCCTTGCGCCTCGTGCCTCGTGCTCGTGCCCGCTCCCCGGGCGCACCGTTGTGCACGGCACGCCCGGGGTGGGTTGGTCATCCGGCCCCGGCGGAGCCGAGTGAGGGTTGGCGCAGGCCTACTTGGTGCTGGGGTGAACCGTGCCGGGGGGCGTCTCGCCGCGGAGCTCGTCCAGGAACACGCCGAAGTTCCCCTCCGACCAGTGCTCGACGGACTGGCCGTGTATCACGCGGTCGATGGAGATGCCGCTGAGCTGGACGTCGCGGCCGGAAGCCGGGATGCCGAAGACCGTTCCGGTGTGGCGTCCCGCGAAGCTCCAGCGGGTGACGACCTTGTCGCCCTCGACGATCTGGTCCAGGACGGTCATCTTGAAGCCGGTCAGCCCCGCCTTGATGTTGAGGTCGCCGTTGATCCAGTCCTCGCGGTTCTCCGGGCCGTTGAACCCGTGGAGCACCAGGTCCTTGGAGATGTAGCGGTCGAAGCCGGCGGCCAGGTCGCCGTTGTAACTGGCGTAGTACGCCGAGGTGACCTGCAGCGGCGACAGGTAGTGGTGGCGGGAGTGGCCGGCGGGGACGGTGTGCGACCCCTGGCTCTGAGCCGCGGCGGGGACGGCCACGGCGGTCAGGGCGGCGGCGACGCCGACCGCGGTGCCGATCACCTTCCTGCGTCGTCCGGACTGGGAGGAGGCGGCAGGCGGGGACACGGCCTCACGGGTCTTACTGAAGAACACGGGGCACTCCTGGAAGACGTAGTCGTCGGCGCCTCATGGCGCCGATGTGCTTGACACGTCAATCATGTGTCACAGCTTGACGCTCGTCAAGCGCGTCACCCCTTCCTCGTCGGCCCCGGGGTTCGCCCCACCCTCGGGCTGTACACGGCGTGAAAGGCTTGGGTCTCGAAACGCCTCGTGCCCAGGTCCGGCAGCGCAGCGATACCTGGGGAAACGGGACATTCGGCGCTCGACAGGGAGCGCGATCAAGATCAGGCCGCGGGGCACCGAACGGAGAGATGTCGTAGTGACGGACGGAACACCAGCACGGGACGTGAAGGAGGCGGCGCGCGGGAAGTACGCCCCGGTCCGCATGGACGAGAGCGAGATCCTCCGGCGGGGCCTGGCCGCTTTCGCCGAACTCGGATACGCCGCGACCACCATGCGGGAGCTGGCCCGGCGGCTCGAGGTCAGTCACAACTTCATCAACGAACGCTACGGTTCGAAGTGGAACTTCTGGTGCGCCGTGGTGGATTTCGGGCTACGGGACACCCAGTCCGCGCTGGACCGGTTGCTCGCGGAGAGCCGCGACGACGGCGAACGCCTGAGGAATGTCGTCGTCGCGCTCTACCGCGTGGCCGCGAACGCCTCGGGCATGAACCGGCTGCTCAGCGACGAGTCCACCCGCGACTCCGACCGCCTGGACTACCTCCACCAGCGATTCATCAAGCCCTTCTGGGACAGCATCGAACCGACGGTCGACAGGCTCATGGCGGCCGGCCGCATTCCGCGTACGCCGGCGCACATCCTGTACTTCGCCGTCACCGCTCCCGCATTGGCCCTGGCGCAGGACCCGATCGCCGAGCGGCTGAACCCCGCCGCCGCGTTGGTGACGGAACGCGACAGGAACGACATGGCCGACGCGCTCTCCGGTCTCGTCCTCCGGGGCCTGCTCCCGCCTTCGCCCGGCGAGACCGTGGACGCCTAGCTAGATGCGCCGGATGGCTCCGCCGCGACGAGGAGTCGTGACGGAGCCATTGGACCGGAGTGTGGTGGGGGTTTCGCCGGTAGTGGGGGCGGTTCCGGCGAAGCGGCGCGCCCCTACAGTGACACGGCCAGCGTGACGGCGGTGGCCGCGGCCACGAGCAGCAGCACGATGGGCGTGATGGCGGCATTGCGCGTCGCGCTGTCGCCGTACTCGCCCCTCTTGGCGTGGAAGTTGATCGCGCCGATGAGCACCACCACCATGCCGGCCGCGGCCGCGATGCCCAGCGGCTGCCACCAGATGCCGACGATCAGTCCGACTGCCGCGGCCGCCTCCGCGACGCCGACGAATCGGACCAGACCGGAGCTGAGCCCTTTCTCGATGAGGCCGTCCGGCACGGCGCCCTTGAGTTGCATCTTGGGTGCGCCGGCGGCGAGGAAGACGAGGGCGAGCAGAACGCTGAGGATGACGGCGGCTATGTACACGAGGGGTCCCAGTCATAGGAAGAAGGTGATGGGGCGGCGCGACGACGTTCGCGGCAGGGCGGTTTCCGGCTTGTGCCGCTTTCGTCCGAGCCGCACGCGGGGTGCAAGCAATGACGGAGGTGCTTGACGAGTGTCAAGCATATCATTGACGTGACAAGTATCGCCCGATGGTCGTGCGCTTCTGTCCCGACTGACCGAGGCTGATGGGCGCCACCTTCCGAGGAGCCGGCGCGGTCATCGTTGGCTCCACCACCGTCCGGACAGGGGCCCGCCGCGCGGGCGGCGCCGACCGCCGCATACGCGGACGCCCGGGGTGTTGGCAGCCGGGGCACGGCGGTGAGCGACGGTTCTGGATGACCTCGGCAACGGCTCACAGACGGGCCCGGCAGCGACGTTCGCCGGCGGCCGACCAGGCCGCGCGCCGCAGAGCGGACTCCGATGCCAGGGATCGCGGCGCCGGTGAGGCAGCTTCGCGAGCGCCGGCCGCCGGCTGTGCCGCCCGGACGGGCGGCCCGGCGATCCGGGCCGCCCGTCCGTTGACCGGGGTTCAGCGCCAGCCGAGTTCGGGTGCCACGTGGGTGAGGATGCTCTCCAGCACATGCGCGTTGTAGTCGACGCCGAGCTGGTTCGGAATGGTCAGCAGCAGGGTGTCCGCGGCCTGGATCGCCTCGTCGTCCCGCAGCAGCTTCACCAGTTCCTCCGGTTCCGCGGCGTAGGAGCGCCCGAAGACGGCCCGGGTCGTGTCGTCGATCATGCCGACCTGGTCCCGGGAGCCGCGGTCGCGACCGAAGTAGGCCCGGTCGAGGTCGTTGGTCAGGGCGAAGATACTGCGGCTGACCGACACCCGAGGCTCACGGGTGTGGCCCGCCTTCTTGTACGCGTCGCGGTAGGCCTCGATCTGCTTGCGCTGCTGGACGTGCAGCGGTTCGCCCGTCTCGTCGTTCTTCAGCGTCGAGCTCTGCAGGTTCATCCCCAGCTCGGCGGCCCAGACGGCGGTCGCGTTGGACGCGGAGCCCCACCAGATCCTGTCGCGCAGCCCCTCGGAGTGCGGTTCGATCCGCAGCAGGCCCGGGGGATTGGGGAACATCGGCCGCGGGTTGGGCGTGGCGAAACCCTCGCCGCCGAGGACCGTGAGGAACGCCTCGGTGTGGCGGCGGGCCATGTCGGCGTCCGACTCGCCCGGCGCGGGGTTGTAGCCGAACAGGCGCCACCCCTCGATCACCTGCTCCGGTGAGCCGCGGCTGATCCCCAGTTGCAGCCGACCGGACGAAATGAGGTCGGCGGCGCCCGCGTCCTCGGCCATGTACAGCGGGTTCTCGTAGCGCATGTCGATCACGCCGGTGCCGATCTCGATCTTCGAGGTCCGCGCGCCGATCGCCGCCAGCAGCGGGAACGGGCTGGCCGCCTGCCGGGCGAAGTGGTGCACCCGGAAGTACGCACCGTCCACGCCGAGCTCCTCGGCGGCGACCGCGAGGTCGATCGACTGGTGCAGGACATCCGCGGCCGACCGGGCCTGGGAATGCTCGCTGGCCGACCAGTGACCGAAGGAGAGGAATCCGATCTTCTTCACCCAGTGGCCAGCGTCCGGAGGCCGCGTTTGATTCCCCTCCGCTCCGGGTGGCGCCGCCGGCGCCAGGACGAGGCACTGAGCCTTGGCCGCGGCAATCACGCAGGGCGGTGTCGCCCGCGGCGTTGCCGCCCCGGGACCCGGGCGCCGTCGCGGCAGGCGGCGTGGCCGCGGCACGGCGTGGCGGATGCCGACCGGGCGCCCAAGCGGGCCGTGGGAAATCTCGACCTGCGGTCGGGACGACGGTTCATCGTCCGAAGGGCGCGCAGCGGCGCCGATCGCGGCCGCCGCACCCACGGACCGCTCAGGTGGGCCGTGGGCGCGGCGGACCCGGTTCCTGGGGAGGGTCGGCGTATCAAGCGGCCGGCGTCAGCGTGCTCGGTAGGGCAGCAGTGCCATCTCGCGGGCGTTCTTGACGGCGCGGGCCAGGGCACGCTGCTGCTGGGCCGTGACGCGGGTGACGCGGCGGCTGCGGATCTTGCCGCGGTCGGAGATGAACTTCCGCAGCAGAGTGGTGTCCTTGTAGTCGATGTAGGTGATTCCCGCGGTGTCCAGCGGGTTGGGGCGGTTCGCGGGCTTCTTGTGAGGGTCGCGGCGGGACGGCATGGGCAGGGCTCCTGTGCGGTTCAGGCGGTAGGGGCGAAGAGATCGTCGAAGGCATGCGGGAGGCGTCGCCAGGCGTCGGGTCCCGCCGTGTACTCGGCGTCGGTGAGGAGGCAGGACTCCAGGAGTTCCAGCAGCCCGTCCCGGTCCAGGCCGGGGGCGGTGAATGTGATGTGCTGGGCCCGGTCGCCGTGTTCGGGGTGCCAGTCCAGGGCGGCGGCCACCCGGCGGGTGGCCGGCACCATGTCCCAGGCGGCGTCCGGCAGGGCGGCGAGCCAGGGCCCGGCCTCCTCCACGCACAGCGCACCGCCCGCCGCCTCCCACGACAGCAGGGTGTCGGGGCGGTCGGCCAGCCAGAAGCGTCCCCGGCTGCGGGCGGCCGCGCAGGTCAGGTCCTCCAGCGCGGCGTACAGCCGGGCCGGATGGAAGGGCCGGGTGCGATGCCAGACCAGTGTGGCGACGCCGTGTTCGTCGGCTTCCTGGGGCAGCAGCGCGCACGCCGGGTGCTGACGTTCGGCGGCCGCGCGTACGTCGAATCCGGAAGTGGCGAAGGACAGCAGCAGACCGGAGCCGTACGCCACCTTGTGCGCGGTGGGGTGAAGTTGTGCGAGCAGCGCCAGGTCCACGGGGTCGGCGTCCTCGTCGCCAGGGGCGAGGGCGAGCACGGGAGCGTATTCCAGCTGGCGGGCGAAGGTGTCCGCGATCGTCCGCCGGTCGGTCGGTGCCGCGGCCAGTTGCTGCTCGGACAGGTCGTCGCCGCAACTGAGGTAGGGCAGCACCAGCTGGGGGTCGATCGCGGTGACGACTCCCCGCAGGTCGAGGACTTCCGCCGAGTGACGTTCCCCGAGCTGCGTTCCCGCGATGACCTCGGCCATCGCCTGCGGTTCGACGGAATCCCAGAGTTCGACGACCGCCATCCGGTACTCACCGCCATCGGCGAGGCGGAGCAGTCGCGGGACGAGATCCTCGCGCAGGGCACAGCACGCGCAGTCGTTCACCAGCGGTGTCTCGTGGGTCTCCACCGTGCCGGCCCGGTCGCGGGTGCTCGCCAGGACCGTGCCGCCCTCGGCGGAACTCAGGTCGTGGTGCAGTGCCACCACGCCCGGGGAGTCGAGCAGTTCGTCCACCACCGCCTTGCGGGCCTGCTCGTGCAGCCCGGCGACCAGCACGACGGGCAGCCGAGGCCGGCGGGGGTTCACGGTTGTCCCTTTCCGTAGCGTCGTTCGAACCGCTGCACGCGGCCCGCGGTGTCCAGGACGCGAGCGGTACCGGTGTAGAAGGGGTGACTCGCGGAGGAGACCTCCACATCGATCACCGGGTAGGTGCGGCCGTCCTCCCATTCGACGGTCCGGTCACCGGTGGCTGTCGAGCGGGTCAGGAAGGCGAATCCGGCAGCGCGATCACGGAAGACGACGTGCCGGTACACGGGGTGGATGCCGGGCTTCACGGGAGGTCAGCGCTCCTCTCGGAACTCGACGTGGCGACCCGCGACGGGGTCGTACTTGCGCAGGACGAGCCGGTCGGGGTCGTTCCTGCGGTTCTTGCGGGTGACGTAGGTGTAGCCGGTCCCGGCGGTCGAACGGAGCTTGACCACCGGCCGCAGTTCGTTGCGTGCCATGCCGCAGACTATACAGAAATGGTTTTCGTTTTCGATAAGGTGGTTCCCGTTCCACCCCCTCGACCCTGGAGAGTCATGTCCGCCCACTGCCAACTCACCGGCCGCAAACCCGGTTTCGGCAACGCCATCTCCCACTCCCACCGCCGCACCCGCCGCCGCTTCGATCCGAACATCCAGCGCAAGCGGTACTGGCTGCCCAGCGAGGGCCGTCACGTCCGCCTCACCCTCAGCGCGAAGGGCGTCAAGACCGTCGACGTCATCGGTATCGAAGCCGCCGTCGCCCGTATCCGTGCGCGCGGGGAGACGGTCTGATGGCCAAGAGCAGCAAGATCGCCAAGAATGACCAGCGGCGTGCCGTCGTCGCCCGCTACGCCGCCCGCCGCGCCGAACTGAAGGAGATCATCCGCAACCCCCGTACCTCACCCGACGATCGGGCCGCGGCCCAGCGCGAGCTTCGCCGCCAGCCCCGCGACGCCAGCCCCACGCGCCTTCGCAACCGCGACTCCACCGACGGCCGGCCTCGCGGCTACCTGCGCACCTTCGGTCTTTCCCGCGTCAGCGTCCGGGCCCAGGCCCACGCCGGCTTCCTGCCCGGAGTGCGCAAGTCCAGCTGGTGACCCACCACCCGCTCGGCATGGGCTCCTCCCGGCCGCGCCCCGTGCGTGGCGCGGCCGAGAGGAGCCACGACGGTGTCCGCGCCGGCGCTCACCGAACTCGCGGTGCCCGAGGGCGGAGCGCCGCCGTGGCGCGAAGGGCCCTGGAAGCGGCGAAAGCCTCGTGGTGCTCAGGGGGCCCATGACGCACGTGGCTGCGCATCTGACCGGCCGGCTCACCGAGTTGTACGACAGGCCCGCGTGCTTCGGTGTCCGCCCCGGTCCGTGGCGATGCGGATCGTGGATGCGTCGATGGAGCCGACAGGGCATCCCTCGCCGGACGAGGCGCGACTCTCTTCCTGCGTCAGCATCCGCATGCGGCCTTCCCGCCCTCCCCGCCCTCCCCGTCCTCCGCGCTCACCCTGCTGTTGGTCGCTCAGGCCGAGCACGGGGCAGCGGCCGCCCGTGGGACCGACGGACTTGCGGTCGGCTGTGGATCCGGCTCCCGATCGGGCTGCCCGGCCGGCGACCGCGCCCAGAACTCCCGCGTCGTGCAGTGGCGGTTGCCCGTGGGGCGGCGGGATCGGAGTGGTTGTCCGGGGGTCGCCTCACCAGGCGTCGTCCTCCGGTTCGAACCGGAGGGCGTGCGCACCGGACCGGGTGTCGGCGCTCGGTGGTCAGGACGGCTGTACCTGGTCGAAGAGGGCGAGCGCTTCGGCGGGGTCCGGGCTGACCAGGCGTTCCAGGCCGGCTGTCGTCATCTTCGCCCACCTGGCGGCCCGCTCCCACATCCGTTCCTCGAAGGCGCTGACGGCCTCGTCGAGATCCACTGGACCGGTGGCGATGGACTCGGCGAGTTCGGCGCCTTCGAGCATCGCGAGGTTCGCGCCCGCGCCCAGTGGGGGCATCAGATGGGCGGCGTCGCCCAGGAGCGTCACCCCGGAGACGTGGGTCCAGGTGTGGGACACGGGCAGGACGTAGAGGGGGCGGTGGACGAAAGCGGTGCCCTGACGCAGGAGGTCGAGGACGGGGGCGGCCCAGCCGTCGAACAGGGCCAGCAGACCCGATCGCACGGCCTCGACGTCCGTCAGGTCCAGGTCCGTGTGCCAGTCCAGCGGCGCGCGGAACTGGGCGTACACCTTGACGTGGCCACCGCTGTTGCGCTGCGCGACGAGGGCCCGGTTCACGCCGTACACAGCCATGGAACCGTCGCCGATCAACCTGGCGAGATCGGTGTGGCGGGTGTCGACGTCGTCCAGGAAGGTCTCGACCGCGGTGACGCCGGTGTAGTGCGGCGTCACCGGCGAGACGGCCCGGCGGATCCGGGACCAGGCGCCGTCCGCGCCGACCACGAGGTCGAACGTCTCCTGCCGCCCGTCCGCGAAGTGGACCACGGCGCCGTCCCTGCTCCCCGGGACCACGCGTGTCACGTCCTGGCCCCACCGGACGTGGAGGGGGCCGAGCAGCAGGTCACGGAGGTGCCCCCGGTCGATCTCCGGATTGGCCCGGTCGTCCGGACGGGGCCGCCAGTCGCGCAGGACGGTCCCGGCCGTGTCCAGGATCCGCATGGCCTGACCCTCGGGACGGGACAGCGCCTCGAACTCCGCCAGCAGTCCCGCCTTGTGCAGGGCGAGTTGGCCCAGTCCCTTGTGCAGGTCCAGCGTGCCGCCCGGGGGGCGGGCGTCGGGGGCGGGATCGCGTTCCAGAACGGTGACGGGGTAATCGTGGCGATGCAGGACACGGGCGAAGGTGAGGCCGGCCGGGCCGCTCCCGACCACGGCGATGCGATGTCTCATGTCGATACACTGTATTGGCTCGCTGCGATGTATCGCAACGGTACGGTGTGAGCATGACTGTGTGGGACCGGCCGGAGCCGCCGACTCGCCCCGTGCCCCTCGACCGCGAGCGGATCGTCGCCGCCGCCATCGCGCTGGCCGACGAAGGCGGGCTGGAAGCGGTGTCGTTGCGCAAGGTCGCGGCCCGGCTGAACGCCGGCCCGATGCGGCTCTACGGATACATCTCCACCAAGGAGGAGATCTTCGACCTCATGGTGGACGAGGTCCAGGCCGAGATCCTCCCCGAGGAGCGGCCCGAGGACTGGCGGGACGCGCTGCACACGCTCGCCCACCGCACCAGGCGGGCCGCTCTCCGCCACGAATGGCTGGCCGACCTGCTCGGCGGCCGCCCGACCCTGGGCCCGAACGGCCTCGCCGTGGCCGAGGCCACGCTGGCCGCCCTCGACGGCCTCGCCGACATCGACACCGTCATGCGCGCCGTGGAGACCGTCAGCGCCTACTCCACCGGCGCGATCAGGCGCGAGATCGCGAACCTGCGGGCCGAGCGCGCCACGGGTCTGTCCAAGCGCGACTGGCAGCGCGCCTCCGGCCCGCACGTGACGAGAATGCTGGCCACGGGTCGCTTCCCGGCGCTGACCAAGGCCGTGCACGACGGCACGGACGTGGACGCCGAGACGTCCTTCGCGACGGGTCTGGAGTGGGTCCTCGACGCCGTGGCCGCCAGACTCACCCGGCCGCCGACGTGAGGCTCAGGTCTCGCCGGAGGTGGCTTTACCTTTCAGCCGGCCTTGGGCGGGCCGAAGCCGTACCGGCGTGCGCGGACGGCCGCCACGACCTTCGCGACCCGGGCGTCGAAGGCGTCGAGTTCCGCCGTCTCGGCCGCGTTGGCGACGAACGGCCGTCGGTCGCACAGGACGCCTGCCCGCCAGATCCGTTCGAGGCCTCGGCTCGCGGTGATGTCGGTCAGCGGGTCGCCGGACACGAGCACGAGGTCCGCGCGCCGACCGGGTGCGACGTGCCCGCGGTCGGCGAGGGCGAACACGCGCGCCGGAGCGGCGGTCGCGGAGCTCAGCGCCTGCGCGGGCGTCATGCCGCATCGGTGGAGCAGTTCGAGTTCACGGTGCAGACTCGCCCCGAACACGGTCCCCGGGTTCGGGGCGTCGGTGCCGGCCAGGATCGTGACGCCGGCGGCGACCAGGCGGCCGACGTTCTCCTCGGCGCGCGAGTAGGGCGGCATTTTCCGCCCCTCCTGGCCTGACGCGCCAGAGGCCAGCCGCCGTACCTGCGCGTCCCCGAGTCTCGCGGCGAGGCGCGGGTCCGCGACCACGGCGGCCGCGCCCGGCTCACCCAGGACGTTCTCGAGAGTGGCCAGCGTCGGGCCGACCGCGATTCCGGCCTCGGCGATCCGCTCGGCCAGGACTCTGTCCAGTTCACCGTCCACGGGCACGTGCGCGATGACGTCGACGCCCGCGGACAGGACCTCGTCCACCCCGGCCACGGAGTTGATGTGCCCGACCACCACGAGTCCGCGCCTGTGCGCCGCCTCGGTCAACGCGGTGATCGTTTCCAGGTCCAAACCCGGCGTCGCCCACCGACCCCTCGCACCTGAGGGGCCGAAGATCTTCAGATAGTCCGAGCCCTCGGCGACGCGGTCCGCGACGAACTGCTCGGCCTGCTCCGGTCCGTTCACGGTCGGGAACGGGTCGTACATCATCGAGGGATGCCCGCCCGGCGCGGTGGCACCGATCCCCGCGGAACGCACGTCGGCCACGTCCGCCCGCCCGCCGGCCTGCCGCTTGGCCGCGGCCATCACGTCGGCCTGGCTGAACATGTCCAGTGCGGTGGTCACACCGAACACGAGCCCCTGCGCCAGCGCGCCGGGCACGAGGTGGATGTGCGAGTCGATCAGCCCGGGGAGCAGGGTGCCGCCCTCGGCGTCGATCACCTCGTCGCCGTCCCGGGTGGTGGGAACGGTGGCGCCGTCGGTGATGATGCCGTCGGCGAACCGGACGGACGTCCAGTCCCGCAGCCGGGTGCCGTCAAAGACCCTCGCGTTGACGATCGCCGTCGCTCTGCTCACGGGGCTCCTCCCGGACGGACGCGCTTCATGGCCAAGGCCGGACGCTAGGGCGTCTGGCAACGCAGAGGCAACCCGCGTCCTCAGCCTTCCAAGCCGGTGACACGGAGCCATACCGTCCCCCTCATCCAAGAGCGGCACGCCCCCCGGCATAGGATCCGCTAGTGCGTTGGCCACGAACGTTGCTGGGGTGCTGAGGACCCCCTGGTCGGTGCTCGCGGTGCTGGATTGGTGGCGCCATCCTCGATGTCGACGTGGTC
>NZ_JARAWX010000081.1:0-668 GCF_033793585.1 Streptomyces sp. MI02-7b | reverse complement strand
GACCGGCAGGTCCGGCTGATCCCCCGGCAGATCCCGCTGCACGCCGGGGTCGCCGGCGTCGGCGGTGTAGTCCTTCACGGCCGTCTCGTCCAGGCCCTCGGGCGCCTTGACGGCCCGCAGGACCAGGGTGAGGACGACGGTGACCACCACGTTGAGCACGAAGGCGGTCAGGCCGATGTAGCCGATCTGCCCGATGACCGGGATGGTGTCGGAGGAGCCGCCGAAGTGCTTCTGGGTGGGGCTCGCGACGCCGTAGGCGGCCCAGGTGCCGTAGATCATGCCGACCGCCCAGCCGGCCAGGAGCGCCCAGCGGTGGAACCAGCGGGTGAACAGTCCGCCGACCAGGGCCGGGAAGGTCTGCAGGATCCAGATGCCGCCCAGCAGCTGGAAGTTGATGGCGACCGTCTTGTCCATGGTGAGGACGAAGACGAGCGCGCCGACCTTGACCAGCAGCGAGACGATCTTGGAGACCTGGGTCTCCTGCGCCGGGGTGGCGTCCGGCCTGATGAAGTCCTTGTAGATGTTGCGGGTGAACAGGTTCGCCGCGGCGATGGACATGATCGCGGCGGGTACCAGGGCGCCGATGCCGATCGCGGCGAAGGCCACACCCGCGAACCAGGACGGGAACATGTTCTCGAAGAGCTGGGGGATCGCCAGCTGCCCGTTGT
>NZ_JARAWX010000024.1:0-127859 GCF_033793585.1 Streptomyces sp. MI02-7b | reverse complement strand
GAACTGCACGGAGCGGGCGCGGGGGCGGCGTGGGCCGGAGCCGGAGCCGGGGCGGCGTGGCCCGTTCCCTTCGCGGGGGCCGCGGCGGGCGCAGGTGCCGGGACGTCCGCGTCGGCCTGCGCGGCGGGCGCGGGCGCCGGCTTCGGCGTGGCGGCGTGCGCGGTCATGGCGGCGCCGCCCAGGGCCAGGGCCGCCGCGACCGTGGACGTACCGACCACGAGACGTGCCCGATGCCGGCGGGCCAGGCCCGCGATGGCGTGACGTGCGGTCATACCGTTCCTCGAATCATCCGGTGGAGAGCTGGGTCGAAGGCGCCTTCACTCCCACAGACGTGCGCGGCCGCCGGAGGTTGCAGGTGGGTCCCGTGAGATTTTCCGCCCGGCGCTCCGCACCCCTCCGCCGCCCCCGGCCCCTCCACCCCGCGCGACCCCTCCGCAGCCTGTCCCCGCCACTGCCGGACATCACCACCCCGTTCGGCCTGGCCTCCACCGCCGAGGAGGGGATCCATGACGCGGACCTCGCCGGCCGGCGTGCCGTCGTCACGGGCACCGCGTCGGGCATCGGCGCCGAGACCGCCCGTGCGCCGGCCGCCACCGGCGCCGAGGTGACCCTCGCCGTGCGCGACACGGACGCGGGGAGCCGGGTGGCGGCGGACATCACCGCGCCCACCGGTGACACCGCCGTCCGCGTGCACACCTCGGCGTCGCCGACCGCCGCCTCGACGTGAGCGCCCGCATCGCCGGGCCGCGGCCGGGAGCGGACGAATCCGGCGGGGCGCACGCCCGAAGCGTGCCGGGGGGCGCAGAATGTCGGGAACGGCGGGACCGTTGACCCCCGACGCGCTGGAGGCCCCTCATGCCGTACGCCACGTCCCCGTATCCGCCCGGCACGCCGTGCTGGATCGACCTCATGGTCCCCGATCAGCAGGCGGCGCTCGACTTCTACCGCGACCTCTTCGGCTGGCAGGGCGAAGTCGGACCGCCCGAGACCGGCGGCTACGCGGTCTGCACGCTCAAGGACAGGCCCGTCGCCGGCATCATGGCGACCATGGCCCCCGACGGTGCTCCCACCCCGCCCACGGCGTGGACCACCTACCTCGCCACGGCCGACGCCGACTCCGCGACGGAGGCGATCACCAAGCACGGCGGCACGGTGCTCTCCCCCGGCATGGACGTCATGAGCCTCGGCCGCATGGCGATCGCCGCCGACCCGACCGGCGCCGTCTTCGGGCTGTGGCAGGCCGGCGAGTTCCTGGGCGCCCAGGTCGTCAACGAGCCCGGATCACTGGTGTGGAGCGAGCTCGCCTCCGGCGACCTCAAGAGCGCCTCGGCCTTCTACTCCGCGGCCCTGGGACTGGAGACGGAGCCGATGGAAGGCGCCTCCGACTACTTCTCCCTCACGGTGAACGGCCGGGTCGTCGGAGGTGCGCAGGGGCTGGACAACCTGCCGCCCGAGACCCCGCCGCACTGGCTGGTGTACTTCAGCGTGGACAACACGGACAGCACCGTGGACGCCCTCGTCCGCGCGGGCGGCAATGTGCTCGCCGCGCCCTTCGACATGTCGGCGGGCCGCCTCGCGGTCGTGCAGGACCCGCAGGGTGCCGTGTTCGGGCTCATCGACGCCACCGGTCCCGAACTTCCCTGATGCCCGAGCCGGCCGGGGCCGCCGCCCTTCACAGGGCGGCGGCCCCGGCCGTGCCGGTCGTTACCGCGGCTACTTCTGGTCGGGGTGCAGGACCACCTTGGTGTAGCCCTCGATGCGCTTGTCGAACTTCTCGTACGCCGAGGGCGCGTCGGACAGCGGCAGTTCGTGGGAGACCACGAAGCTCGGCTTGGCACGGCCCTCGATGATGAGGTCGCGCAGTTGCCGGTTGTAGTGCTTGACGTTGCACTGCCCGGTGCCCACGCGCAGCGCCTTCTCGAAGAGCCGGCCGATGGCGACCAGCAGCCGCCCGCTCTTGGCCTGCTCGTCGGGGCCGCCGGGGTCGGAGGGTACGTACAGGCCCGGGACGCCGAGCGCCCCGGTCGCGCGCACGGTGTCGATGAGCGAGTTGAGGACGGCCGCGGGCTCCTCGCGGTCCTGGCTCTTCGCCTGGGCCTGGTAGCCGACGGCGTCGATGCCCTTGTCGGTGCCCGCACCCTTGGTGTGTTCCTTGATCTGCTCCACCGGGTTGCCCTCGGCGAAGTTGATCGGGATCGCGCCCATCTCCTCGGCCTTCTGCAGCCGTTCGGTGACGCGGTCGACCACGAACACCTTGGACGCGCCGCGGATGAGGGCCGAGTACGCGGACATGAGACCGACCGGACCGCCGCCGTACACCGCGACGCTCTCGCCGGGCCGGACATCGGCGAGTTCATTGCCGTGGTAGCCGGTCGGGAAGATGTCGGCGAGCAGGACGAAATCCGTCTCGTGCTCGGTGCCGGCCGGCAGCTTCAGACAATTGAAGTCCGCGTACGGCACCCGCAGGTAATCTGCCTGACCGCCGGGCCACGGGCCCATGGCGACATATCCGTAGGCTCCGCCTGCGAAGCCCGGATTCACGGTGAGACAGAATCCGGTGAAGCCGGCCGAGCAGTTCTTGCAGAATCCGCAGGCGACGTTGAAGGGCATGACCACGCGGTCGCCCTTCTTCAGGGACGTGACGCCCTGGCCGAGCTCCTCGATGATCCCCATGTTCTCGTGCCCGAAGACGATTCCCGCCTCCGCCGCGGTACGTCCCTCGTACATGTGCAGGTCCGACCCGCAGATGGCGGTGGACGTGACCCGGACGATCACATCGTTGGGGTGGTGTATGCGGGGTTTTTCGACTTCCTCCACTGCTACTTCGAACGGTGCTTTGTAGACGACGGCCTTCACCTGACACCTCCGTTGGTGTCGTGCTCTCGTACGTGCCGGAGGCGAACGCCGCCGCGTTCCCGGCGTGTCCCGATGGGAACGGACGGTGAGTGGGCCACGGCCGTTCGCCTCGCGTGACCTATTTCTCATGCTGCCCCCGTGGGAGGAATGGGACAAGCCAGCTAATCTTTACCCGGTATTGAGCTGTTTTGGTTTGTTTTCCAAGGAAGGTGGGAACAGTGGCGCAGCGTTTGGGAACCCTCCTGGTCCCCGTGCCCGGGCTGTCCGGCACGACATACCCGGTGGGCACGTCCGTGGTGATCAACGGGCGCGGGTCGTCGGTCGACGCCTTCGTGGACGGTGACTGGCTCCCGCTCGCGTGGTGGGAGTTCTCCGAGGGGCACGCCGAGGACGCGACCGAGCTCTGACCCGGGCCGCCCGGCTCGCCCCGTCCGCCCCCGTGCGCTCAGCCGCGCGGGGCCACGAACAGGCTCTGGACCCCCCGGCCGATCGGCCCCCGCTCGTCGTGGAGCGCGGCCTCCGCCATGCCGATCCCGGCGCCGTCGACGACGGTGCGGGCGTCGAGGCAGACCCACTCGCCGACCGGGTGACGGTGCAGGTGCACCGTCAGGTCGGGGTTGACGAACAGGTGGGCCGAGAAGTCCAGCACATTGCTCACCCCGTTCCCGGAGTCCGCCGCCACCAGCACCCGGTCCAGCGGGGCCGTCTTCTCCCCGGCGACCAGGGGCACCCGCATGCGCAGCCAGCAGGTCGCCGGACCCGGCTCCAGGTAGGAGCCGGCGGCGAAGCGCGACTCCATCGCCGTGTGGTAGCCGACGTCCCAGGGCACGGGGAAGAACGGCACCGTCCGCGACTCCCGCGGCCCCGGCACCGAGGAGCCGGGTGCCACCTCGGGCACCGCGCCCGGCTCGGTCCGGATGCGCAGCGCCCTGGCCCGCATGATCTCCTTGCCGTCGTCCGCTGCGAGCGACGCCTCCACCAGTTCGACGCTGCGGCCCTCGCGCAGCACGCGGGTGCCCACGGTGAGTGGCAGCAGCGGCACGGGGCGGTGGATCTCGAAGGTGATCCGGGTCAGCCGCATGTCCTCGCGCGCTCCCGGGCGCTCGCGCACCGCGCGGCCCAGCAGCGCGGCCGGCGGTCCGGCGTGCTGGCTGTGCGCGTCCCAGGGCCCCCGGGTGTACTCGGTGGGGGCGAAGCGCTCCTCGGCCACCCGCTCGAAGAAGGCCTCGGCACTGCTGGGGCTGGACGAGACGGTCACGACGGCTTCTCCTGCCCGGGGGTCGACCTGGAAGCTACTGATCGGTAGGCGCCGGTGGGGGTCAGTAGACCAGGGCCGCGGGCCGCGGGCAAGGACCCTTCCCCACCCGCGGGTGCTCAGGGGAACGTGTGGACGACCTGGATCTTTCCGACGATGTGCGTGTTGAACTCGTCGAGTTCCTCGGCCGGCACCCACAGCTCCAGGATCGTGCGCCCGCCGGCCTGCTGCACGGGGTAGCGCTCCAGGAACGCCGTGTCGACCTCGAAGCGGGTGACGAAACCGGCCCCGTCGTGCTTCACGTTCCAGTCCCGGGCGATCCGGATCGCGTAGTCCTCGTTGAGCACCGGGTAGAAGATCGGCTGTTCGGGCAGCCGGGGCGGCCAGGCACGCCAGCCGAGCTCCCGGACCAGGTCCAGTTCCACCGGTCCGGTGGGCCGCCACAGCGTCGTCGTCGTTCGTGGTGAGGTCACGGCGCTCCCCAGTCGAGCCGCAGGACGGCCAGGTCGTCGGTGTGGCGGTCGGCGTCGAGATCGCGGATCCGTGCGATCACCCGGTCCAGGTGGGCCCCCGGGTCGGCCGGGGAGACCTGGCCGATCAGGGCCAGCAGCCCGTCCGCGCCCAGGCGTTCGCCGGAGCCGCCGGTGCCGTCGGCGTGACCCTCGACGAGGCCGTCGGTGTAGAGGGTGAGCGCCCCGCGGGCGGGCAGGGCGAACGTGGTGGGCGGCCAGTGCGCCAGGTCCGGCATGATGCCCAGCGCGATGCCGTGCTCGGCCTCGACCGGGCCGGTGCCCGCGTCGGCGGTGAGCAGCGGTTCATGGTGCCCAGCGAGGTGCAGCGTCGCCGTCCTCGCGGACAGGTCGAGCGTGAGCAGGGTGCAGGTGGCGAAGAGGTCCGACTGCGCCCGCTCGGCGACCAGGATCCGTTCCAGCAGGCGCAGCAGGTCGCGTCCCCGGTGGCCGCCGAGGGTCAGCGCCCGCCAGGCGACCCGCAGGCAGACGCCGAGGGCGGCCGCGTCGGGGCCGTGACCGCTGGCGTCCCCGATCACGGCGTGCACCAGCCCGTCACCGGTCTGTACGACGTCGAGGAAGTCGCCGCCCAGCAGGGCGCGTTCGCGGCCGGGGATGTAGCGGCTGGTGGCCGTGACGGCCTCGGTGGTCAGCAGGGGCCGGGGGAGCAGCCCGCGTTCCAGGCGGGAGTTCTCCTCGGCGCGCAGGGCGCCGGCCTGCAGGGCGGCCGCCGCGCGCTCGGCCTGCTTGCGCTGGACCGCGTAGCGCACGGCGCGCTGCAGCAGTTCGGGCTCGACCTTGCCCTTGACCAGGTAGTCCTGGGCGCCCGCCGCCATGGCCCCGGGGCCGGCCTGGGACTCGGCGAGGCCGGTGAGGACGATGACCGCGGTGTCCGGTGCGGCGGCCTGCACCGCCGCGACGCCCGCGGGCCCGCTGGCGTCGGGCAGGTGCAGATCGAGCAGCACGCAGTCGGCGGCCTGCGCGGCGAGTTCGGACCGCGCCTCGCCCAGCGTCTTGTGCCAGGTCAGCGCGTACCGCAGGCCGGTGTCGGCGAGGAGCTCGGTGACCAGCAGCGCGTCGCCGGGGTCGTCCTCCACGAGCAGGATGCGGTAGTGCGGTTCCGGCGGGGGGCCAGGGGCGGGGGTCATCAGGCTCGGGGCTCTCCGGTGCTGTCCCCACCGGCGTCCGCGTCGGCGGGCACCGGGGCGGGGAGGGTGAACGTGATGCGGGTGCCCGGAGTGTGCGCCGGGTCCACGCCGATCGTCCCGCCGTGGAACTCCACGATCTTCTTGCACATCGCCAGGCCGATGCCGTTGCCCGGATAGGCGTCCTTGGTGTGCAGGCGCTGGAAGATCACGAAGACCCGCTCGGCGAACTCCGGGTCGATGCCGATCCCGTTGTCGGTGACGGCGAAGTGCCACAGGTCGCCCTCGCGGACCGCCTCCAGGTGGATCCTCGGCGGCACGTCGGGGCGGCGGAACTTCATGGCGTTGGAGACCAGGTTCTGCCAGAGCATGCCGAGTTGCGTGGTGTCCCCGACGACGGTGGGCAGCGGGTCCCGGGTGATCTCGGTGCCGGACTCCTCGATCGCCACACTCAGCGAGTCGAGGGTGCGGTCGACGACGGCGTCCAGGTCGACGGTGCTGTGCTCGTTGTGGATCCGCCCGACCCGGGAGAAGGCGAGCAGATCGTTGATGAGGGTCTGCATGCGGTTGGCGCCGTCGACGGCGAAGCCGATGTACTGGTCGGCCCGGTCGTCCAGCTGCCCGCCGTAACGGCGCTGCAGCAGCTGTGTGAAGCTCGACACCTTGCGCAGCGGCTCCTGCAGGTCGTGCGAGGCCACGTACGCGAACTGCTCCAGCTCGGCGTTGGAGCGCTTGAGTTCCGCGGACTGCTCGTCCAGCAACTGCCGGGCCCGCTCGGCGAACGCGAGCTCGTCCGCCAGGCGCCGCCGCATCGCCTCCACGTCACCGGCCAGCTGCCGCAGGTCGGCGGGACCGGTCGGGGTGATGGGATGCTCGAAGTCGCCCCGCGCGACCATCCGGGCGTCGTCGCTCAGCCGGGTCAGCGGATCGGTGATGCCGCGCCGCAGGCCCTCGAAGACGAGTGCGGCCAGCACCACGATGAGGACGGCGGCCGCGGCGAACACCCAGTTGCGCAGCGCGATCGACCGGTTGAGCCGGTCCCCGGCCGCCAGGCGGGCGTCCCGCAGGTGGTCCTGCTGGCGGGTGGTGGCCTTCCGCAGCGCGTCGAAGCTCCGCTTGCCCGCGTCCGCGCGCTGGGTGGCCAGCCGGACGGCCTCGTCGGCGGGGGCGCCGGCGATGGGGCGGGCGATGGTCCGCTGCCAGGCCTCCGCGGCGTTCTCCACCTCGGCCAGGTCCGCGCTCGCCTGCTGGTCGCCGCGGACCAGGGGGCGGAGCCGTTCCAGCGCGGTCTTCTCGTTCGCCAGGCCCTCGGTGTACGGGGTGAGGAAGTCCTTCTGCCCGGCGAGGCCGTAGCCGCGGACGCCGGTCTCCTGGTTGACCAGGGCGGCCTCCAGACGGACCGCGTTGACCAGTGCCGGGGAGCGGGTGTCGACCAGCTGCCGGGTGATCGTCGTGTTCCGGTCCAGCGACCATATGCCCAGCGCCCCGAGGACGGCGAGGACCGCCAGGGCCGCGCTCACCCCCACCCGGAGCCAGCGGCGCGTCGTCCACCGCGCAAGCCGGCCCGTTTCCTCCACCACGTCGCCGCCCCTTCCGATGCCGAATCCGTGTCCTGCTCGTCGCCACGGCCGCTCCGGACTCCGTGCGGCAGGCACTCACTGTAGCCGCCGCCGCGACAACGTCTGTTGTCCTCGCTGATCGCGACCCCCTAGGGTGGGGCCATGCCCGGCACCCACTCCTCCCCGCGCCCCGCCGAGCGGGGGACCACCGCGCCCGCGGCGACGGCGGTCGACGACCTCGCCGTCCGCCGGGGCGCCCGCGGACGCCGGCCCGGCCTCGTGACCACCGCATCCCCCCACCGCCTCCCGCGAGGCACCGACCGGACCCGGAGCCGATGATGATGATGATCGCCTCACCCCGCCCCTACGACGTGCTGCTGGTCGAGGACGACCCCGCCGACGCCATGCTCATCGGGGACGCCCTGTCCGAGCGCGGCGCCCGGAACCTCACCCAGGTCGAGGACGGTGTCGCCGCGCTCGACTACCTGCGCGACAAGAGCAACGCGCGCCCCGACCTGATCGTGCTCGACCTCAACATGCCGCGCATGAACGGCCGCGAGCTGCTGGCCATCCTCAAGGCCGACGACGACCTGCGCGCCATCCCGGTCGTCGTCCTGACCACCTCCTCCGCGCCCGACGACGTCACCGGCGCGTACCAGCGGCACGCCAACGCCTATGTCACCAAGCCGGTCAACCTGGACGACTTCGAACGCGCCGTGCAGAGCATCGACGCCTTCTACCTCGACACGGTCACCAAGCTGCCGCGCGAGTAGCCGCCGCCGGGCGGCGTGCCGGCTCATCGCCGGGTGCGCCGCACGCACGCGGCGACCACGGCCCGCAGGTCGTCGCCCCGTTCCCGCAGGTCCCGCTGGAAGCGGGCCCCGTTGCCGGCCTTCAGCAGGCCGGCGAGGGCCTCCTGGGCGGGCACGAGGTCGCCGTTGTCCTCCAGGGCGTCACGTACGTGCTCGAACAGGGCGCGTACCGCCGCCTCGGCCGGCACCGGCTCCATGCCGAGCGGGTGGAGGAGCCGCCCGCCCAGCCCCTCGCTGGCCGCCCGCCACGTCGCCAGCCGCAGCAGCGCGACACTGTGGCGCGCCGGCGGCTCGCCGTCCTTCCACCGCCGGGTCGCGGTCTCCACCAGGGCCCGTACAAGGGTGGCGAGCAGCGCCGTGTGCCATGCCTCCAGGCACACGTCGGCGACCCTGATCTCCACGGTGGGGTAGGTCTGCGAGAGCCGGGCGTCGAAGTAGACCATGCCCGCGTCGCGCAGCGCGCCCGTGCCCACCATCGCGGTGACCAGTTCGTGGTAGCGGTCGGCGGAGCCGAAGACCTCGACCGGACCGGCCGAGGGCCAGCGTCCCCACACCCGGTTGCGGTAACTGGCGTAGCCGCTGTCCTGGCCCTGCCAGAAGGGGGAGTTGGCGCTCAGCGCGAGCAGCACGGGCAGCCACGGGCGGATCCGGTCCAGGACCGCGACGCCCTCCTCGTCCGACTCCACCGCCACGTGGACGTGGCAGCCGCAGGTGAGCTGTTCCTGTGTGGTCAGCCCGTACTGGTCGCGCAGCCACCGGTAGCGCTCGCCGGTGCTGAGGGCGGGGTCCACCGGCAGCGGCGAGGTGGCGAGCGCGGCGACCGAGGCGCCGAGGTCCTCGGCGTGCCGGGCCGCCTCGGCCCGCCAGCGGGTGATCTCGGCGCCCAGGTCCTCCATCCGGACCTGCGGCCGGGTGGCGAACTCCAGCTGCTGGCGCTGCAGTTCCGACTCGAACACCTCGCCCGCGGCCGCCCCGTCGCGGCGTGCCGAGGCCAGCACCGCCGTCGACAGCGCCCGGGGTTCGCCGGTCTCGGCGTCCAGCAGGAGGAGTTCCTCCTCGACGCCCACGGTGCGAACGGCTGTCATGCGACGGCCGAATCGTCCAGCGGCCTCGCGCCCGGCAGGCGCAGCCGCGCGGCGATGAGGGCGGCGTCCACGTCGCTGGTGCCGGTCGCCACGCACAGGGTGTACGAGACGTCCTCCAGCCGGCGCCGGACCACCGGGTCCGCCGGGTCGAGCACGCGCAGCGTCTCGTAACGGTCGACGAGGTCGTTCAGCACAGCGGGGTGGGCCATGAGCATGGGTCTCTCCTCGATAGTCCGCGGCACCGACCGGGCCGAACGGTGTGTCTGATCGCCGCTTACCCCGGCTCCGGGGTGTCACGCAGGGCGACGGCGCGCCGGATGTGCCCGGTGGGCCCCGGGTGCGCGCATGCGGACGGCGGCGGCCCGAGGGCCGCCGCCGTCCGCAGGAGTCAGTGGGAGGTCACCACCGGTACCAGCGCGACCTGCCGCCTCCCGAGGAGGTGCCGCGCATGACGAAGCCCAGCAGCCAGAGCACCAGGATGACCAGGGCGACCCACCACAGGGCCTTGAGAGCGAATCCGGCCCCGAAGAGAACAACGGCCAGAAGCAGGACCAGCAAAAGGGGAACCACGTGTGCCTCCTGGGGACGAATGCATGACTGTGCGGCTGCCTGAAAGGGGCGACCGGAGAATGCGGGTGCACAGCCGGATGCCGGCCGGAGAGGGGTCCGGCACCCGACTGCACCGTTCACCGCGATGTTCGGGTGCCCCGGAAGCCGGTCCGCAAACACGCTCCGTTCCCGGTCGAGTTGCGGCGGAAGCGCGCACGTGTTCCGGGCCGGAATCCCCCTGCCGGCCCGAGGGCGTGCCGTCCGGACGCGGGCCGGTCCCGCCGCGTCACGCCCCGGCCGCGCGGGCCAGTGCCTCCTCCGCCGCCTTGACGGCCTCCGCGCGGTCCGCGGGGACCAGTCCGATGCGGGTGCGCCGGTCGAGGAGGTCGGCGGCGTCGAGGGCGCCCTCGTGGCGTACCGCCCACAGGAGTTCGGCGCGGGTCACGGGATGTCCCGGCACGACGGGCTCGCGCAGCGCCGGTTCCGCGGCGCCGAGGGCGTGGACCGCCGGGGCCTCGGTGCCGTACCGCCGCACCAGGCGGCGCGGCGCCGCCAGATCGGTCAGCTCCGCGGCCGGGGCGGCGCCGACCAACGGCAGGGAGGCCGTGCGGGACGGCCCGGCGCCGAGGCCGCGGGCGGACACCGCGGCGTCGACCGCGTCCTGCGCCATCCGCCGGTAGGTGGTCAGTTTGCCGCCGACCACGGTGACGACACCGTCGCCCGAGGTCAGGACCGCGTGCTTGCGGGAGATGTCGGACGTGTGCCCGGCGCCGTCGGCCGTGGTGTCCAGGAGCGGCCGCAGTCCGGCGAAGGCGCCGACGACGTCCTCGCGTCCCACCGTGGCGTCCAGCGCGGTGCCGAGCACGTCGAGGAGGAAGCCGATGTCGGTCTCGGGGACCTCCGGCACGTCGGGGATGTCGCCGTCGACCGGCTCGTCGGTCAGGCCGACGTAGACCCGGCCGTCGCCCTGCGGCAGCACGAGCACAAAGCGGTTGGACTCGCCGGGGATCGGGATGTGCAGGCCCGCGGGGAGGTCGCCCAGCGGCTCCGCGCGCAGGACGAGGTGGGTGCCGCGCGAGGGCCGCAGGCGGATGCCGTCCACCAGTCCGCCCGCCCACACCCCGGCGGCGTTGACCACGGCGCGGGCGCGGATCTCGGTCTCCGCGCCGGTGAGTTCGTCGCGTATCAGGGCGCCGGAGCCGGTGAGCGCGACCGCGCGGACCCGGGTCAGGACCCGTGCGCCGTGCGCGGCGGCGGTGCGGGCGATCGCCGTCACCAGACGCGCGTCGTCGGTGAGTTGACCGTCCCAGGACAGCAGGCCGCCGCGCAGCCCGGACGGGCGCAGCGCGGGGGCGAGGTGCCGCGTCTCCACGGCGGAGAGCCGGCGCGGGGCCGGCAGCGTGGCGCGGGAGGTGCGGGCGGCCAGCCGCAGCGCGTCGCCGGCCCGGAAACCGGTCCAGGCCAGGGCCGCCTGGCCGCGCGAGACCAGCGGGGTGAGCGGGAGCACGAAGGGCAGGGCCCTGACCAGGTGGGGGGCGGTGCGCTCCATCAGCACGCCGCGTTCGACGGCGCTCTCGTGCGCGACGTCCAACTGGCCGGAGGCGAGGTAGCGCAGACCGCCGTGGATCAGCTTGGAGCTCCAGCGCGAGGTGCCGAAGGCGAGGTCGTGGGCGTCGACGGCGGCGACCGACAGGCCGCGCGAGGCGGCGTCGAGGGCGGCCCCCGCGCCGGTGGCGCCGAGGCCGACGACGAGGACGTCGACGGTGACGCCGCTGTCCGCGAGTTCGGCCAGTTCGCGAGCGCGGCGGACCGCGGACAGCGACGACGCGAGCGGGGCGGACGGGGTGGACGGGGCGTGCGAAGCGGAGGCGGCCGGGCTGCTCGTGGGGCTCATGGCGTCAGGGTCCTCTCCAGCATGAGCCGCAGTTCCTGGAGGAACGCGGCCGAGTTCAGGTCGGGGTCGTCCTCGTCGGTCATCGTGCGCAGCGAGAGCGTGAACGACTGCACGAGCAGCAGCACGGCCCGCGCCTGCCGGGCGGGGTGGGCGCGTCGGACGGAGCCGTCGGCGTGGCCCGCCTCCAGCGCGGTGGTGACCAGTCGCAGCACCGCGTCCTGGCTGGCGCCGCGGCGGTCGAGTACATAGGGGAGCAGCAGTTCGGGATCGACGTCGACGATCTTGACGAAGAGCGGGTGCGCCCGGAAGGTGCGGACGCCGTCCACCAGTCCGTCGACCAGCTGGGTCCGGATGTCGCGGTCCTCGGTGTGCCGCGGCATCGCGTCCGTCGCCACGCTCACCCATTCACGGGTCATCAGGTCCCCGACCAGGGTACGGACATCGGGCCAGCGCCGGTACAGGGTCATGCGGGAGACGCCGGCGCGGCGGGCCACGTCGGTGAGGGTCGTGCGGCGGACGCCGACGGCCAGGACGCAGTCGCGGACCGCGTCGAGCACCGGATCCGCCGCTGTCCGAGTGTTGTGACGAATAGGCGTCATGTGTCACAGTGTAACGCCTGTGAGCCCCGCAGGAGCCCGCATCCCTGCCCCGACCGGTGAGGACGACGACGTGGACATGTTGTGGAGCGGCTGGGGCGACCCGGCCAAGGCGGCCCCACTGCCCGACACCGTGATCGGCCTGCTGCGCGATCTCCTCGGGGTCACGCCCCGCGAAGCCGCCCCGGCCGGTCTGGACGGGATCGAGGTCCCCGAGAGCCCGCTCGGCGACGAGGCCCGTGACGCGCTCGCCGACGCCGTCGGCGGCACGTCGTACGTCCGTACCGACGCGGAGAGCCGGATCCGGCACACCCGCGGCAAGTCCACCCCCGACCTGCTGCGCATCCGGGCCGGCGACGTCGTCGCCGACCTCCCCGCCGCCGTCGTGCTGCCCGCCGGCCACGACGAGGTGCTGACGGTGCTGGCCGTGTGCGCGGAACACGACCTGACCGTCGTGCCGTTCGGCGGCGGCACCTCCGTCGTCGGCGGGCTGGCCCCGCAGGGCGGCCGCCCCTTCGTCGCCCTCGACCTGCGCCGCATGGACCGGATGCTGTCCCTGGACCCGGTGTCGCGGACCGCGATCCTGCAGCCCGGCCTGCGCGCCCCCGACGCCGAGGCGCTGCTGGCCGAACAGGGCTTCACCCTCGGCCACTTCCCGCAGTCCTACGAGTGGGCCACCATCGGCGGCTTCGCCGCCGCGCGCTCCAGCGGCCAGGCGTCCGCCGGATACGGCCGCTTCGACGAGATGGTGCTGGGCCTGACCGTCGCCACCCCGCGCGGCACCCTGGACGCCGGCCGCGCGCCGCGCTCCGCCGCCGGCCCGGACCTGCGTCAGCTGGTCCTCGGCTCCGAGGGCGCGCTCGGCGTCATCACCTCTGTCACCGTGCGCATCCGCCCGGTCCCGCGGGTCACGGTCTACGAGGGCTGGCGCTTCCCCGGGTTCGCCGAGGGCGCGGCCGCGCTGCGCCGGCTCGCCCAGGACGGCCCGCGGCCCACGGTGCTGCGGCTGTCCGACGAGACGGAGACGATGATCGGCCTGGCCCAGCCCGACGCCATCGGTGCCTCCGACGGCCTCTCGGCGGCCGGCTGCGTCGCCGTCACCGGCTACGAGGGCACCGAGGAGGACACCGCCTACCGCCGCGCCCGGGCCGCGGCGGTGCTGCGCGACTGCGGCGGCGAGTACCTCGGAGAGGAACCCGGGCAGCGCTGGGCCCACGGCCGCTACTCCGCCCCTTATCTGCGGGACGCCCTGCTCGACGCGGGCGCCTTCGCCGAGACCCTGGAGACCGCGACGTTCTGGTCGCGCCTGCCGGAGCTGTACGACTCGGTGCGCCACGCGCTGACCGCCACCCTCGCGGGCGCCGGCACGCCGCCCCTGGTGATGTGCCACATCTCGCACGTCTACGAGAACGGCGCCTCGCTCTACTTCACGGTCGTGTCCGCGCAGGGCGAGGACCCCGTCGCCCACTGGGCCCCGGCCAAGACCGCCGCGAACGAGGCGATCATCGCCGCGGGCGGCACCATCAGCCACCACCACGGCGTGGGCGCCGACCACCGCGACTGGTACGTCCGCGAGGCCGGCCCGCTGGGCATCGCCGCGCTGCGGGCCGTGAAGGACGCGCTCGACCCGGCAGGCCTGCTGAACCCCGGCATCCTCCTCCCCGTCCGCTGAGGCCCACTCCCGTCCCGGAGGCACGCGCATGCGACAGTTCACGGCCGTCGTCAACCCCACCGCCGGGGGGTCCACCGGGGCCGCCGCCCTGCTTCCGCTCGCCCGGCTGCTGCGCGAGGCCGGTGCGGAGCTGGAGACGGAGTACAGCACAAGCCTGCCCCACGCCCGGGAACTCGCCCGCCGCGCGGGCGCGTCGGGCCGCGTCGTGCTCGCCGTCGGCGGGGACGGCATCGTGGGCGGGATCGGCGGCGCCCTCAGCGGCACGGCCGGCGTGCTCGGCCTGGTGCCCGCCGGCCGCGGCAACGACTTCGCCCGTGCCCTCGGCCTTCCCTCGGGGCCGGACGAACTCGCCCGCGTTCTGCTCCACCGGGACCCCCGCCCGGTCGACACCATCGAGATCGACTCCGCGGTCCACCACCGGACGGTGGTGCTGGGCAGCGTCTACGCGGGCGTCGACGCCCTCGCCAACCGCCACGCCAACGCCTCCCGGCTGCTGAGCGGCGCGGCCTCGTACTACGCCGGCGGACTGCGCGCGGTCGCCGGCTGGCGCGCGGCCGCCTACCGCGTCACCGTCGACGGGGTGCCGCACGAGCGCCGCGGCTACACGGTCGTGGCCGCCAACTCCGGCTACTACGGCTCCGGTCGCGCGATCGCGCCCGGCGCCCGCGTGGACGACGGGCTGCTCGACGTCGTCATGATCCACGACGCGCCGCGCCGCCTCTTCTTCGCCCTGATGAACGAACTCAAGACCGGCGCCCATGTGCACCGGCCCGAGGTCGAGATCGTCCGGGGCAGGGAGATCCGCATCGAGGCCGACCGGGACGTCCCCTACGGCGCGGACGGCGAGGTCGACGCCGTCCTCCCGGTCACCGCGCGGATCCGGCCCGGTGCGCTCAAGGTGCTGTACTGAGCCCAAGGCGCCGCTGCTGTAGAGGAATTGAGCTCGGCACGCACAGTCGCGGGCACCGGTCCGCGCCCTAGAATACGACGGGCATCATTGGGAAGGCGGTGGGCCGTGGGGGGAACGCCGGTGCCGGGCGAGCCGGGTGCGGGGCGGACGACGCGCAACGCCGGAGGAGCGTCGCGCACCCCGCCGGCCGTCGAGGGCCGGGTCCACACCGCGGGCGGCATGCCGACCACCGCGATGCCGGACCGGCACCAGTGCTGGGCGATGCTCCCGCCCGAGGTGCGGCAGCAGTTGGAGCACGACAGCGGTGCGCTGCTGGAGTGGTGGGCCACCCGGCTCACGGGGACCGGGGACGAGGCCGTGACGTTCGGCCGGTTCGCCTTCCGCGTCGCCGAACGGGTGGCCGGGCGGCGCGGCGGAACCGGGTACCGCGTCCGTACGCTCCTTCTCGACCCCGCGTCCTTCCACGAGCAGGCCTTCCGCGGCAGTCCCGGAGGTTCCGGCGGCGCCGGCGTGCCCTCCGCCCGGACCAGCGCCACCGGCGCCGCCGCCTCGCTGTTGTCCCGGCACCGCCCGGACGGCGCGGCGCACGGTCCCGTGCCGGAGCCGGCCGCGCCTGCCGAACCCGAACTGACGCAGGAGGCACGGGACTTCCTCGGCAACCTGCCACCCGCGGTGCAGCGGTACCTGCAGCAGCCCTTCCTCACCGAGGACCGCCGCGTCACCGCCGGCTGGTACTACGAGGAGACCGTCCACGGCGGCTTCACCGAGACGGCCGTCTGGTGCCACCTGGTGGGCGCGCGCACGGTGGCCTTCGCCTCGGGGACGCGATGGCTGCCGGCCGGTGCGCCGCCCGCCCGCGCCACGTGGTCGGTGGTGTGCCGCCGCGCGGCGGTACGGCGGCCGGGGCGCTGACCGGCGGCGGGAACGGCGGGGATAACCTGGCCGGATGAGACGCGTCCTGGTCGTCGGTATCAGCGGTGCGGGCAAGACCACCATGGCCCGTGTGCTTGCCGCGCGCCTGGACCTGCCGTTCCACGAGATGGACTCCCTGAAGTTCACCGGACCCGGATGGGCCGCCGATCCGGCGTTCCGCGACCGGGTGGCGGAGATCGCGGCCGGTCCCCGGTGGGTCTTCGACTCCTTCGGCTACCCGGAGGTCAGGGACCTGGTGTGGACGCACGCCGACACCGTGGTCTGGCTCGACTACCCCCGATCGGTCGTCATGCCGCGGATTGTGCGCAGGTCGCTGCGGAGGACCGTGCTGCGCGAGCGGATCTTCGGCGGGAACGTGGAGACGGTGTCCTCCTGGTTCCGTGCCGACCACCCTGTGCGGTGGGCGTGGTCCCAGCACGCGGCCCGGCGTGCGGAGATCGAACGGCGGTCCCTCGACCGTCGCTTCGCACCGCTGCGCGTCGTACGGCTGGTCACCCCGCGCTCGGCGCGCGACTGGCTGCGCGCCACGGGCTGAACGGGCCCGGCGCGGGCTCAGATGCTGCGGTGGCCGCGTACCGCCTCGCGCATCGCCGCCAGTGAGGGAGCCAGCGCCGCGTCGACCGCGAGGGGATCGGCGGTGTTGAGCCGCTGCAGCTCACGGCGTTCGGGACGCTGGGTGTTGATGTCCACCTCACCCGCCTCCACGCCCGCGACGATCTCCCTGACGACCTCCTCGACCGGCCGCCGCCCGTACCCCAGGTCGGCGCCCGCCCGGGAGGACTCCATCATCGGCGTCTGCGTCCCCCCGGGGTACGCGGTCGCGACGTGGACGCCGCTGCCCCACAACTCCCTGCGCAACGCCTCGTCGAAACGGGCCAGGCCCGCCTTCGTCGCCGCGTACACGCTGTAGTACGGCATGCCCACCAGTGCCGCGCCGGACGCGATGCCGAGCACCACCGCGTGACCGTGTGCGGCGCCGGCCGCGCGCAGATGCGGCAGCGCGGCCCGGGTCGCGAGGATCGGCGCGAGGAGGTTCAGTCCGACCATCGCGTGGATGTCCGCGGCCGCGATGTCCTCGTCCAGTGCCCCGGCCCGTACGTTTCCCGCGTTGTTGACCAGCACGTCCAGGCCGCCCAGGATGCGCACGGCGTCCTCGACCGCCTGCTCGGGCCCCCTCTCCGACGTGAGGTCGTGGGTCACGGCACGGGCCGTCCCGCCGCGCCCGGTGACGAGTCGGGCGGTCTCCTCCAGTGGCGCGGCGCGCCGTCCGGCGAGCACCAAGGAACAGCGTCGCACGGCGAGTTCCAGGGCCAGTGCGCGCCCGATCCCGCTGCCGGCCCCCGTGACGAGGACCCGCCGTCCGGAAAGGTCGAGTGGCGATGTGTTCATGGACCGCTCCCTCCGCCACCGGTGTCCGCGGGGCCGCGTGCCCCGTACTGGGAACAACCCCGCCGGTCGCCGACTGCTTCCCCCGGTTTTCCGCCGCCCCTATCCGGACTGGGGTCCCACTTCCGGTGTGATTTGGCTGCCTACGTATCGGGTTGATGCTTTCCTGTGGTCCGTGCGAGGGGAGAGGTGGGCTACAGTCGCGGTGCCATTGCCGCCGGCATTCGCCCGTCCCGCGCGAAAGCCGGACCGGGATTCCCCGAAGAAGGAACGATGTTCAGCAAAATCCTGCTCGCAATGTCCAGAATGACCGAGGCCGCACTCATCCTCCTCGGCGTCGCCATTGTTGTCCTCGACACCCACACCAGGACGTACATCGGGCTCTGGGACGTTCTGGCCCTCGTGTACCTGGCGACCCGGATATCCCGTCTCAGGAAGAGCAGGCGCTACGTCGACAGTGACAGCGCCGACTGGCTCAAGGGGATGCTCGGCCGGCGGTCCGGCCTGGTCTTCACGGTCTTCACCAGCCTCATCGGCATCGTCGCGGGGGTGATGATCGTCATCGACAAGGGGCACGGCCTGTCCGATCTGTATTCCAAGCTCGTCGGTGTCCCCGCCGTCCTGCTCGCCTGGGCGATCCTCCACTTCGGCTATGCGGAGCGTTATGCGCAGGTGTACTACGCCACCCTGCCGGACGAGGTGCTGGCATTCCCCAACACCAAGCGCCCGAATTTCGCGGACTTCGCCTATTTCTCCTTCACGCTCGGCACCACGTTCTCCGTTTCCGACGTGGAGACGCAGAGTTCCACGATCCGGACCCGCATTCTCTCGCACAGCATTCTGTCGTTCGTCTACAACACCGCGACGCTCGGTATCGCGGTGGGTGTGATCACCGGCTGACTCTGCGGCGGCATTTCCACCCGGAACCGCGGACCCTCGATCCCGGTGGTCTCCGGAACGCGGACCCGGGCCCGGGAAGGTCTGTCGCCGGCGCCGGAAGCGGCCGTCCGGCGACTGCCGGAGGCGCCGCCCGCGCCCGGGGCGGAGGCCGGTCCGGGCTGCCTTTACCGTTCCGTGACAACCAAGGGCGCCGCGCCGGTCTCTATACCAGTGCCGTCGTGAGGACGCGACGGCTCCGGGTGATCCGCCGTCAACAGTGAGTGAGTCAAAGTGAGCGCGTCACGTCGTCCGCACGGGGAACCGTCCCGGCTGCCTCGCAGGCTGTTCATGGGACTCGGTGCCGGGGGCCTGCTGTCGGCCGGCGGCTACGCGCTGTACCGCGGTGCGGGCGGTGAGGCCTTCGCGCACGGCAACCCGTCTCCGGCACGGTCCTCCTCGGAGCCCTCCCCGCCGCCGTCCTCGGCGCCGCCGCGCGACGAGCCGCCCAGCATCGAGCGGCCGCGGCTGATAGGCGACGGCTCGACCTCGCTGACCGGTGCCCAGCCGCGGCAGCCGGAGGTCCACCGGCTGGAGAAGGGCGAGCGGCCGCCGCAGTTCGTCGTGATCTCCTGGGACGGTGCCGGCGAACTGGACAACGGTCTCTTCGCCCGCTTCCGGAAGATCGCCGAGGAGGCGGGCGCGGCCATGACGTTCTTCCTCTCCGGTCTGTACCTGCTGCCCGAGTCCAAGAAGCACCTGTACGACCCGCCCCGCAACCCGGTCGGCGCCTCCGACATCGGCTACCTGACGGACGCCCACATACGGCTGACGCTGCAGCAGTTGAGGGCGGCATGGCTCGAGGGGCATGAGATAGGCACCCACTTCAACGGCCACTTCTGCGGTGGCTGGGGTTCGGTGAAGCGCTGGTCGCCCGCGCAGTGGCGCAGCGAGATCGAGCAGGCCACCCGCTTCGTGCAGGAGTGGCGGACCAACACCGGCTTCCAGGACCTGGACCCGCTGCCCTTCGACTACACCAAGGAACTCGTCGGCGGCCGCACACCCTGCCTGATGGGCCAGTTCAACCTGCTGTCCACCGCGGCCTCCCTGGGCTGGCGGTACGACGCCAGCTCGCCGGGCGGGCTCCAGGTCTGGCCGCGCCGCAAGCTCGGCATCTGGGACTTCCCGCTGCAGTCCGTACCGTTCCCCGGGCACAGCTTCGAGGTGCTCTCCATGGACTACAACATGCTCGCCAACCAGTCCGGCACCACCCAGGGCGACCCCGCGCGCCGTCCCGCCTGGCGCGACCAGGCCCGCGGCGCCTACCTGGCCGGCTTCGAGCGCGCCTACAACGGCAACCGCGCCCCGTTCTTCATCGGCAACCACTTCGAGCAGTGGAACGGCGGCATCTACATGGACGCCGTGGAGCAGGTGATCGGCGAGATGGCCCGGAAGGACGACGTCCGCATGGTCTCGTTCCGCCAGTTCTGCGACTGGCTGGAGGCACAGCACCCCACGGTCGTGCGCAATATGCAACGGCTTAATGTGGGGGAGCGGCCCGTCGGCGGCTGGAAGAGCGTCGTCACCGTCTGACGGGCGCGGTGCCGTCGCGCGGGTCGGGGGAGCGAGACAGGAATGGCGGATTCGGTGTGAGCAGCGCAGCGGAGGCGGAGGAGTTCTTCGAGTCCTTCTATCCGCGCCTGGCCGGCTGGTGCCGCAGGCTCGTGGACAGCGACGCCATCGCGCACGAGATCGCGGCCGAGTCGTTCACACGGCTGTGGTCGCGGTGGGCGACGGTCCGCGAACCGGCACCGTACCTCTTCTCCATCGCGGCGAACCTCGTGAAGGACCACTGGCGCCGGCAGGAGCGGGAGAAGGACGCCGTACGGCAGCTGGAGGCCGTGGCGGTGGACCACGCCCCGGCCGCCGACCACGGCACCGAGATCCGCGCCCTGGTGGAGGCCCTGCCCAGGCGGCTGCGCGTCCCGGTACTCCTGCACTACTACGCCGACCTGTCCGTGAACGACATAGCGGCAGCGCTGCACCGCCGCCCCGGCACGGTCAAGAGCGATCTGCACGCAGCCCGGCAGCACCTGCGGGCCTCTCTCAGGGGGCTTCATGAAACGACCGTCTGACCCGGGTGACCCCGCCGAGGCCGGCGCCGGGCGCGCGCAGGACGTGCCGAGCGAGATCGCCGAGGCGTTCCGGCAGCCCGTCGTCCTGCTGGCCCCGCCGCCCGGTGCCTTCACCGCCGTCCGCCGCCGGGCCCGGTCCGCGCGGCGCCGGCGGGCGGTCGCGTTCGGCACCGCCCTGAGCGGATGCCTGGCGGCCGCGGTGTTCCTGGTGCCCCTGCCCGGCAGCGGCAGCGGCGGCGGCGACCCGGGCGTGCGGCCCGCCGCTCCGCCGGCGAGCGTCCTTCCCTCGGAGAGCGGCGACCCGACGACCGCCGCACCCGTGCCGTCCGCCAGCACCCGGTCGCCCGTGGTGCGGCCGTCCGCACCCGCTTCCGCTCCGGTGTCCGAGGTCACCGCATGCCGGTCCGCACAGCTCAAGATCGCCTTCGGCGGGTCCGAGGGCGCAGCGGGCTCGGTGGAGCGCGCGCTGGTCTTCGTCAACTCCGGACCGGGCCCCTGCACCCTGCGCGGCTTTCCCGGGGTCTCCCTGGTCGGCGGCGCCTCGGGCCGGCAGATCGGCGAACCGGCCGAGCGCGCGGGAAGTCCCGGAGCGGCCGTCGTGCTGCCGCGGGGCGGCTCCGCGGAGGCCCTGCTGCGCATCGCCCAGGCCGGGAACTACGATGTGAAGACGTGCGCGCCGGAGAAGGCCCGGGGTCTGCGCGTCTACCCGCCCGACGAGCGCGACGCCCTCTTCCTGCCGGACGACACGCTGGTGGGCTGCGCCGCGACCGGCGTCACCGTCCTGTCGGTGACCGCCGTGCACGGCCCCGCGACCCCGTGACGCCGCGGCGGCCCGCCCTCGCCGGGGATGCCGGTCCGGGCGAGGGGCATGATCCGAGGTGCTGTGCCGGGCGAGAGGGCGGGCAGGTGCTCTGCCGGCGCACGCCCCGAAGAACCCATCCGCGGAGGTAGGTAGGAACGTGCAGTACACGAAACTCGGCTCCACCGGTCTGGACGTATCGCGCATCTGTCTCGGCTGCATGAGCTACGGCGTGCCGGAGCGCGGCAACCACCCCTGGACGCTCGACGAGGACGCCGCGCGCCCGCTGATCCGGGCCGCCCTCGACGCCGGCGTCACCTTCTTCGACACCGCCAACGTCTACTCCGACGGCACGAGTGAGGAGATCGTGGGGCGGGTGCTGGCCGAGCACGCGAACCGCGACGACATCGTCCTGGCCACCAAGGTGCACGGCCGCATGCGCCCCGGTCCCAACGGCGCGGGCCTGTCGCGCAAGGCGATCCACTCCGAGATCGACGCGAGCCTGCGCCGCCTCGGCACCGACTACGTGGACCTCTACATCACGCACCGCTGGGACTACGACACCCCGGTCGAGGAGACCATGGAGGCCCTCCACGACGTGGTCAAGGCGGGCAAGGCGCGCTACATCGGCGCGTCCTCCATGTACGCCTGGCAGTTCGCCAAGGCCCAGCACACCGCGGAGCTGGGCGGCTGGACGAAGTACGTCAGCATGCAGAACCACTACAACCTTCTCTACCGCGAGGAGGAGCGCGAGATGCTGCCGCTCTGCGCCGACCAGGGCGTCGGCGTGACGCCGTGGAGTCCGCTGGCCCGCGGCCGCCTCACCCGGGACTGGGACGCCGGCAGCGCCCGTCAGGAGACCGACGAGTTCGGCCGGAGCCTCTACCCCGAGCAGGACCGCGTCGTCGTCGACGCGGTGGCCGCCATCGCCGCCCGGCGCGGCGTGCCGCGGGCCCAGGTCGCCCTGGCCTGGCTGCTGCGGCAGCCGGGGGTGACCGCCCCCATCGTGGGGGTCGGCAAGGAGCAGCACCTGCTCGACGCCGTCGGCTCGCTCGACCTGCGGTTGGACGAGGCGGAGCTGAAGGCCCTGGAGGAGCCCTACCGGCCGCATGCCGTCGTCGGCTTCAGCTGACGGCCCGTCGCCGTCCTCGCACCGTTCAGAGGCGGACGACCACCAGCGCCGTGTCGTCGGTGATCCCGCCGGGCGGCAGCAACTCGCCGAGCGCCGCGTCGGCGAGCCGCTCCGGTCCCGCGCCGCGGTGCCGGGCGAGGACGTCGGCGAGCCGGGCGAGACCGGCGTCGATGTCCTCGCCGCGCCGCTCGACCAGGCCGTCGGTGTAGAGCACGAGCGTGTCGTCCGTGTTGAACCGGACGACGGCCTGCGGCCTGCTCACATGGTGAGGACGGACGCCCAGCGGCGGGTCGGTGGCCTGGTCGAGGAAGTCCACCGTGCCGTCGGCGTGCAGCAGGACCGGCGGCGGATGTCCGGCACTGCTGTAGGTGATGGTCCGCTCGCCCCAGTCGACGAAGGTGTTCACCGCCGTCGTCGACTCGGCCCCGGGCACCGAGCGGGCGTACAGCCCCAGGACCTCCAGGGCGCCGGCCGGGCCGTCCGCGACCCGTGAGGCCGCGCTCAGCGCGCTGCGCAACTGCCCCATGACGCACGCCGCGGGCAGGCCGTGCCCCACGACGTCACCGACCGAGACACCGATCCGGTCGCCCTCGCCGGGCAGTTCCACCAGGTCGTACCAGTCGCCGCACACGTTGAGCGCGCCCGTGGCCGGCCGGTAGCGCACCGCCACGCGGTGCTGCCCCAGCGGGTGCGGGGCGGGCAGCATCGCCGCCTGGAGGGCGAGCGCCACCTCGCGCTCCCGGGCGTGGGCGCGCCGCAGCCGCTCGTTGACCTCCTGGAGCTCGCGGGCCCTGCCGTACAGCTCGGCCTCCAGCACCCTGGCGCGGTCCTGGTCGGGGCGGCCCCGGGCGCGGATGAGCTCGGTGACCTCCTCCACCCGGTGCACCACCAGCGCCACGTGCCCGTCGTCGCCGAACACCGGCGTGTTGACCGGGCTCCAGTAGCGCTCCTCCCACTGACCGGGGTGCTCGGGGTCCTCGACGTCGTACCGCTGCAGCGCCATGGCGTCCCGTTCGCCGGTCGACGCGACGCGCCGAAGGGACGCTCCGAGGTTGCGCATACCGGACGCCCCCCGGTGGGCGGGGTTGTCGGGGAACACGTCGAAGAGGAAGTGCCCGATGACCTCCGTGGCCGGACGGCCCGACAGGGACAGGTATTCCTCGTTGGCGTCGAGGAACAACAGCTGCGGGGTCAGGAGCGCCACCGCGCTGGGCAGGCCCCGGAAGACCGCCGCGTAGTCGATTCCCGCCTGTGTCACGTCCCGACCGCCTCGGTGCCGACGTCGTCCTGAGCCTGGCGATCATACGAACGGGACCCGCGGATGCCGGTGACCTCGGAGCGCGCGCCGGGCGAGTCCACACGGGCGGGCCTGACGCGGTTCGCGAACGGCCGGCCCCGGGGCGCCCCGATCGTCGCGGGCCCGGCTGCGCACAGTTCCCCTCGCGGCCGCGCGCACCTTCCGCGACCGGGCGGCGCGTCGCGCGGGCGTGCGTGCCGCCCGCCCGCGCACCCCCGGCGCGCCCCACCTCGGCCCGACAGTCGCCGTTGGCCTGGTGTTTCACCGCTTCTCGCGCTCGTCGGCGCTCGCGCCGCACGGAGCGAGAATTCCGTTTGCCGCCCGGTCGGCGGCAATCCCGCGTTCACCGGGACGTCGCCACGGGACGGCTTGCTAGAGCGAAGTTATATAGACAACTTTGCTCACCCGGGTCCGTCGCGGCGGTGCCCGGGCGGAGAGGACCCATCACCGTGCCACCTCTCACTCGTGACGCAGCGTCCGGGAGCACCATCGCGCTCAGCTCCACGGCGTCCCCGCAGCGGGGCGACAAGCTGAGCTTCACCTGGACGACGGACTCCCCCGACCCGAAGAACTGGATCGGCGTGTACGACGGCGACCGCAAGCCGGCGAGCGGCAGCGGCTCCCTGGTGTGGACGTACGTCCCCGGTGCCTCCGGCACGGCGACGCTCGACACCTCCGGCCTCAGCGGCGGGCCGTACACCGTCTACCTCCTGGCCAAGGACGGCTACGGCATCCTCGCCCAGAGCGCGCCGTTCAGCTTCGCCGGCGCACCCACCGGCGACTCGATCACCCTCAAGACCGCCAACCCGTACGAGGGCGACCAGGTCGTCTTCCACTGGACGACCGACGCGCCCAACGCGACGAACTGGGTCGGCGTCTACGACGGCGACCGGCAGCCCGGCACCGGCTCGTCGCTGGCGTGGGAGTACACGCCGGCCGCCTCCGGCGACATCACGATCAACACCTCGGGCCTGACCGGCGGTCCGTACACGGGCTACCTGCTGGCGAAGGACGGCTACGGCATCCTCGCCAAGACCGCGCCGTTCAGCTTCCTGCCCCGCCCCGTCATCCCGCGCCCGCACGCGGTGGTGGACGCCCTCACGACCGCCCCGCAGCTGGAGGGCGCCGAGTTCTCCGTGCCGCTGGCGGGCCTGTGGGTCCGGCCCGAGGGCAACCCGGCCGGCAGCGCGACGTTCAAGAGCGCCGGCGGCGACAGCTGGCTGTCGGTGGCCGCGGACGGCACCGTCAGCGGCAAGGCGCCCGCCAACACGCCCAAGAACCCCGGGCGCCTGGTCGTCTCCGTCACCGACAGCGCGGCGGGCACGGACACGATCACCGTCCAGGTGCCGGTCCGCGACGACCGCGACCGCATCCCGCTCAAGGTCGCCTCGCTGAACCTCTGGGACGGCGGCACCCACGTCGACGGCTTCGCGGAGAAGCTGCTGGGCCTGGTGCTCACCCAGGGCCTCGACGTCGTCGCCCTCCAGGAGTCCGGCGGCACCGCGGCCGGCGACCTGGCCCGGGCGCTCGGCTGGGACGTCCACCAGGCCGGCGGTCTCGGCATCGTCAGCCGCTACCCGCTCACCGACGTCGTCGCCCCCACCGCGGACCTGCCGGCGGCCGCCGCCACGCTGCGGCCGCCCGGCGGTCCCGCGGTGCGGCTGTGGACCGCCCAGCTGGACGAGGCGGACTACGGGCCGTACGCGCTGCTCGCGGGCCGCACCGCGGCCCAGGTCGAGACGGCGGAGGAGCAGACGCTCCGCTACCGGCAGGTCACCGCGCTGGCGGCCGCGATGCGGGCCGACATCGCCTCCCGCGGCCCGGTCGTCCTCGCGGCCGGCCTCGCCTCGCCCTCCCACCTGGACTGGACAGCCAGGACGGCCGACCAGCACGGGGGAGTGGGCCGCCTGCGCTGGCCCGTCACCGGGACCCTGGAGCAGGCCGGACTCGTCGACGCCTTCCGCGCCGTCCACTCCGACCCCGTCGCCGTGCCCGGCACCACATGGTCCCCCGTCAGGCCGCAGCGCGACGGCGGCACCGGAGCCGAGCCGCAGGACCGCGTCGACCAGGTCCAGTACGCGGGCCCGCTCCGCGTCGTCGAGGCGCACAGCCTCGTCACCGGCTGGCCCCGGCCCGTGCCCGGCACGGCCGCCAACGGCTGGCCCTCCGACCACGCCGCCGCCGTCGTCACCTTCTCGCTGTCCGCCCGCGGCTGACCCGAACGAACCGAAGGACCACCCCATGACCCAGTTCAGCCGCCGCGCCTTCATCGGCACCGCCGCCGCCGGGGCTGCCGCCGCAGCCGTCGGACTGCCCGGCACGGCCGAGGCCGCGAGCCACGACGACCGGGACGGCAGCATCGCCGACGTCAAGCACGTCGTCATCCTGATGCAGGAGAACCGCAGCTTCGACCACTACTTCGGCACGCTGGGCGGTGTGCGGGGCTTCGGCGACCGCCAGGCCGTCGTGCTCCCCAACGGCGACTCCGTGTTCCGCCAGCCGGACCGCAGCCGCTCCGAGGGCTACCTGCTGCCCTTCCGGATGGACACCACCAAGTACAACGCCCAGAACGCGGGCGGCCTCCCGCACGACTGGGACACGGGCCACTCCGCCGTCAACAACGGCTCCATGGACAAGTGGGTCTCCGCCAAGGGCGAGCGCACCATGGGCTACTTCAACCGCGAGGACATCCCCTACCAGTACGCCCTCGCAGACGCCTTCACCCTCTGCGACGGCTACTTCTGCTCCTTGAACGGCCCCACCGACCCCAACCGCCTCTACCTGTGGACCGGCACCGCCGGCCCCGGCGTCGACGGCACCACGGGCCCGTGGACCGACAACACCCCGGTCACCGACAACCCGGTGGCCGACTGGACGACGTACGCGGAGCGGCTGGAAGAGGCCGGCGTCAGCTGGCGTGTCTACCACAACCCGGACGGCTCCGACGACCGCTACGGCGACTACGACGACAACGCGCTGTCGTACTTCAGGCAGTTCCACGCGTTCCCCAAGGACGACCCGCGCTACATCAACGCCATGACCAAGTTCGACCCCACGGCGTTCGACAAGCACTGCAAGGACGGCACCCTGCCCACCGTCTCCTGGCTGGTGGCGCCCTACCTGTTCAGTGAGCACCCGTCGGCCGGCCCCGACTACGGCGCCCACTGGGTCGACACCGCGCTCCAGTCGCTGTTCTCCAACCCCGAGGTCTGGAAGCACACCGTCTTCCTGGTCATGTACGACGAGAACGACGGCTACTTCGACCACGTCATCCCGCCGATGCCCGAGCCGGGCACCAAGGACGAGTTCGCGAACGGCAAGCCGATCGGCCTGGGCAGCCGGGTGCCGCTGTGGGTCGTCTCGCCCTGGTCGCGCGGCGGCTGGGTCAACTCCCAGGTCTTCGACCACACGTCGGTGGTGCAATTCCTGGAGCGCGTGACCGGTGTGCGGGAGCCCAACATCTCCGAGTGGCGGCGCACCGTCTGCGGCGACCTCACCAGCGCCTTCGACTTCACCAAGCCCGACTACAGCATCCCGGCCCTGCCGGACACCGTCGCGCTGATGGCGAAGGCGGACGCCGGCAACTCCCTGCCCGGCGTCAAGATCCCCACCGCGCAGGCCATGCCGGTGCAGGAGGAGGGCGAGCGTCCGCACCGCCCGCTGCCCTACCTGCCGTGGGCCGACGTCACCGTCGACCGGGCCACCGGCAAGGTCACCTGCACGCTGACCAACGACGGCACCGTGGGTTACCACTTCACCGTGCTGCCCAACGTCGCCCTGCCGCGCGTCGGCACCCCGTTCACGGTCCAGCCGCACTCGTCCCGCACCTATGTGTGGGACGCGGCGGCCACCGACGGCCGCTACGACTTCTCCGTGCACGGCGCCGACGGCTTCGTCCGCCGCTTCGCGGGGACCGTCGTCCGCGACGGCCAGGACGACGTGGCCGCGCCGCTCGTCGCCGCGACCCTGCGCCGCGCCGACGACCCGGGGCACACCACGGTCGAGCTGGAGCTGCGCAACGAGGGCGGCTCCGACGTGGCCTTCACCGTCACGCCCAACGACTTCTCCGGCGAGGAGGAGACCGTCTGGGTCCGGGCCGGCCACAACGACACCGTGAAGTGGCGCACCGACGAGGGCCGGTACGACGTGACCGTCACCGCGGGCACCGGCACCCGCTTCGTCCAGCGGTACGCGGGCACCGTCCACGCCGTGTGACGCGACTCCGCAGGGGGCCGGTCCGGGGCGGTCGCCCCGGACCGGCCCCGCGGCACGCCCCACCTGGGCCCGGAGCCGCGGGTCCGGCCGGATAGGGTCGGTCCGTGGCCGGCCGCACTGCCGGTCCGGTGGACACGAGACCGGCCGGGAGACACGTTGCGTGAGGACCACGGCGGCGGCGACAGCGACCTGCGGTACCGGAGGGTCGCCGCCGAGCTCCGCGCGGCGATCATCACCGGTGAGTACGCCTCCGGCGCCAAGCTGCCCCCCGAGGGCACGCTGGCCGAGCGCTACGGGGTCTCCCGCGGCACGGTGCGGCACGCGCTGGCCGTACTGCGCTCGGACGGCCTGGTCACCTCCCGGCGCGGCACCCCGCGCACGGTGCTCGGCGGCCCGCGGTCGCAGAGCTTCTCCGAACTGCTGAGCTTCACCAACTGGGCGCGTTCCCTCGGCGAGACGCCGGGCGGCCGGGTCGACCGGGTCGTGCGGCGCCCGGCCGAGCCCGAGGAGGCCGCGCAACTGGGCCTGGAAGCGGGGGCGGAGGTCTACCTCGTGCTGCGGGTGCGGACCCTGTCCGGAGAACCGGTGATGGTCGAACGGTCCGTCTACCCCGCCCGAGTGGGCGCCCTGGTGGCCGAGCTGGCGCCCGACGTCGTGTCGCACACCGAGGCCCTGGTGGGTCACGGGGTGCTCTTCACGGACGCCGACCACACCATCGACATCGCATGGGCCGACGAGGACGACGTCCGGCTCCTGCAGTGCCCGACCGGCCAGGTCCTGCTGCGCGAACGGCGCCGCACGACCGATCCGGCGGGCGCGCCGGTGGAGTGGTCGGAGGACCGCTACCTGCCCGGCACCATCGCGTTCACGGTGCACAACTCGGTGGCCGCCTCGACCCTGGGCCGCCAGCACAGCCCGCGCACCGAGAAAGCCTGAATGCCACCCGCCGACTCGGGCGGGCACGCGCGGTGGGCCACGTACCGCGCGGCCGTGGACGACCCGGCCCGCCTGCCCGACCTGTTCGGCGCCGTGGCCGCCGAGCCCGGCGACAGCATCGCCCTCGGCATCGTCCTGCACGCCCTCGACCTCGTCCCGGCATCCGATCGCCCGGCCTGGATCGACCGCCTCGGCACCGAACGGACCCGCGCGTACGCCGCACGCCGCGCACGGGAGCTCGCCGCGCTCCAGAGCACCTCGGTGACCGACCTGCCGGGTGACCCGTCGGTCCAGGACTCCTGGTCGGACCGGCTCCAGCTGCGCCTTGCCGCGGCCTCGGAAGAAGCCGCGGTCCCGCGGCGCCTCGCCGCCGGCCGTACGAAGCGCGGCCGCCGTCGGGTCCCTGTCAGGGGCGCGGGGAACTGCGCGATCAGCCGCCGCGGACCCGCACGGGCTCACCGGCCGGGCCTCCGGAGGGGGCGCGGGGAACTGCGCGGCCAGCCCCCACGAACCCGCACCGTCTTCACCGGCCCAGCCGCGAAGCCCCCCGCACCGTGCCTGCCCTATCCGCGCACCAGCGCGGCGAGCAGAGGGACGAAGTGCTCGAACGGGGGGGTGAACGCGTCGGGGTCCTTCGCGGCCTCGTCCCAGCGGCGGACGGCGACCGCGTCGGCCGCGCCCGGCAGCGCGGCGAAGGCGGCCGCCTGCTCCGGCGTCATCGGGCCGCCCTGGACGGCCAGCGTGTGCTTGGACGCCTCCGACAGCCGGTCGTGGTACCCCGGTTCGACCGCGCACAGGTAGCGCTTGGCGGCGACGTGCAGCCGCACCGGCTCGGTGACCTCCGGTCCGAACCACCGGGCCAGCAGGTCGGCGCCGGTGTGGCTGTGCCGGTTGTCGGTGCCGTCCATCAGGTCCTGCCCGGTGACCTCGCCCGCGAAGTGCCCGACGTCGTGCAGCATCGCAGCCGCCACCAGGTGCGGCGCGGCGCCGGCGGCCTCGGCCCGGGCGCCCGCCTGCAGCATGTGCTGGGCCATGGAGACCGACTCGCCCAGGTACTCCGCCGATCCCGCGCCGGCGAACAACTCGGCCAGCGGCTCCAGGGTGTCCGCGCGCCGCAGCACGGCCAGGCTGCCGGCGAGGCCGTCGAGGTCGGCGTAGCAGCCCTGCAGGTGACGTGCCCCGTCCGCGGCGAAGGCGGTACGGGCGTGCAGCAGACGGGTGTTGTCGAACACCAGGCAGTCGCCGGGCGAAAGGCGCAGGTCCAGCTGCAGTTCCGGTCGGAGCAGCAGCTCCGCGAAGGTCCGGTACGCCGCGTAGAAGGCCTCGAGCTCGGCGGCCGGAAGCCGCAGGGCGCCGATGGAGCGGTTGTTGAAGCGCACCTCCCGCACCCGGCCGAGGGCGTCCGTGCCGATCAGGGGGCGGTCGGCGCGCAGCTCGGTCCCCGCGTCGCGGAAGACGAACGGCACGGGCGTCCGGCTGAGGACGGCGAACGCCTCCGGGTCCTCGCGGCGCAGCATCGCGGCCGCGGCGAAGCCGTCGACGAGGCCGGAGTCGCCGCCCTCCGCGTCGTTGACCAGGCAGTGCAGCAGCTGGATCGTCGGGACGGGGTCGCGGTACGGGTTGTCGGTGTGCGGCGTGATGGCGACCGAGGTGAAGGCGAGGTTGTTCGGGTCGGGCTCTACGCGGACGTCGAAGAGCTTGCCGTAGTTGGTCTCGCGGACGAAGCCGAAAGTCTCCGCCACGGCGAGCACCTGCCCCTCGCGCTCCGGCACCCGGTGCAGCAGCATGAAGCCGAGCCGCAGGACGGACTCCAGCAGGCGTGCGCGCAACCCCGGTTCGCCCAGGTAGGCGTCCCAGTCCGCCTCGGGCAGCCGGCCGGACAGATCGCGGGCCCGCCACAGCTCCTTGCCGTGCTCGGTGCGCCGGTCCCCGTACGAGGTGCCGCCGGGCCGGTGGGCGGCGAGCCAGGCCACGGGGTAGGCGGACCGGTGACCGTCGGGCGCCCAGACGACCTCGACCGCGGGCCCGGCGGCGTCGCCGGTGACGTCGGTCGCCGTCTCGACCCGCAGCCCGTCGGGCAGGGCGCCGATCTGGAAGAGCTTCTGGCCCGACCGCGGGTCGCGGCAGTCCGTGCAGGGGCAGTTGTCGCGCAGCCACATCGCGGGCAGCTCGTCGACCGGGAAGGCGGTCAGGGGGGTCATGTCTCTCTCCTCGGCAAAGTTGTATAGCCAACTTCTCCGACCGTCACAGGGCGACGCGACCGGGGAGTGGCCATTGGGTGGCCGGGGGGCGAACCCCCGCCGACTCGCCGTGCGCGGTCGCCCGGTCACTGTCCGGCGGCGTCCAGGAGCTTGGTGGCCACGATGCGGAGGAGGGTGTGCTCGACGGGTGTCAGGCCGGCCGTCAACGCCGCGACGTGCTGCTCCATCTCGTCGGTGCACCGGCTGCCGAGCTCCCGCCCGAGCGGTGTGAGGCCGACCAGGACGCCGCGCCCGTCGTGGGGCGAGGGCAGTCGTTCGACCAGCCCGCGCTTCTCCGCGCGGCTGACGAGTCCGGTCATCGAGGACTTGTCCAGGCCCAGATGGCGGGCGAGTTCGAGCATGCCGGGCCGGCGGTCGCGCAGGATGCCGAGCAGCCGGACCTGGGGGAGCGAGAGGTCGTGCTCCGCGGCGACGCGCGACAGGGCGCCCTGGATCAGGAACGACAGCTGGGCGAGGGCGTCCAGCGTGTTCTGCGGTCCCTCGGTGAGGTCCGGTTCGCGGTTCTGGGTCATGGGCTGCCTTCGCTTGACATGGTACGTGGCACAAACTAAATTCAAAGTAGTACGTGCAACAAACTATCAGTGCCCGCTGGCCGTCCAGGAGGTTTTCCATGCGCGCCGCCGTCGTCCACTCCTTCGACGCACCGCCCCGCTACGGCACCGTCGCCACCCCAGAGCCGCGCGGGGAGCACGAGATCCTCGTCGACGTCCTGGCCGCCGGGCTCCACCCCCGGGTGCGCTCCGGCGCCGACGGCAGCCACTACACCTCGGAAGGCGTCCTGCCCCTGGTCCCGGGCATCGACGCGGTCGGCCGCACCCCGCGGGGCGAACTGCTCTACTTCGTGGCCCCGGACGGCGCGACGGGCACCATGGCCGAACGGGCCGTCGTCGACCGCCGCCGCGCCGTCACCCTGCCCGCGGGCACCGACCCGGTCGCGGTGGCCGCCGCCATGAACCCCGCCATGTCCTCGTGGGTCGCCCTGCGCCGGCGCGCACCCCTGCGGCCCGGCGCCTCCGTCCTGGTCCTGGGCGCCACCGGCAGCGCCGGACGGCTCGCCGTCCGGATCGCCCGACACCTCGGCGCCGCCCACGTCGTGGCCGCCGGCCGAGACCCCGAACGTCTCGCGCTGCTCCTCGGCCTCGGCGCCGACGAGACCGTCCCCCTCCGCGGCGACCCCGAGAAGACCGCAGACCACCTCGGGCGCGCCGCCGGTGACGTCGACATCGTCCTGGACTACGTCTGGGGGCCGGCCACCGAGCACGCCCTGCCCGCTCTGCTGACCGCTCGCGCCGAACGCGCCAGGCCCCTCGCCTGGGTCCAGATCGGCTCCGTCGCCGGGCCGGACATCACGTTGCCCTCGGCCTTCCTGCGCGGCGCGAACCTCCAGCTCATGGGCAGTGGCCAAGGCTCGGTCAGCACCGCCGGCATCCTCGCCGAACTCCCCCTGCTCGCCGAACTCATCACCTCTGGCACCCTCGCTGTCGACACCCTTCCCGTCCCGCTCTCCCGGGTCGAGCAGGTCTGGACCGCGCCGGAGGCGCCCGGGCAGCGTGTCGTGCTCACCCCGGACGGGGGACTCAGCGCTTGAAAACGCCGAAGAGGCGGCCGGCCGGTCCTTGGTGAAGGCCCTCACTGGTGAGGGCGTGATAGAGGATCACCACGCCGATGCAGACCATCCCGACGACCGGGCCGACGAACCACCCGCCCACCCCGCAGACCACGTAGAGGACGAGGCCGGTCAGCGGCCGGATCCGCTGCGCCCGGAGGTAACGGGGCGGAACGCCGGGCTCCACCAGGGCAGGACGGTGGCACAGATACGTGAACACCCCCCACCACGGCGCCGACATGACGGCGGCGACCAGGGCGTACAGGACCACCGCGACCCGCTGGTCGTCCGCGCCTCCGCCCTTGGCCAGGGCGTCCCCGAGAACCGCGGTGGGAAAGGGCACGATCACGGTGCTGAACAGGATCGCGAGGTTGATCCACAGCAGGCCGCAGTCCATCCGGCGGATCCGCCGGAAGAGCGCGTGGTGGTTGAGCCAGATCACGCCCACATAGACGAACGAGACGACGAATGCCACATAGGCGGGCCACTGCGCGACCAGGGCCGACGCGAGGTCACCGGACCGGAAGTCGTGGTCGTAGAGGTCGAGCACGAGCAGCGTGATCACGATGGCGAACACGCCGTCGCTGAAGGCCTCGACCCGTCCGGTGTCCGTCAGCCGCGTGCCGTCGTCGTCGGACGCGCCCGACGGCTGCTCACGATCCGCTGCACTTGCCACATAGCGGATCTTACGGACCGTGCGGACCAGGACACCGTGCACCGCGCGGTGCGAAGGCCGCGGACCGGCGCCGCAGGCCGGGGCCGGCGGGGACTAGCCGAGCAGTTCCCGGACGAGCGCGGCGACCTGGTCCGTGGCGATGAGGAAGCCGTCATGGCCGTGCGGGGAGTCGATCACCCGCAGGCGGTCCGCGGCCGGGATGCCGGAGGCGAGTGCGTGCTGCTGGGGGAGGGGGTAGAGGCGGTCGGAGGAGACTCCGGCGACGAGGGTGTCGGCGGTGACGCGGCGCAGGGCGGAGGCGATGCCTCCGCGGCCGCGGCCGACGTCGTGGGAGTTCATGGCCTGCGTCAGGACGACGTAACTGGCCGCGTCGAAGCGCTGGACGAGCTTGGCGGCGTGATGGTCGAGGTAGGACTCGACCTGGTAGCGGCCGCCGCGCGACGGGTCTTCCGCCTCCTGAGGGGAACGCCCGAAGCGGACGGTCAGCTCCCGCTCGCTGCGGTAGGTGACGTGTGCGAGCCGACGGGCCAACCCCAGCCCCGCGTGCGGACCTTGGCCCGGGGCGGCGTCGTGGTAGTCGCCGCCCCGCCAGTGCGGGTCGTCGCGGATGGCGTGCAACTGGACGTTCGCCCAGGCGATCTGCTCCGCGCTCGCCGCCGGCGGGCAGGCGAGCAGCAGCAGCGATCGGGTGCGTTCCGGATACGACACCGCCCACTCCAGCGCCCGCATCCCGCCCATGGAACCGCCCACGACGAGGGCCCACCGGCCGATGCCCAGCGCGTCCGCCAGATCCGCCTCCGCGGCGATCTGGTCGCGCTGCGTCAGGTACGGGAAGGCCCCGCCCCAGCGCCGGCCGTCCGGCCGGAGGGAGGAGGGCCCGGTGCTGCCCTGGCACCCGCCCACGACGTTGGGAGCCACGACGAACCAGCGGCCGGTGTCCAGCGCCGCGCCGGGCCCGATCAGCCCGTCCCACCAGCCGGGTGTCGGGTGCCCGGGCTCCGCGGGTCCCGCGGCGTGGCTGTCCCCTGTGAGGGCGTGCAGCACCAGCACCGCGTTGGAGCCGTCCGGCGCGAGGCGCCCCCATGTCTCGTACGCGACGCGCACCCCCGGGAGTTCGCCGCCCGACTCCAGCGGCAGCGGCCTCTCCCGTGCGTGCCACCTGCGGCGGCCGGGCGGGTCCCCCTCCCGCCAGGCCCCGGAGGCCGGCGGGAGGGGGACCGCGGTGTCGGTCACGGCGTTCAGGACGCGGCCTTGGCCGCGCGGAAACCGGCCTCCAGGTCGGCCTTGAGGTCGGCGAGGTTCTCGATGCCGACGGACAGGCGCACCAGGCCCGGCGAGGTGCCGGTGGCCGCCAATTGCGTGTCGTCCAGCTGGCTGTGGGTCGTGGACGCCGGGTGGATGATCAGGCTGCGCACATCGCCGATGTTGGCGAGGTGGCTGAAGAGTTCGACGGCGTCGACGAACCGCTTGCCCGCCTCGACCCCGTCCCGCAGCTCGAAGGCCAGCACCGCGCCCGCGCCGCGCGGCAGATAGCGCTGCCCCGCCTCGTACCAGCGGTTCGACGGCAGTCCCGGGTAGTGCACCGCGGCCACCTCGTCACGCCGCTCCAGCCACTCGGCCAGGGCCTGGGCGTTGGCGGAATGGCGCTCGATGCGCAGGCTCAGCGTCTCGATGCCCTGGAGCAGCAGGAAGGCCGAGTGCGGGGCGATCGCCGGGCCGAGGTCGCGCAGCAACTGCACGCGCAGCTTGACGGCGTAGGCCCCCGGGCCCAGCGCCGGCCAGTAGCGCAGGCCGTGGTAACTGGGGTCGGGCTCGCTGAAGTCGGGGAAGCGCCCGGCGTGGGCGCCGAAGTCGAAGGTGCCCCCGTCCACGACGACCCCGCCGATGGTCGTGCCGTGTCCGCCGAGGAACTTGGTCGCCGAGTGCACCACGATGTCCGCGCCGTGCTCGATCGGCCGCAGCAGGTACGGCGTGGGCACCGTGTTGTCCACGATCAGCGGCACGCCCGCCTCGTGCGCCACGTCCGCGACACCCCGCACGTCGAGCACATTGCCGCGCGGATTGCCCAGCGTCTCGGCGAACAGCGCCTTGGTTTCGGGGCGGATCGCCGCGCGCCAGGCGTCCAGGTCGTCCGGGTCGTCGACGAACGACACCTGGATGCCGAACTTCGGGAGCGTGTGCCGGAAGAGGTTGTACGTGCCGCCGTACAGCGAGGTGCTGGAGACGATGTGGTCCCCGGACGAGGCCACGTTGAGGATCGCCAGCGTCTCCGCCGCCTGGCCCGACGACAGCGCGACCGCCGCCACGCCGCCCTCCAGCGCCGCGACGCGCTGTTCGAGCACGTCCTGGGTCGGGTTGTGGATCCGGGTGTAGATGTTCCCCGGCTCCGCGAGCGAGAAGAGGTCGGCGGCGTGCTGCGTGTCGCGGAAGACGAACGAGGTCGTCTGGTAGATCGGCGTGGCGCGGGCCCCGGTGGCGGGGTCGGGCGCGGCGCCGGCGTGGATCTGCTTCGTCTCGAACGACCACGCCGAGGTGTCCGGCCCCGCCGGGGCCTCCTCCGGGGTGTGCCCCGCGGTCACGGAGTCGATGGGCTGGCTCATGATTCTCCCTTGGTGCGCGTACGGGAATGTGCGGGCGTGCGGGCATGCCGACGGCGTACGCGAACGCGGGAATCGTCCCGGGACGGGCAGCCGAAGGCCCGGATGATCAGCGGCCGGAAGGGAAGCGGCGGCAGGACGCCGGAAAGCGCGGCGTCAGCGCGCGGCGCGACAACTCATGCTGGTGACGCGCACGTAGTCCACGTGGCGTCGGCTCACAAGCACGGTCATGACGCCAGGTAACCACAACGCGGCGCAGCGCACCAGCGAATCGCCCGCGTTGCCGCCCTCCGGGCACCTTCGCCGTGCGGGGGGCGCACGTTCCCGTGGTTCAGCGCCTCCCACCCCGGGCGGGCGCGGCCGGTGTACGCCAGCGCCGCTCCGCCCCCATGTCTTCGCGCGGGCGTGCAGCGCCGGCTCCGGCGGAGCCGGGTGCCGGCACGGACAGGGGACACCTGTGGACACCCTCCTTCCATGAGTTCGCCGAACCGGTCCTCCCAGGTCGGACCGGCCACGCCGTTCGGGTGAAAACCCGGCAGACCTCTTGGATTCGCCCTCCGTTCATGTGTGGATAACACGCCATTCGCTCTCTCTCGTCCTGATCCGGCCATGTCCCTTACAGGTCGTTCCCCGCCGCCGGTCGGCCGTTGACCCCCCGAAGACGGCCGGGGTTTGATCACCGCTGCTGTGCAGATCTTGTGAGTCAGGGGTGGAGCTATGGAGTGGGGTTGGTCACGCCGTGCTGCCGGTGTGAAGCCGGACACGGGGAGACGTTGGGCGTCGGCAGTCACGGGGTTGGCGCTTCTCGCCGCGGTGCCGGCCCTGGGGTTCTCCGCTCCTGCCGCGCACGCCGCGTCGGCGGGGACGCCGGTGGCGGGGACGGCGTCCGAGCACGCCGCGTTCAGCCGGGCCGCGCGCTCGGGCGAGAAGGTGGAGATCGCCTCCCTGCGCGGTGAGACGAGTGAGACGTACGCGCTGCCGAACGGCAACTTCGAGGCGGTGGAGCATGTGCGCCCGGTGCGGGCGCGGGTGGACGGCCAGTGGAAGCCGGTCGACACCGGACTGGTGAAGCGGGCGGACGGTTCCGTCGGGCCGAAGGTGGCCTCGATGGAGATCGCTTTCTCCGGTGGCGGTGACAAGCAGCCGCTGATCACGCTGACCCGAGCGGGCCGGACGCTGGCACTCTCGTGGCCGACGGCGCTGCCGGAGCCGGTGATCGAGGGCAGCACCGCCACGTACCGGTCGGTACTCAAGGACGTCGACCTGCGGGTCAAGGCAAGCGTCGACGGTGCCTCGGAAGTGCTGGTCGTCAAGACCCCGCAGGCGGCGGCCGACCCGAAGCTGGCCGAGCTGAGGCTCGCGATGGACGCGGACGGCATGGACGTGCGCACCACCGCCGACGGCGGTCTCGCGGCGATCGACAAGGGCGCAGGTGGCCCGGTCTTCGAGGCGCCCCGGCCGATGATGTGGGACTCCAGTACGGCTCCGGCCGCCGCCACGCGATCCGCCGAGGCGGCGGTGGCCGACGCTCCGGCCGGCCCGGACGGCGGCCCCGGCTCCTCCGCGAACATCGCCCCGATCGCGGTGAGTGTGCCCGCGGCGGACGACCAGCTGGTACTCAAGCCCGACCAGCGGCTCTTGAAGAACGCCACATTCCCGGTCTTCATCGATCCCCAGTGGTACTCCCCGAAGGCGTCCAACTGGACGTTCGTGTCCCGCTACTGGGCTTCGTCCCCACAGTGGAAGTTCAACGGCAACTCCGATTCGGGCATGGGGTACTGCGTGGGCGACGCGCGCTGTGCCCCCGAGGACCTGAAGCGGATCTTCTACACGGTTCCGACGTCGAAGTTCGCCGGAAAGTCGATTCTGTCGGCGACCTTCGTGGCCAATGAGACGTACTCCGACAGCTGCACCAAGTCCGACGTACAGCTGTGGCGCACCAAGGGCGTCAGCTCCTCGACCACGTGGAACACGCAGAACAACGACAGCTTCTGGATCGACCTGCAGCAGACGGTGAGCGCGGCGAAGGGCTGGAGCAGCAGCTGCCCCGGCGGCACCGTGGAGTTCTGGGCGGGACGCGCGGTGCAGCAGGCCGCGGACAACGGCTGGTCGACCACGACGTTCGGCCTGCGGGCGAAGGACGAGAACTCCTCCTCGGGATGGAAGCGGTTCTCCGACGACGCGTTCCTGCGGGTGGAGTACAACCGCCCGCCGCCGCAGATCCGCATGTCGCAGCTGACCCAGGACCCGGGTGGCGCCTGCTCCTCGACCATGAAGCAGGCCCGGATCCTGCCGACGATCCGCGCCAACGACGTCACCGACCCGGACGGCGACAACGTCGCGGTGCAGTTCCAGGCCTCGTGGGACACCGGTGACGGCAAGGGCTACACGTCCCGCTGGACGTCCGCGATGACGACGTACAAGAAGTCGGGGTCGGACTTCTCGATCAAGCTGCCGTCGACGCTTCCCAAGAGCAAGAAGGTCGGCTGGCACGTGCGGGCCTACGACAGCGCGCAGTGGTCGCCGTGGAGCTACTCGGGGTCGGCGACGGACTGCCTGGTGTACTACGACCCGAACGCGCCCGCTGGTCCCTCCATCACCTCCACGCAGTACCCGGCCTCCGACCCGGAGGACCCGAACGACCCCTGGCTGGACGGCGTGGGCCGGTACGGCACGTTCACGATCGACTCCACTGCGACGGATGTGGTGAAGTACTGGTTCGGCATCAACGGCGACCCCACCAGCGCCCACACGCTCACGACCACCGGCGGCGCGGCGCAGAGCACCAAGTTCATGCCGACGAAGTCCGGGGTCAACTTCATCACCGCCCAGGCCTTCGACGCGGCCGGCAACGGCAGTGAGATCCGCACCTACCAGTTCCGGGTCAACGCCGGTCAGCCCGACCGACTGACCATGAAGCTCAACGAGCCCGCGGGTGCGACCACGGTCAGCGGCTCCGGCGGCGAGTGGCCGGCCCAGCTGTACGGCGGGGCGACGCCGGGCGGTGAGGGCGTGTCCGGGAGCGGCCTGCACGTCGACGGTGTCGACGGCTACGCCGCGACCGTCTCGCCCGTCCTGAACACCGGCAAGAGCTTCTCCGTGTCGATCTGGGCGAAACTGCCCGCCGACTACCCCGGCGGAGCGCCGGTCGCCATCTCGCAGGCGGGTGCCAACACCAGCGGCTTCGAGATCTACTACTCCACGACCCTCGGTGGCTGGCAGCTGCTGCGGCACGTGCAGGACGCCCAGGGCACGACCGCGGTGCGGGCCTCACAGCCACCGTGTCCAGCCAGTGACACCGCTTGCGCCGCCGCCCGTCTGGGCACCTGGACGCATGTGGTGGGTGTCTTCAACAACACCACCAAGGAACTGAAGCTCTACGTCAACGGGGCCCAGGTCGGCACGGCGTCGTTCCCCGGCCCCTGGGACGCCCGCGGACGCACGATCCTGGGTGCCGCGCAGCACTACGGCGTGGTGAGCAACTGGTTCACCGGTGACCTGGACGAGGCCCAGCTCTTCGACTACCAGCTGACCGACAGCCAGATCGCCAAGCTCTACGCCAAGCAGCCGGTGAACACCGCCCGCCCGGCCAAGCTGGTCTGGCCGCTGGACGAGGACGCGAGCGCGACCTCGGTCGTGGGCCGTGCCCAGCAGGTGAACGCCACCGTCAACGGCGGCGCCGTCCTCGGCACCGGCGGCGTGGACGGCACGGCGGCGACCTTCGACGGGGTCGACGACGGCATCGTCACGCAGCAGCCCGTGCTGGACACGTATCAGAGCTTCGCGATCTCCCTGTGGGCGCGCCTGCCCAAGGACAAGCCGCAAAAGGCCATGACGGTCGCCACGCAGGGCTCCGTCAACGCCGCGGGCTACGAGCTGTACCACTCGTCGGCGCTGGGCGGCTGGGTGTTCATGCGGGCCAAGGAGGACACCACGACCACCGGTCTCGTCCGGGCCCAGGAGAACGCCTGCGACCCGAACGTGAACTGCGCGGCCGCACGCCTCGGTGAGTGGACGCACGTGGTCGGTGTGTACGACCTCGACGCCGGGCAGATCCGGCTCTACGTCGATGGCGTGCTGAAGGACACGCAGCCCTTCACCACTCCGTGGCTGGCGGTGTCCCACATGACCCTCGGTTACAAGGAAACCGGCGGTGCCCAGGGCTTCTTCAAGGGCGACCTGGACGACGTGCGGGTCTTCGACCGGGCGCTGTCCGACGACGAGGTCAAAGACCTCAACAAGGCACGGCCGGTTGTCCAGGGCCGCTGGAAGCTCGACGCCGGCACCGGGACCCCGGTCACGTCCGCCGACGACTCCGCGGGCAAGCGCACGCTGACGCTGGGCGGCAACGCGGCCATCGACGACTCGGGCAACTCCAACTACGTCGGCACCGGCGGCCTGCTGCTGGACGGCGACGGCGACTACGCGTCCACCGCCACCTCGCCGGTGTCCACCGGCACGAGCTTCACGGCGACGGCCTGGGTGAGTACCGCGGCCCGGCCGGACCACCCCGTGACGGTCTTCTCGCAGGCGGGCGCCGTCAACAGCGGCTTCTCGGTGCGCTACGTGCCGAGTGCCACCGATCCGGCGAACGCCGGGCGATGGCAGCTGGCGATGCCGGGCTCGGACGTGAAGGGGGCGGTCGTCGCGACGGCCGAGCACCCCAACTTCATGAACAACACCAGCTGGAACCATCTGGCGGTGGTCTACGACGCCTTCGCCGACCAGATGCGGCTGTATGTGGACGGCAACCTGGAACAGGTCGTGTGCTCGGACGGCGACCAGGACGGCAGTCCTGACGTCCCCGGTTGCACGGACGCGGTGTCGTGGAACTCCAACGTCCTGCCGTTCAACGCCACTGCCGGGCTGCAGCTCGGCCGCGGCAAGACCGATGGCACGTGGGGCGAGTACTGGCCCGGCGTGATCGACGACGTGTGGACCTTCCAGGGTGTCGCCTCCGACGACCAGATCGCCCGCCTCGCCAACGGCGAGGACCTGGGCACGGTCCCCGGTCCGTAACAACCCGGCACCACCGCACCATCCTCCCCGCGCGGGGCTGGACCCCCTGGGTCGCCCCCGCGCGGGGAGCTTCTCGAGCATGCATGGAATTCGACAGAACGGGTGGGGAATGCGCAGGCAGTCAAGGGTTCGGTTGCGCCGCAGAATCGCGGTGGCCGTCTCCGCTGTGCTGGTCGGGACGTTGCTGCAGGCAGTGACGACGTCCGCGGCGGTCGCCGACGACATGCCGGGTATCCCGGCATCCGAGAAGCCGCTGAGCGGGCACGGCGTGACGTCCTCGCCGCGTGGCACGGACGGGCAACGGAAGATGCCGGCGAGTGCGCCGCGGCATGCGGTGCCCGAGGCCGGGTCGGCGACGGTGACGCTTAGCCCGGGTGCCAAGGCGGTGACGCGGCAGGCGGGTTCGTTGCCGGTGTCACTGACGACGCCCGCGGCCAGCAAGACTGGGGGCGCCCTCGACGGACGTGCGACAGTGCGGGTGCTGGACGCCGCGGCCGCGCGGAAGGCGGGCGTGGACGGGCTGCTGTTCTCCGTCGGGCGCGAGCCGGGTGCGACGGGCGGCCGGGTCGGTGTGGACGTGGACACGTCCGCGTTCGCGCAGAGCTACGGCGGTGCGTACGCGGCGCGTCTGAAGCTGGTGCGGATGCCGGCGTGTGCGGCGACGGCGCCGGAGCTCGCGCGGTGCCGTGCGGGTCAGCCGGTCGCCTCACGAAACGACGGCGGCAGGCTGTCCACCACCACGACTCTTTCCGCCACCGGTCCGGTGCTGTTCGCGGCGACGACGGCCGCCGCGGGTGGCACGTCCAGCGACCACGGCGACTACACCGCCAGTTCGCTGTCCGCTTCCGCGACGTGGTCGACGAGTCTGAACTCGGGCAGTTTCTCGTGGTCCTACGACATGCCGGTGCCGAGTGTTCCTGGGGGCCTCACACCCAAGGTGGGTCTGTCGTACTCATCGGGCGGCATCGACGGCCGTACGTCTTCCACGAACAACCAGTCGTCCTGGGTCGGTGACGGCTTCAGCCTGTGGCCGGGGTCCATCGAGCGCAGTTACAAGCCGTGTGCCGATGACGATGTGAAGAACGCGGACGGCAACAAGCCGGGCGACATGTGCTGGGCGTACGACAACGCCACGATCTCCTTCGACGGGCATGCGGGTGAGCTGATCCCGGACGGAACGAACTCGTTCAAGTTGAAGGGTGACGACGGCACCAAGGTTGAGCGGGTCTACGGCTCCACGAGTGATGTGCGGGGCAATGGGGCGCGCAACGACGAGTACTGGAAGGTGACGACGACCGACGGCACCCAGTACTTCTTCGGTTACAACCGCCTGCCGGGGTGGGCGTCGGGCAAGGCGACCACGGATTCGACGTGGACGGTCCCGGTCTTCGGTGACGACGCGGGCGAGCCGTGCCACCAGTCTGCGTTCGCGGATTCCTGGTGCCAGCAGGCGTACCGCTGGAACCTGGACTACGCGGTCGATGTGCACGGCAACGCGATCGCGTACTACTACAAGAAGGAATCGAACTACTACGCGCGGAATCTGAAGGCCGCCGACGAGACGGTCTACGACCGCGGCGGCTACGTCGATCACATCGACTACGGGCTGCGCAGCACCACGGTCTACTCGGCGAAGGCGCTGGCGCAGGTGACGTTCGCCAACGCGGAGCGCTGCCTGCCGCAGACCGGGGTGACCTGCGACGCCTCGACGATCGACGACAAGAAGTTCTACTGGTACGACACGCCGTGGGACCTGAACTGCAAGTCCGGTGAGGACTGCACGAAGTCGGCGTCGCCGAGTTTCTGGACGCGCAAGCGCCTGACGGGTGTCACGACGCAGGTGCTGAAGTCGGACGGCACCTATGCGCCGATCGACACGTGGGCGCTGGGTCAGCGCTGGGGCATGGCGGACATCGACTACCAGTTGCTGCTGGATTCGATCCAGCACACGGGCAAGTCCGCGACGCCGAACATCACCCTGCCGAAGGTCACCTTCGGCTACAGCCAGGCGGCCAATCGCTTGGACATCCCCGGGGACGACACCGCTCCGTTCATCAAGGAGCGCCTGTCGACGGTGGCGGACGAGTCCGGCGGCCAGATCGACGTGAACTACTCCGCGGCCGAGTGCGACGCCGATCATCTGCCGGCGCCGCAGACGAACACCACGCGCTGCTACCCGGTGTTCTTCACCAAGTCCGGTGACGTGGATCCGTCGTTGCAGTGGTTCAACAAGTACGTGGTCGACTCGGTGACCGAGACCGACCGCACGAACTCCTCGCCGGACATGGTCACCTGGTACCAGTACCTCGACGGCGGTGCGTGGCATTTCGCCGACGACGACGGGCTGACGAAGGAGAAGTACAAGACCTGGTCGCAGTGGCGCGGCTACGGGCATGTGCGCGAGCTGACCGGCGGCCAGGACCTCATGAGGTCGCAGACCGACCACTGGTTCCTGCGCGGCATGGACGGTGACCGCAAGGGCACGTCCACCGACGACGGCACCAAGACCGTCACTGTCCCGGACGACAACGGCGGCACGATCACCGACCACGACTCCGCGGCCGGGTTCGAGTACAAGACCGAGGAGTACAGCGGACCCAGCGGCCGGGTGCTGAACAAGACGGTCACCACCCCGTGGCACTACACCACCGCCACTCGTGTGCGGTCCTGGGGCACGACGACCGCGAACTTGACCGGCGTCGCCTCCACCCGGACCTGGACCTCGCTCGACGACGGCGTCGGCACCAAGTGGCGGACCACCTACCAGACCAGCACCCGTGAAAACCGGGCTGGGCGGGTCACGCAGAGTGACGACTTCGGCGACACGAGCACGGCGGCCGACGACCGCTGCACCCGCACCACGTATGCGGACAACACCACGGCCTGGATCCTCACCAAGCCGTCGCGGGTGGAGACGGTCGCGGTGAAGTGCGACGCGACTCCCGACCGGAAGAAGGACGTCATCTCCGACGTCCGGACCGCCTACGACGGGCTGGCCTACAACGCCACCCCCACCAAGGGCGAACTGACCAGGGTGGCCACCCTGAAGGCGCATGACGGAACGACGGCCACGTACCTGGAGTCCGGCACCGAATACGACCCGGTGTACGGGCGCCTGACGAAGCTCATCGACATCACGGGCACGGTCACGGCCACTGAGAGTACTGCGCCGGTTCGAATCGATCGCACTGACGGCCGGACGACGACCACGGTCTACACGCCGACGACCGGTTTCCCGACCACGATGACGGTCACCGGCCCGCCGGCCACCCCCGGCGTCGCAACGACCGCGCAGTCCACGACCACGACCTACGACACGGCGCGCGGCCTGCCGATCACGGTTCTGGACACGAACAACAAGCGGACCGATACCACGTACGACGCGCTGGGCCGTAATCTGAAGGTCTGGCTGCCGAACCGGTCGCAGGCCAACAACGAGACGCCCAACTACGAGTTCGCGTACACGATCACCGATGGCAAGCCGGTGGCCGTGGCGAGCAAGACGGTGAAGAACGACGGCGGCCAGCGCACCTCGTACACGCTGTACGACGGTTTCCTGCGGGTCCGCCAGGGTCAGGCGCCCGGTCCGAACGGCGGGCGGCTGGTCAGCGACACCTTCTACGACGAGCGCGGCCTGACCTCGAAGGCGTTCGCGCCGTACTACAACACGGCCGCACCCTCCACTGAGCTGCTCAAGCTCGATGACGCGCTGGCGGTGGAGTCCCAGACCTGGACGACCTACGACGGCATGGGCCGGGTGGTGAAGTCCCAGCAGGTGGCGGGCAACAGCGACGGCGGGGCGGTGCTGGCCACCACCAGCACCGTGTACGGCGGTGACCGCACCACGGTCACACCGCCGGACGGGGGCACCCCGTCGACGACGGTCACCGACGCCCGCGGCCGCACGACCGACCTGTTGCAGTACGACGCCGCCACCCCGACGGGCACGCCGACCACCACGCACTACCGCTACGACCCGGCGGGGCACCTGACCGGCGTCACCGACCCGGTCGGCAACCAGTGGACGTACACCTACGACCAGCGCGGCAACAAGACCTCCGACGACGACCCGGACAAGGGCCACACCGACTACACCTTCGACGACCGCAACCTGCTGATCTCCAGCACGGATGCGCGCAGCCCGAAGCAGACCATCACGTATGTCTACGACGGGCTGGGCCGTGAGCTGGAGACCCACGACGGCACGGTGAGCGGGGCGCTGCTGACCAAGCACGTCTGGGACCCGTCCGGCGCGAAGGGGCAGCTGGCCTCCGCCACCCGCTATGTCGGCGGCGCGTCCGGGCAGGCGTTCACCACCACGTACAACGTGTACGACACGCTGTACCGGCCGAACCGTGTCACGACCACGATCCCGGCGTCGGAGGGCGCGCTGGCCGGCGCCTACCAGGTCAACACGAAGTACAACCCGGATGGCACGGTCCAGTCGTCCAGCTACCCGGCGGCCGGGTCCCTGGCCTCCGATGTGCTGACCCCCACCTACGACGACGTCCTGCGGCCGGTCACACTCACTGGCACCGGCGGCGTCACCTACATCACCGACACGGCCTACAGCCTGACCGGCAAGCCGCTTCAGTTCACGTACCAGAGCGGCGGCAAGAAGACCCAGGTCACCAACACCTACCAGTGGGGCACGCAGCGCCTGAACACCTCACGGGTGGACCGTGAGGGCGTGCCCGGGGTCGACAAGTACGCCACCTACGGCTACGACCAGGCCGGCAACATCACCTCGATCGCCGACACCTCGCGCGACGGCACCGACAACCAGTGCTTCACCTACGACCACCTCGGCCGCCTCACCGACGCCTGGGCCCAGGGCGCCAACGACTGCGCCACGACAGCAGGCGCCCTGCTTGGAGGACCGGCTCCGTACTGGGAGTCCTACACCTACGACGCCACCGGCAACCGCCGCACCGAAACCCAGCACGACCCGGCCGGCAGCGCCGTGCAGGACGTCACCCGCACCTACGACTACCCCGCGCCCAAGGCCCCGCGCCCGCACGGCCTGACCCAGGTCACCACGGCCGGCCCCACCGGCAGCGCCGTCGACTCCTACTCCTACGACACGGTCGGCAACACCCACACCCGCACCGTCGGCGGCGACACCCAGACCCTCGACTGGGACGCCGAAGGCCACCTCGCCAAGGTCACCGAAGGGTCGAAGACCACCTCGTACGTCTACGACGCCGACGGCAACCGCCTGATCCGCCGCACCGACAGCGAGACCACCCTCTACCTCGGCGGCACTGAACTCACCCTCGCCAAGGGCGCCTCGACCGCCAAGGCCACCCGCTACTACGACCTCGGCGGCGGCAACCAGGCCATCCGCACCGACGACGGCAAACTTTCCTTCCTCCTCGGCGACCACCACGGCACCTCCGAACTCGCCGTCAACGCCACTGACCTCACCATGCAGCAACGCCGCGCCACCCCCTTCGGCGGCTCCCGCGGCAAGGCGCCCACGTCCTGGCCGGGGCAGAAGGGTTTCGTCGGCGGCACCGACGACCCCACCACCGGCCTCACGCACCTCGGCGCCCGCGAGTACGACCAGGCCACCGGCCGCTTCCTCAGCGTCGACCCCGTCATGGACACGGGCGACCCGCAACAGATGAACGGCTACGCCTACAGCCATAACAACCCTGTTACCAACAGTGACCCCGCTGGTCTGCGGGACTGCGGCGAGACCGAGTACTGCGGCAAGGGCAGCAAGCCCAATATCGAATACGGCACCGCGGCAAGCCCCGCGCCTGCGAAGAGCAGTGGCGACAAGCCGTCGGTAAAGGGAAGCCTGACCATTCAGTCGGAAGCTCCCACCTCTTTGTCGTCGAAGGGGCAAAAGGCGTGGAACGATGCGCTCGACGAGGTGCGGGCGCACAGAAACTTCTTTGCGAATGGCGCGGAGACGCCCGAGGGCCTGGCCGCGATGAGCGAGCTGTTCTGGGGAAAGTACTGCGGAAGCGTGGAGAAGGACGAATGTCCTGCGGCGCGGACGAGTGCGACATCCCTGAAGGATTTCGGGCTCCGCCAGTACGACACCGGACTGGGGAGCGGCCTCGAGCCGATGGCCGCCGCAAGTTCGGTCGGTGGTATGACGACCGCACAGGCGCTCAAGAAACTCATGGACCCGGAGCACCTTCGCGGCCAGAGCGAGGAGTATGTCCTTGAGTTGGCTGACAAGGCGGGATTTTCCACGGCGCCGATGAAGCCCACTTCTGCAACGGGTGGGCGTGGGACGCGAATCTACAAACCTGAAGATTCGAACGTGATGCTGTTCATGGAAGCGGGCGATCCGGAGAGTACCAGCGCGGACAAGGTCCACGAGGGACCGTACGTCAAATATCAGATCTCGGGTGCTGGAAAGGACGGCGCTTTCCGCGTACCGATTGCAGGCAACCCGCACCCCCAACTTGGTGGGGATGTTCCTACGGTCTCCCGAAGGCGCATCATGCAGTTCCTCCTCGGGCAGGAGGAATAGCCGGGTAGAGCTGTAAAGCGCGTAGCCGGTCGATCGCGTCCTCGGGCGCCCGACCGGCTACACTGCTTTCATGAACGCTTTTTCATCCCTTTCCTCGGACAGATTCGTTGACGCGCTTCGTCGCGGTACCGACGCGATGTGGTCCCTCGATGCGGCCGTTTGGCTGTTGGAGCGTCACGGGGTCTGGCTGGAAAGTCCCGAGTTGCGTAATTTTGTTCAAGGGGGCGTTGACGAGGACGGTGAGATGTGGGCGGGATTCGATGTCCGCCCGATAAGGGAGGCAATCGATTCCGGGGGATTCGGTGAGTGGCGCGAGGATCTTGCGGTCCTCATGGTGGCAATGAGTTTGTACGGGGACTTTCCGATTGCCCTTCGGTACACTTGCGAAAATCTGTCCCTGGAGAACCTCGCGCTGATCAGCGAAGCGCTCTTCAAGGCCTGTGGTTACAAGGTTCGACTCGCCGTGGCGGCTGGTGATGGCGATTCTTGAGAAGTGAGTTTCTCGGCGCGGTATTCCAGTCGCCGTTCATGATGTGACGGGTCGCCGGGTGGTGCGTCGACACGTCGGGGGCTGCTGCGGTCGTGCATGGATCTCATGCCGACGGAGTTGCCTCATTCGATGGGATGTCGGCCGGATGGCCATCCAGTGTGCGGATCGAGGCCGTGCCGGGGGGCCTTCGTCGCCGAATGCGTGACACCCGCTCGCCCGGGTCCATACCCGTGCGCCGTGTGGCCCCGGGCCGGACGGGCTGCCCGCGCTCGCATTATGCGTTGGGCTCCGCCGCGTTGCCGGCCAGGTCAAGTCCGGCGGTGGCTACACGCTTTCCGGGCCCGCACTCCGCTGCCGCGCTGCCTCCGCCCGCCGGGCCCCGCCGGCGCTCAGGCCGACAGCGCCGCCCCCGCGTCCCCCGCGCCCGGGTCCGCGGCCGCGCAGGCCGCGACCAGGACGTCGAGGGAGATGCCGAGGGCCGCGGCCAGGGCCGCGACCGTGAAGAAGGCCGGGGTCGGGGCGCGGCCGGTCTCGATCTTGCGCAGGGTCTCCGCGGAGACTCCCGCCGCCGCGGCGACGTCCACCATGCTGCGGTCGCCGCGGGCCTCCCGCAGCAGCGCGCCGAAGCGCTCGCCGCGTTCGCGTTCCCACGGGGTCAGGGGCGTTCTCACCATGACCGTGATACTAATACCGGTATAAGTATTGGGTCACGCCGACCCCCCGAGAAGAGGACACGGAACATGGTGGAGATCAAGACCGATGCGGCCCTGGAAGCCATGCGGGAGGCCGGCCGCGTCGTGGCGCAGGCGCTGGCCGCCGTACGGGAGGCGGCCCGCGTCGGCGTGTCGCTGCGCGAGCTGGACGAGGCGGCGCGGGCTGTCCTGGACGCCGCGGGCGCGCGGTCCCCGTTCCTCGGGTACCGCCCGTCGTTCGCGCCGACGCCGTTCCCCGCCGTCATCTGCGCGTCGGTCAACGACGCCATCGTGCACGGCATCCCGGACGGCTACCGCCTGCGCGACGGCGACCTCGTCAGCATCGACTGCGGCGCGGAACTCGACGGCTGGACCGGGGACGCCGCGACCAGCTTCACCGTCGGCACCCCGCGCCCCGGCGACCTGGAACTGATCGACGCCACGCAGCGCGCGCTGGACGCCGGGATCGCCGCGGCCACGGTGGGCAACCGCATCGGCGACATCTCGCACGCCATCAGCAGCGTGGTCCGCGGGGCCCGTTGCGGCATGCCCCGGGACTTCGGCGGCCACGGCATCGGCCGCCGCATGCACGAGGACCCCCACCTGCCCAACCACGGGCGGCCAGGCCGTGGCTTCCCCCTGCGCCACGGCCTGACCCTGGCCATCGAGCCGATGCTGATGGCGGGCGGTCACGACGGCTACCACGCGGCCGCCGACGGCTGGACCCTGCGCACCGACGACGGCAGCCGGGCCGCCCACATCGAGCACACCGTCGCCATCACCGAGGAGGGTCCCCGCATCCTCACCGCGCTGTGAGCCGCCCCCTGAACCACCCGCCCCGCCTCAGCGCCGCGCCGGCCGGCGGCCCGGCGGCTGCTCCGGCTCGGGACGCGCGGTCACCGCCGGCACGGAGCGGCTCTCCGGACCGTCGGTGGACACCGTCAGCGACTCGTCGAAGTGCCGGATCTCCAGCGGGTCGCCCTCCAGCAGCGTGTACGTGGCCACCGAGTCGGTGATCCCGACACGCAGCCGGCGCCCCAGCACCTGCACCGTGAAGGCCAGCCGGCGCACCTTCTCCGGCAGCCGCGGGGCGAAGCCGACCCCGCTCGCATTGCGCCGCATCCCGCCGAAGCCCGCGACCAGGGCCATCCACGTGCCGGCGAGGGAGGCGATGTGCAGCCCGTCGCGGGTGTTGTTCTCCAGGTCCTTCAGGTCCATCAGCGCGGCCTCGCCGAGGTAGTCGTACGCCAGCCGCAGATGGCCCACCTCGGCGGCGATGATCGCCTGGACGCACGCCGACAGAGAGGAGTCCCGGACGGTGAGCGGTTCGTAGTACGCGAAGTTGCGTGCCTTCTGCCGCTCGTCGAAGCAGTCGCCCCGTACGAACATCGCCAGCACCAGGTCCGCCTGCTTGACGACCTGCTTGCGGTAGAGGTCGAAGTAGGGGAAGTGGAGCATCAACGGGTACTGGTCGGGGCGGGTCGCCGAGAAGTCCCAGGCTTGGTGCCGGGTGAACCCGGACGACTGCTCGTGGACGCCCAGGGAGCTCTCGTAGGGCACGGTCATGGCCTCGGCGGCGTCCCGCCAGGCGGCGGTCTCCTCGTCGTCGACGCCGAGCGCCGTGCCCTGCTCGGCGTGGCGCTCGACCGCGTCGGCGGCGTGGCGCAGGTTCGACTGGGCCATGAGGTTGGTGTACGTGTTGTCGTCCGCGATCGCGCTGTACTCGTCGGGCCCGGTGACCCCGTCGATGTGGAACCGGCCGTGGTGGTCGTGGTGGCCGAGCGAGAGCCACAACCGGGCCGTCTCGACGAGCAGTTCCACACCGGTCTCGCGCTCGAAGTCCTCGTCGCCGGTGACCGCGACGTAGCGCACCACGGCGTCGGCGATGTCCGCGTTGATGTGGAAGGCCGCGGTGCCGGCCGGCCAGTAGCTCGATCCCTCGGAGCCGTCGATCGTCCGCCAGGGGAACGCGGCGCCCGCCAGCCCCAGTTGCCCGGCCCGTTCCTTGGCGGCGGGCAGCGTCGCCTGCCGCCATCGAAGCGCCTCGGCCACGGCGTTCGGGGAGGTGTAGGTGAGCAGCGGCAGCACGAAGCTCTCGGTGTCCCAGAACGAGTGGCCGTCGTACCCCGACCCGGTCAGGCCCTTGGACGGGATCGCGCGCTGCTCGGCGCGGGCGCCGGCCTGCAGCACGTGGAAGAGGGCGAAGCGCACCGCCTGCTGGATCTCGGCGTCGCCGTCGATCTCGACGTCGGCCCGGGACCAGAAGGAGTCCAGGTACTCGCGCTGCTCGTCGACCAGGCCCTGCCACCCGGTGCTGCGGGCGCCGGCGAGAGCGGCCTCCACCTGGTCCCGGACCGCCGGCAGCGAGCGCACCGCGGACCAGCCGTAGGAGACCATCTTCTCCATGCGCAGCGTCTCGCCGGGGGACAGGTCGCAGGTGACGGTCAGGCGGCTGGTGTCCGGGAGGCTCTCGCTGTACATCTTCGTCGACTGCGGGCCGTCCACGCTGTGGTCGGCGGCGGCCCCGACCCGCAGCCCGGTGACCGCGGTGCGGTGCACCAGCCGCAGCCGGGTGTTGAGCGCCACGTCCTCCTCGGGCACCAGCGGGGACTCCAGCACGGCGGAGACCCGGGGGTCGCCGGAGACCGTCGGCAGTTGCTCGTTGGCCACCAGTTCGGACTGGACGACGAGGCGGACCGTGGAGTCCACGGCCTCCACCTCGTACAGCACGGCGGCGATGGACCGCTGGGTCAGGGAGACCATCCGGGTGGAGCGGACCCGCACCGTGCAGCCGGCCGGCGAGGTCCACTCACAGGTGCGCTGCAGCAGGCCGCTGCGGAGGTCGAGCACCCGCTCATGGGAGCGCAGCCGCCCGTAGCGGACGTCGAAGGGCTCGTCGTTGACCAGCAGCCGGATGAGCTTGCCGTTCGTCACGTTGATGACGGTCTGGCCGGCCTCCGGGTAGCCGTAGCCCGCCTCGGCGTACGGCAGCGGATGCCGTTCGTGGACGCCGTTGAGATACGAACCGGGAAGTCCGTGCGGCTCTCCCTCGTCGAGGTTGCCGCGCCAGCCGATGTGCCCGTTGGACAGGGCGAAGACCGATTCGCTCTGCGCCAGCACGTCGAAGTCGAGCCCGGTCTCGCGCAGCGTCCACGGCTCGACCGTGAACGCGGAGTGGGTGATCACGCGTTGTCCTCCAGCAGCTCCGCGAGGTCCTGCACCACGATGTCGGCGCCATGCTCGCGCAGCGCGTCCGCCTGGCCGACCCGGTCCACTCCCACCACGTACCCGAACCGCCCGGCGCGGCCCGCGTCCATGCCGGCCAGCGCGTCCTCGTAGACGACCGCGGCGCCCGCCTCGACATCGAGGTCGCGCGCCGCCTCCAGGAAGGTGTCGGGGTGCGGCTTGCCCGGCAGTTTGCGCTCGGCGGCGACGATGCCGTCGATCCGGACGTCGAAGAGGTCCTCGATGCCGACGGCGACGAGCACGTCGCGGCAGTTGGCGCTCGAGGAGACCACCGCGGTACGGAGCCCCGCGGCGCGCACGGCGTGCACATAGCGGACGGAGCCCTCGTAGGCCTCCACGCCCTCCGTGCGGATCTTCTCCAGCAGGATCGTGTTCTTGCGGTTGCCGACCCCGTTCACCGTGTCGCGCTCGGGCGGGTCGTCGGGCGTGCCCTCGGGCAGCTCGATGCCGCGGGAGGCGAGGAAGGTGCGCACGCCGTCGGCGCGCGGGCGGCCGTCGACGTACTCGTCGTAGTCGGCCACCTTGTCGAAGGGGCGGAAGTCCGCGCCGTCGCGGCGGCGCAGGAAGTCGTCGAACGTCTCTTTCCAAGCGGCGGCGTGGACCAGCGCGGTCTTGGTCAGTACACCGTCGAGATCGAAAAGGCAGGCCCGGATGCCCTCCGGGAGACCGGTCTTCGTCATGCAACCCGCCTCCCCGCCAGGGGACCCCGGCATGCCTGCCGGGGCCGTCTACCAGCCGGACGCGGGAGCGCCGGTCGGCCGTACCGGCGGAGGACCGTGCGGGAATCCGCGACCGGGTGCCGTCGCGGGCCCGATCGGATTAGCCTCCGGACATGGCAGTACGCTTCCCTGCTTCCGTCACCATCGACGGCCGGTACGCACGGCTGGTACCGCTGTCGCGCAGCCACGTCCCGGACCTCTACCAGGCGGCCCGTGGCGACGAGCAGGTGTGGCGCTGGCTGTCGACGACGCCGCCGCGGTCGGCCGCCGAGATGGGCGCCATCGTCGACCAGCGGCTCGCCCAGGCGGCGGCCGGCGAGGCGGTCGCGTTCTCCGTGGTGCCCCGGGCGACCGACCGCCCCTCGGGCTGGGCGGCGTACATCCGCATCGCGGCCGCCGACGAGCGCGTCGACATCGGCTGGAGCTGGCTCGACCCCACGCTCTGGGGCACCCCGGTGCACCTGGAGACCCACTTCATGCTGGTCTACTACGCCTTCGAGGACCTGGGCTTCGGACGTGTGCAGTGGCGGCTGGACGACCTCGACCTGCCCACGCAGGACGCCGTCAGCCGGATCGGCGGCATCCGCGAGGGAGTGCTGCGCCGCCACCTCCGGCGCGTCGACGGCACGTGGCGCGACACCGTCTACTACTCCCTCGTCGCGGCCGAGTGGCCGGCGGTCAAGGAGCGCTGGATGTCCGGCTGGATCCTCGAATGACCGCGGCCACCGCGCTCACCGCCGTCACCGCCGCTTGCGGCGCGTGGTGCGCCGCCAGGAGAACGGGCCCGGCAGGTCGACGGACTCGGTGCGGTCCCCGCGCGTGTTCACGGTGTGGCTCGCGTGCGGGCCGCCGGTCGTGATCGACAGCGACTTCTTGTTGATGTTGAGACGGACGCCGGGCAGGATCCGGAACGACTTGCGGAAGTTCAAAGGCATGCGAGCACTCCTCAGGACAGTACGGAACGTGACGTGGTCGTGTGCTGACCGCCTGCCCCTCCGGGGGACTTTCATGACCGATGATGTGTCAGAACCATTCCGGACCACCGCCGATGGCGGGGCCGCGACCCGCGGCAGCCGGCCGCCGCCGCGTTCGCCCGCGTTCGCCCGCATGTGACCGCGCGCACGGCCCCGACGGGGCCGTCCGTTCTCCTGTGCGGACCGTGCCGGGGGCCGGTCCTTCGGTGGCCGCCGGCGGGGGGGTGGCCGCGGCGCGGCCGGTCCCGGTCTTGGCGGGGCGGGGCGATGCCCGGTGGAGGGCGGCAGGTGCGCTCGCGGCCGGGTGGGTTGTCGTGGTGTTCGGCGCTGCTGCGGCGGGCTCGGGTGGGCCGGCTTCGTCTCCCCGTCCGGGGCTCACGGGTGCGGCGTGCGTCCGCCGCCGGCCGTGCCGGGGGCCGGCCGGCGGGGGGCCCGGACGGGGGGCGTCACCACGCGTAGGCGCGGTTCATGATCAACTGTGCGACGACGGGTTCGAGCCGCGGATGGGCCACCATCACCGTGAGGCCGTTCGGGTCACGTCCCTCGACCACCGTGCGGCCGTCGACCGTGGTGGTCTCCACGTGCGCGTCGCGCTCCCGCAGCAGGCGCTCGCACCGGCTCAGGTCCTCGGGGTCCCGCGCGGTCCACACCGTTGCCTGGACGCCGACGCCGCCGAGCGAGTGCTCGCCGCGCGGCATCGCACGCAGCACCACCATCGAGCCCCCGGCGTCCGTCAGCAGCAGTGCCGTGGTGTCCCGGGTCGCGACCTCCATGCGCAGCAGGTCGCCGTAGAACGCGGCCGACTGGTCCAGGTCGCGTACGTAGATCACGAGCGCCGACAGCCGGGGCCTCTCGTCGGCGGGGTCCTGGCCCCCGAGGGGGGCGGGGGTGCCCGTGTGCGGCGACGAAGGCGTCATCGGGGCTCCCGTCTCATCGGCCCGTACGGAACGGCGGCCGGTCGCGGGGATGCGGCCGGTGCCCTCTCCACGCTATCCGGCTCCGCGCCGGGTCGCCCCCCGCGCGCGCCCGCGGACGCTCAGGCAGGCCGGCAGCACGTGGTCGCCGCCTCGCAGGCGGCACCCTCCGGGGCCCCGAAGCGCGCGAGCACGTGCCAGAGCCGCTTGAGCGCCTGCGGGTCGTGGTGGCCGGTACGGGCGGCGTCCCCGATCATGCGCGGGTCGAGGATCCCGCCGGCGGACACGGTGACGCCGAGGTCGGTGTACTCCCGGCCGCGGTAGTCCGCGTGGCGCACCAGGTGCTCCGTGGTCAGCCGGAAGCCGCCGTGCCACTCGACCGGGCAGGGCAGCCGGCGGGCCGCGGCCTCCACCGCGGTGCCACGGAAGGACGGGTCCAGCACCAGCGCCTCCACGTCCCCGTCCAGCACGACCGGGCCGTGGACCTGGGCCTCGATGTGGCCGTCCAGGGTGTCCAGCCCGTCGGCCGCCGCCGGCTCCAGCAGCGCGAAGCGGGCCGCCACCGCGAAGAGCTCCGGTTCCGTGGAGCTGTCCGGATAGCAGAACGTGGTCCGGTTCAGCGTCCGCGGACCGAGCCGGAAGTGGCACGACCCGAAGCGCGGCGCGCCGCCGGCCGGGTCCCGCCGGTGGTTGAGCGCCCCGTACACCGGGCGCGCGTGGGCGGGGGCGCGGTCGTAGGCGCCGCCGAAGATGCGGCTCTCCCAGCGCCACCGGTCGCCGCCCGGGTGGGCCGTCAGCCCCCCGTTGCCGGTGCCCGTCACGAACTGCGAGCGGTACACGCCGTCATGGGCGATCCGCTCCAGCGTCGTCATGCCGCCCGCGTCCCGGTCAGGATGGAAGTTGAGCGTGAGACGGAGGCTCGGGTCGACCGGGCCGCCCGAGGAGCGGGCGGCGACGTGGCGCAGGGCGTGCTCCTGCGGTGTGCGGACGGGGGCGCCGGCGTTCATCGCCACAGTGTGCCCGGGCGCGGGACAGGCCGCACCGTGGTTTCCGGGAGCCCGGGGCGGGGCCGGCGACGTCCGGTCAGGGCGTGTCGAGTGCCTCCACCATGATCCGGCGGGTCTCGTCCAGGTACGTCCCCGCCGCCGCCCGCGCGGCCGCTGCGTCCCCCGACTCCACCGCCGAGACCAGGGGTTCGAGGCGTGCGGCGGCCTCGGCGGGATCGCGGAAGGGCGCGACGAGCCGGGCGCGCAGGGGGAGGTAGGCCGCGAAGAGGGTGTTGGTCAGCAGGACGTAGACGCGGTTGCCGGTGGTGTGGGCCAGCGCGCGGTGCACCTCGGCGTCGGCGAGTTGGGCCGCGTCCGGGCCGGGGGCGTCCGCGACGGCGGCCAGCAGCTCGCGCAGCCGGGCCCGTTGGCCCGCCGTCCCGGCGACCGCGGCTCGCTCGGCGATGAGCGCTCCCACACCGGCGCGGACCTCGAAGATGTCGGCCAGCCAGCCGGGATTGTGGCGGACGAGCATCGGCAGCAGATCGGCGCCGCCCAGGCGGAGGTAGTCGCGCACCCGGGTGCCCACACCGTGCCTGGTCTCCAGCAGGCCGACCTGGGTGAGCCGCCCGAAGGCGTGCTTCACGGTGGTGCGGGTGACCCCGTAGCCCTCGGCGAGGCGCTGCTCGGGCGGCAGGAGGGCGCCGGCGGGGTGTACTCCGCCCAGGATGTCGTCCTGGAGGCGGCGCTCCAGGACATCGACGAGGCTCTCGCGGGTCAGTGGGTCCACCAGGGGCCGTCCTCTCGAGCAGGCGTACCGAAGGTGCGGCGTGCGGTCCCAGCCCAGCCGCCCAGGGGCGGTGCGTCAACACACAGAGGCAGTGGATGAGCCACTGATTCAGTGAGTCTCTGTACAACCTCTTGCCCTGACGTCACGTCAGGTGCATGCTGCGGTGGTGCCCCCGGCCCGTCCCCCACTGACCACCGGAGTGTGCCCGTGACCCTGTTCCCGCGCCCCGCCCGCCTGTTGACGGTGGTCGCCGCCGCCCTCACCGCCCTCACCGTCGCCGCGGGCCCCGCCGCAGCCACGGCGCCCGAGCCCTACACCGAGCCCGCCTTCGCCGGTTCCTGCACGTGGCACTCCTACGGCGAGGGCGAGACACCCGACCCGTGGCTGTGGCTCACCGAACCGGTGTGCGTCGAGTACGCCAAGCGCGACATCACCTTCGACAACGGCGGCGCCGTCCGCTTCCTGCTCGCCGAACCCGCCCGCTTCGCCCTCGCGCTCCCGGTCTGCCGCTACTACCAGCGCGACCACTGGAGCGTGCAGTCCACCACCGGTGCGGTCCCGTACGTGACGTGGAACGGCCGCTACTGGTTCGACAAGCGCGACCGGCGGGCCGCGATGCGGCTGACGGACTTCCAGGTCAACGGCGTCAGCGCCGGCATCGGTGACGTCGTGACCGCGCTGCGCCCGCGGCTGCCCGAGGTGGCCGATGTCCTGGCCGCGTACGGCGACGAGGCCGGCGAGACCGGTCTGGCCGTCACGCTCCCCTTCAGCCTGTTCTGCCCGGCGCGGTAGCCGTGGACGCGGGCATCGACCGCCGCGCCGTGCTGCGCGGACTCGCCGCCGCCGTAGCCGCCCTGCCTGTCCTGGGCGCCGGGGCGGCGACGGCGGCCGCCGCGGCCGCGGCCGCGCCATCGTCCTACGGCTCCTGGCCGGTCTCCACCCTGGAGGCGTTCGCCGACACCCTCGTGCCGGGGGAGCGGCGCGGACCCACCGACCGGGCCGTCGCCGGGGCCGCCGCGGGCCCCGGCGCCGTGCAGGCAGGCGCCGTCGCGCTGCTGACGGCGCCCGAACTCCCCCTGGCCCCACTGCTGCCGGGCATCGCCACGCTGCTGGACGCCCGCGCCACCGGGTACGCCGTCACGCACCTCATCCTGCTGCCCCTGGACCGCCCGCCGTTCGTCGGGCTGGGCTTCGAGCACCGTACCGCCGTGACCGCGGGGCTTTTCCAGCCGGACGACCCCGACCGGCCGATCTGGCAACTGCTGTCGTTCCTCGTGGGGCTCGCCTTCGACACCGCCGCCCACCTGCACACCGCGCAGGCCCTGGCCGACGGCCACCCCGGGCTGACCTGGATCGGCTTCCCGGCCCCCGGCCCGGACGGCCTGTGGCGCTTCCCCGACCACTCGTACGGCAGGGCCCTGGCCGCCCCCCATCCCGCCACCACGCTCTCCGGGAGCCCCGCATGAGCCCGCAGACCACCGATGTCCTCGTCGTCGGCAGCGGCTTCGGCGGCGCCATCCCCGCCTACCACCTGGCCGCGGCCGGCGCCCGCGTCACCGTCCTGGAACGCGGACCCCGGCTCGCCACCGAGGAGTTCAGCCACGATCTGAACCTCGGGGCCTATCCCCGGATCGTCGACGTCATCAAGGGCGACGGCATATCCGTGGTGGCGGGCAACTGCGTCGGCGGGGGCAGCGTCGTGTACTTCGCAGCGTCGCTGCGCGCGCCGTCCTTCGTCTTCGGGCGGCGCGACCCCGCCGGGCGCCGGCTGTGGCCCTCGACCATCACCCGCGCCACGCTGGACCCCTGGTACGACCAGGTGGAGCAGGCACTGCCGGTGACCCGGCTGGACTGGACCGACGTGTCCTACGCGGGCGGTGTCCTGGCCGCCGCCTGCGACCGCGCCGGGCACACCTGCAACCCGGTGCCGGTCGCCGTGGACCGCGCCCGCTGCACCGACTGCAACTGGATGCTGTCCGGCTGCCGTTTCGGCGCCAAACGCTCCATGCTGCTGAACTACCTGCCCGCGGCGGAGGCCCACGGCGCGGAGATCAGGCCGCTGCACGAGGTCCAGCTCGTACGGCCGTCCACCGAGCCCGGATACCGCTACGCGGTCGACTGGACGACCCTCGACGGCGGCGACTACACGTGCCCCACGGGGGTGGGCACGATCCACACCAGGACCCTGGTCCTGGCCGCCGGCGCCGTCGGCACCCCGGTGCTGCTGCAGCGTTCGGCCCCGCTCCTCGGCGGTGTCCCGGCCGCCGTCGGCGGGTGGTTCTCCGGCAATGGCGACCGCGTCAGCGTGGCCGAACTCGACGAGGGCAAGGTCCGCTCGCTGCTCGGCCTGTCCCGCAGTGACACCGTCGCGTACCAGGCCCTGCCCATCGGCATGCCGATCACCTCCGCCTCCTACGACCGACTGGACGCCGCGGCGCCGGAGTTCTCCCGTTTCACGCTGCAGCAGATCTACTTCCCCACGGTCACCAACACCCTCGCCCGGACCGCGGCGGGGCTGTGGTCCGGTGCCGACAAGAAGCGGATGCGGGCGCGGTGGCGCTCATGGCTGACCGTGCTCGCCATGACGGAGGACGAGGCCGAGGGCCGCTTCGGCGCGCCACCGCTCACGGGCAGCTTCACGCGCCTGGCCAACGGGATCGGGCTGGGCACCATGCGCTTCACCCCCGGCGCCGGCACGCGCCGCGGCTGGGACGCCGCCGACGCCCACACACGGTCGATCCTGGAGAAGGACGGCCTGGCGACCGTGCGCCCCTGGGACGAGCACGTCACGGGGACGGTGACCGCGCACCCCCTCGCATCGTGCCGCACCGGGGACTCCGCCGCCCTGTCCGCCCTCGACGACCTGCACGAACTCCGGTCCCACCCCGGCATCTTCGTCACCGACGGCTCGGCCGTGCCGACCTCCCTGACCGTGAACCCCTCCCTGACCATCGCCGCCCTCGCCGAACGCGCCTGCCCGGCGATCGCGGCCCGCTGCGCCCAGTCGGGCGTCGCGCTGCGCTACGCGCCGAGCGATCCCCTCACCGGGCGGGCCCAGGGCGGCGCCGTCGCCTACGCGGCGCGGGAGCTGGCGGCACGGGCCGCGCTCGGCTGACCGGTAGGGCGCGGCGCCGGTGACCGGGCATGATCGGTGCCATGGGCATCGTGGAAAACGTGGCGGAGCGGGTCGCCGCCGGGCACACCGTGGAGTTCGGCTGCCCGGACGGGGCCGCGCCGCCGCTCCGCGCCGGACAGCGGGTCGTCGTGGCACCGGTCGACCCCACGTGGATCGCGGCCGGGGACGTCGTCCTCGTACGGGATGCCGGCGCCGCCGGGTTGCACCTGGTGACGGCCGCGGACGGGGACGGCCCCCGCGTGCGCTCCGGCGCAGACGAGGGGACCGGCGCCGGGCGGGTCGTCGGCGTGTGCGTCGCCGTCGACGGCGCGCCGCGCTCCGCCCGCCTCGACCTGCTCCCGCTGCGTGCCGGCCACGCGGAGGAGATGGCCCGCGTCCTGTCCGACCCGGCCCTGCACACCTTCACCGGCGGCCGCCCCGACACCCCGGGTGAACTGCGCGCCCGCTACGGGCGCGTGCTCGCCGGTTCCCCCGACCCGGCCGTCTCCTGGCTCAACTGGGTGCTCCGGCTGCGCGACGAGGGGTGCCTCACCGGTTACGTCCAGGCGACGATCTCCCCGGGAGCCGCCGGCCCCGAGGCCGAGATCGCCTGGGTCGTCGGCACTCCCTGGCAGGGCCGCGGCCTCGCCCGGGAGGCCGCCCGCGCCCTGACCGGCTGGCTCGACTCCCGCGGCGTCCGCACGATCGTCGCCCACATCCACCCCGACCACCGCGCCTCCGCCTCCGTGGCCGAGGCCTGCGGACTCACCCCCACCGGCCGCTGGCACGACGGCGAGCGCCGCTGGCAGCGCGAAGTGCCGGAGGGCATCCCGGAAACCGCTTGAGTCTCCCCCAGGGGGAGACGGGAGGGTGGGGGCATGGACGACGGCACACTCCATTCCATCGGCGACCTGGCCCGGCGCACGGGACTGACGGTCAAGACCGTCCGGTTCTGGTCCGACCGCGGGATCGTGGTCCCCACCGGCCGCAGCGCGGCCGGCTACCGGTTGTACGGGGCGCGGGCACTCGCGCGCCTGGAACTGGTGCGGACGCTGCGCGACCTCGGAATGGACCTCGCCACGATCCGCAGGGTCGTGGAGAGGGAACTCACGCTGCCCGAGGTCGCCGCGGCCCATGCCGAGGCACTGGCGGCGCAGATCCGCGTCCTGCGGCTGCGGCGCGCCGTGCTGACGGCGGTGGCCGAACGCGGCTCCACACCCGAGGAGATGGATCGTTTGAACCGACTGGCCAAGCTGACCGAGCAGGAGCGGCGGCGGGTGATCGACGGCTTCCTGGACGCCGTCCTCGGCGGCCTCACGGACCCGGCGGTCGCCGGGATCCGCCGCACGCTGACGCCCGAATTGCCTGACGACCCCTCCCCGGAGCAGCTCCGCGCGTGGGTGGAACTGGCCGAACTGACCCAGGACGAGGGCTTCCGCACGAGGTTGCGCGCAATGGCGCGGGACCTGACGGCCCGGCGGGCCGAAGGCGGCGACGGACTGCCGCGCCGCGACCTGGTCGCGGTGGTCAGGGAGCGGATCGGCCCGGCGGTCGCGGCCGGCGTCGATCCGCTGTCCCCGGGGGCGGAGCCCTTCGTGGCATCGCTGACCGCCGGCTGCGCCGAAGCACTGGGCACCGCGGACGACGCGGTCCTGCGCGGCCGTCTGCCGTCCCTGCTGACGGCCGCCGACGACCCGGGCCGGGAGCGGTACGTAGCGCTGCTGGCGACGGTCAACGGCTGGCCGGCGCCCGGGTCCGCCGCTCCCGAACGGGACTGGTCACTGCGGGCCCTGGCCGCTCCCCGGGCCGGCACCGCGAGCCCCGCCCCGTAGCCGGGGACGCGCGGGTGGCCACCGGGCCGACGGCCGCCGTCGTCGTCGTGACCTGCGGGCACCGCCGTGACCGGCGGGGGACGCGGGGCACCAACTCACCGTCGGAAGCGCTAAGTTGTCTGTTGATCGGATCGATTTTTCGATTTCTCGAGTTTCAGGGGATGGTCCCATGGGCAACGACAGCCAGGCGTCCACGGCCTACGAGTCCGCCGAGCAGCTCCGCAAGCGCATCGACACCACGCGGGCCCATCCCGCCCGCGTCTACGACGTGTTCCTCGGCGGCAAGGACAACTACCCCGTCGACCGCGACGCCGCCGCGGCCGCCCTCGCCGCCAACCCCCGCGGCCACCTCGACGTCCGGCACAACCGGGACCTCCTGCGCCGGGCGGTGAACCACCTCGCGGGCGAGGTGGGCATCCGCCAGTTCCTCGACATCGGCACCGGTCTGCCCACCCAGGAGAACGTCCACCAGATCGCCCAGCGGATCACCCCCGACGCCCGTGTGGTGTACGTCGACAACGACCCCGTCGTCCTCGCGCACGCCCGTGCCCTGCTCGCCTCCAGCCCCGAGGGCAGGACCGACTACATCGACGCGGACCTGCGCGACCCCGCCGCCATCCTCGAACAGGCCGCCCGCACCCTCGATTTCGAGCGGCCGATCGCGCTCGTGCTGGTGGCCGTGCTGCACTTCGTCGAGGACGACGAGGCGTACGGAGTCGTCAAGCACCTCGTGGACGCGCTGCCCTCGGGCAGCTACGTCGTCCTCACCCACCTCACCTCCGACCTGAACGCCGAGCAGATCGCCAAGGTGGCCAAGACCTACCAGGACCGGGGCTTCTCCTTCGTGCTGCGCCCGCACGACGAGGTCCTGCGCTTCGCCACCGACAACGGCCTCGAGCTCGTCGAGCCCGGTCTCGTCCCCGTGCACCACTGGCGTCCGGACCACTCCCCGGACACCGGCGCGTCCACGGCGGACATGGACCCGGCGTTCATCGAGGGCCTGGACGACATCGACAAGATCCGTTACCACGACATCAACGACGTGACGGACGCCGACATCAACGTCTACGGCATGGTGGCCCGCAAGGCCTGACCGGTCCCGACGAGCGGCGCCGGGCGCACGGCCCGGCGCTCAGCGGCGGTAGAGCGTGATCGAGTGCCCGACCTCGTCGATCGCGGTCGCCCCCTTCAGCAGCGCGGCGAGCCGTCCTTCCGCCTTGGCGGCCGAGGAGTCCGAGACGACGAGCAGTCCGTGCACCTGCTCCGGGGGCACGGTCAGCGGGTCGCGTGACGCGATGCCGTAGTACGACGGCACGCCGCTGCCCTTGTAGACCAGCCAGACCGTTTCGCCCGGATGACGTTCCCTCAGGCGGTCGGCGAGCCGTCCCAGGTCCTGGCCCCAGTCGACGTTCGAGTCGTGCAGGCGCAGATGCGTCCGCGCGGGACCGCCGAAAGCCTCGTTGGAGTACGGGAGGTAGTAGGGGAACGTCCGCAGCGAGCTGACCGCGACGAAGGCGACCAGCGCGGCAGCCGTCACGTGGACCCACCGCCGTCGCACCGCGGTGACCCCCGCGGCCGCGACCGCCCCGAACACGGGCATGAACACCGCGTAGCGGACGCCCAGGTCCCGCGACCCGGTCATCGCCGCGGCCAGCAGCACCAGGGGCGGCAGCAGCAGGTACGCCGCCGCGGGCCGCAGCCGGGGTACGGCGACCAGCGCCGCCGCACCGGCCGCCCACAGGGCCGTCATGCCGAGCGGGGTCTTCACCAGCAGCGCCGCGGGCAGGTAGTACCACAGCGCCCCGCGATAGTGCCGGCCGAAGAGGAAGCCGTCCCACGTGGCGTTCTCGAAGCCGAACTGCAGCCGCACGCCGTCCCGGTAGGCCTCCGGGAACGGCAGCAGCGACGTCACCAGGCCGCGCGGTCCGTGGACCGCCGGCACCCCGCCCGGCGTCGTCCACCGCAGCCGCGGGTCCACCGCGAGATAGGCGGCCCAGACCACCGCCACCGCGACCAGCCCCACGCCGGCCGCCGCCGCGAGGCCGCGCCCCCACCGCCGGCGCCTTCCCTGGTCGACGGCGACCAGGAGCAGCACCACCGGCACCGCCGCCAGCATGCTCATCTTGGTCGCCAGCGCCGCCCCGAGCGCCGCACCGGCGAGCGGCAGCCACCGGCGCGGCCGTCCGCGGGCGCGCCACAGGCACCAGGCCGAGGTCAGCGCGAAACCGGCCGCGGGCACGTCCAGGGTGGCCAGCGACCCGTGCGCGACGACGTCCGGCGAGAAGGCGTACAGCGCCAGCGCCACCAGTGCCCCCGCGGGACCGAACAGGTCCCTCGCGAAGGCCAGGACGACCAGCCCGAAGAGCAGCGTCAGCACGATCACCGGCAGGCGCGCCGCGAGCATCACCCGCCACGGGTCGTTGCCCGATTCGTACAGGACGCGGCGCCCCAATTGCGTCTGGTCCCCGGTGAAGCCCCGGTCCAGGTGCACATCCGCGAACGCCAGCCCGCTCTCGATCACGAGCTTGCCCAGCGGCGGGTGCTCGGGGTTGAAGCGCAGGCTGTGCTCGCGCAGGTAGACCTCCGCCGTGCCCACGTAGACGGGTTCGTCGATGGTGGGGGTCTGCTGCACGGCGGTCGTCACCATCGCGACCGCCATCTGCGCCAGCAGCGCGACCACGGCCAGGACGAACAGCCACCGCCGGAGCCGGGGCCGTGCAGGCGCCGCCGTTCCGGGCTCCGGTGCGGCAGGCGGCGTCCCCGCCGCGCCCGGGGCGGTCAGGGGGTGCTGTGGTCCTGGCCCTGGTCTCATCGCTCCCGTACCCCGTGCCGTGCCGCGCGCACAAGACCGTCCCTGTGCCTCACCGTCCCGCATCATGGCACGCGGCCCGGCGGCGCACGGCGGCTTCTCAGCCGTTCAGCACCTTCCTGCCGAGCTCCCGGCGCGCCGGGTCGAGCCCCGCGTCGATCTCCTTCTCCCGCGCGACGTCCGTCACGACGCCGGCCTGCCGCTGCTCCCGGACCGCCAGCGCGGCACGCCGCAGGTGCGTCGGCGGGTGGGTGCTGTTCTCGGCGTGGGCGGTCAGGACGGACAGCCGGCGCCGCCGTTCGACCTCGTGCGGGGGGATCGAGTCCGTGTACTCCCTCAGCTGTTCCCAGACCGTCTCGGCGGGCTGCCGGCCGACGGTCCTGCCCCGGTGCACGGTCCTGGCCGAGACGCCCTGCCGGTGCAGCCAGAACGTTGCGGTGTCGGCCAGCAGCAGGAAGTCCACGACGTCCATGGCCGCCGCCGAGGAACCGATCCGCGCGGCGAGGTCGTCCGCGAGGTACTCGGCCTGCTGGGAGGCGCGCAACGTCAGGTGCTCGAGCAGGCGCAGCAGCAGGAGCGCCGCGTAGGCGGGAGGGAACATCGTCAGCCGTGCGACGGTCGCGATCAGCCCCATGCCCCGGGTGTCGTCCGTCGGGCGCAGCAAGGCGTACCACTGGGCGAGCGTGCCGAGCGCGGAGCCCACGAACAGCCCTTGGCGGGTGTCCCCGTTGACCAGATGGCCGAACTCGTGGCCGAGCAGGGCGATCCGCTGCTGCGGGGTGAGCGGCTCCCACAGCCCGAGCCCGATCCTCAGCACGATGCGGCGGCGCAGGCCCATGACCTGGACGGAGGCGTTCACGTCAGCGTCCACGACGACCACATCGGCCCGCGGCGCCCCCAGGGCGCCGGCGACCTCGTCCAGCAGCCCGTACAGCGCAGGCGCGTCGCCGCGGTACACCCGCACCCCGTCCCGGGGCAGCGCGTGCAGCCTCGGGCGCATCAGCCACGCCAGGGCCAGCAGCATGATCCCCAGCACGCCCAGGAAGACCACGTCCCAGCCCGTCACGACGAGCCACAGGCCGCTCGCCGCCACCGCGAGCGTCAGCAGGTGGACCACTCCCGCGAGCGCGTGTGCCGCGGCGTACGTGGTGCCGCGTCCGGGCCGCGGCGGCTGTGCCGACGTCATCCGGCCGAACAGCTCCTCGCCGTAGGCCCGCGACAGCCGCCGCCGGAACCGGTCGACGCGGCCGGCGTCCTCCCCGGCCTCGTCGGCACCGCCCCGCACGTTCCACGCGCACCCCACGCACCACACCACGAACCGGTCGTCCGACGGCAGTTCCGCCCCGCACTGCGGGCACCCCCCGTGCATGTCGTTCCCCACCCCTGGCTGCCCCTCCTCTTGATCACCCCTGGCCGGCTGAGCGTAGGGGACGCGGCGGGCACGGACCGCGCCAGGGCCCGGGTGCGGGAGCGAGGTTCACCCCTGGTCGGCTGTCCCGTCCTTGCCCGGCAACGGAACATGGCGGCATGAACCGTGACGAACTCCCCGCCGAGGGACACCACGAGGGGGTCCGTGACCTTGTCGCGCGGATCGCCGAGCGCCATTGGGACGCCGTACGACGCCACGACGAGGATGAGTTGACGCAGGCTGCCGACGAGGCCGCGTCCGACCTCGGAGCGGACATCGCCCACCCCGGCGCGGGGCACGGGCCGGCCGGCCACGACGCCGAGGCCGGCCTCGGCAGGGAGAAGGAGCCGCCCGCACCGCGCCCGTGACGTGGCCCCGGGCCGGGCCGCCCGCATGCCGTGCCCGCGCAGGGGTAGCCGGGCGGTGAGGGCCGAGAGGCGGGGACCATCCGCTGACGATCCATCAGCATCGCGGAGCCCGCGGCGCGAGGGCCGGTTCGGCCGGGATCACGGAAAGGGCGGAGCGATGACGGACAAGCACGAGGCGGGCGGGGCGGCGTCGGCCCCGACGCCCGACCAGTTGCGCGAGGACGCGGTGCGCGCCCGGGAGGAACTCGGCGGGATCGCCGCGGAGTCCGGGGCCCGCGGGCACGAGCGCGTGGCGGCCGCGCGGCGGCAGATCGACGAGCGGACGGCGCAGGCCAAGGACAAGGCCGCCCGGGCGTTCAGGCGGGTTCAGGAGCGCACCCCGGAGCGCTTCCGGCAGCAGGCGGAGGAGGCCGCTTCGGCGGCGGGTCGCAACCCCGGGCAGATCCTCGCCGTCGTCTCCGGGTTCGTGCTGATCTACCTCGTCGTGCGCCGCACCAGGCGGTGAGCGCCGGCCATGAGGAAGTCCAGGATGGTGTACCGGCCGGTGGGCCTGGCCCTCGGCGCGCTCGGCGGCGCCGTGGCCGGCGCCCTGTTCACGAGGGCGTGGAAGCTCATCGGACGCGAGGGCGAGGCCCCCAAGGCCACCGACGAGGACCGTGCGTGGCGGGAGGTCCTGATCGCCGCCGCCCTGCGCGGCGCGATCTTCGCCACTGTCAAGGCCGCCGTCGACCGGGGCGGCGCGACCGGCGTGCGGCGGCTGACCGGCACCTGGCCCGGATGACCTGGACGGCGCGGATGGCCCGGATGGCCCGGACGGCCGCCCGGGCGCGGGCGGGCTACGCCCCGTCCTCGTCCGTTCTGCGCAGGTAGGCCCGCGCGACGTCGCGCAGTCGCGCCCGGTCGAGGCTGCGCCCGTGCCCCGGGTGCACGACGGACACGTCCAGCCCGCACAGGAACTCCAGGCTGCGCCGGTAGGCGGCCACGTCGGACTCGGGCAGATCGTCCACCAGGTACCCGTCGTAGACGACGTCACCGGAGTACAGCGCGCCGGTGTGCTCCTCCAGCAGCGCGACGGACCCGGGGGTGTGCCCCGGCAGGTGCAGGACGGTGAGCGTCCGGCCGCCGAGGTCGATGCGGTCCCCGTCCTCCACCGGGTGGGTCAGCGTCACCGCGCCGACGCGGTACGCCGCCGGGTCGTAGCCGGGTTCGGGGAGCGCGTCGATCATCACGTCGGGGAAGTCCGCCCCCACGTCCTCGGTGCCGAGCAGGCGTGCGAGTTCGGGCCCGTCCAGGCTCGCCGGGACGCCGGCCGCCAGGGCGGCGGCGTCGGCGGGGTGCCCCGCCCGCTCGCGGAACTCGTACGCCCCGCCGACATGGTCCAGGTGCGCGTGGCTGAGGACGACCAGCGGATCGCGGGCGAAGAGCGCGGGTACCGCCTCGCGCAGGGCGACCACGCCCAGTCCCGCGTCCACCACGACGTCGCGGTCCGTGCGCCGCAGCCACCACACGTTCGACCTGAGGATCTCGTGGACGTGTGGCTCGCTGAGGCGGACGAGGCCGTCGCCGAACCGCAGTTGCTCGAACCAGGGGCTCATGCCGGCCCATTGTGCCCGGAGCGCGTCCTGCCCGTGGCGCCGGGTCCCGCCAGGCGGCGGGGGGTGGGCACCTCCGCCCGGCGGGGCAGGACCGGACGCCTGCCGGATACCGGTGGGCGGCCCCGGCCGGGGATGATCGAGGCATGGCGCACGATGTTCTCTTCACCGTGTCGGCCCCGGGGCGACCGGTAGCGGAGCGGGCGGCTCCCACCGGCGCCCCGGTAGGCACCGCCGGAAACACGTCGGTGGGCCGCATGGTGGGTGTGGACCTCGCGCGCGGCTTGGCGGTCCTCGGAATGTACGCGGCCCACGTGGGCCCCGATCCTTCGGTAGGAGGGTTCCAGGGCCGGCTGATGGAGTTGGCGCAGGGCCGGTCGTCGGCCCTCTTCGCTTTCCTGGCCGGCTTCTCCATCGTCCTCATCACCGGGCGGCGGGTCCCCGCCACCGGCCGTGCCGGCCGGCAGGCGGTCGTCCGGGTGGCGGTCCGCGCGGTGATCCTGGTGGCCCTGGGTACCGCGCTGACCATGCTGGGCACCTCGATCGAGGTGATCCTCGCGTACTACGGCGTGTGCTTCCTGCTCGTTCTGCCGCTGCACCGGCTGCGCCCCGCCGTCCTCGCGGCGATCGCGGCGGTCAGCGTGCTGGTGCTGCCCCAGGCCCTCTTCGTGGTGCAGCGCTCGATCGATCAAGGCTCGTGGGCGGAGGCGGTCACGCGGCACGACCTCCTGGCCCACGTCGGCGGCACGGACGGTGTCATCGGGCTGATGTTCACCGGTGACTATCCCGTCCTCGCGTGGGTGCCGTTCCTCATCGCCGGCATGGCGGTTGCCCGTCTCGACCTCAGGTCGGCGGCCGTTCGTGCGCGGCTGGCGATGACAGGTGGAGCGCTGGCCCTGGTCGGCTACGGCGGATCATGGCTGGCGCTGCACCTGATTCCCGGCGTGGTGCCGGGAATCTCCATGTTCGGGGTGGACGCGGAGCACGGCGGCGCGCGGTCGGCCTGGTGGTCGGACGCCGCGGGCTTCCCGAGCGGCGACGGTGACTCCACGTCGTGGCTCTGGGCGGCCTCCCCGCACAGCGAGACCACGCTCTCGGTGATCGCCGGCACGGGTGTGGCGCTGCTGGTGCTCGTCGGGTGCACGGACGTCGTCGAGCGCGGGCGCGCCGTCCGGCGGGTGGCGACGCCGGTGATCGCGGTCGGCTCCATGTCGCTGACCTTCTACGTCGGGCACATCCTCGCCATCAAGGCACTGGGCCTCGACCTCGACGACCTTCCCGGCCCGCCGATGGGGGTCCTTCTCGCGTTCGTCGCGGCCGCGCTGCTGCTGGCCGTGGTCTGGTCGTCCTTCTTCCGGCGGGGCCCCCTGGAGTACGCCCTGAACAGGGCGACCCGCGTCAGCCGCTACGTCGCCTGAGTCCCGGCCCGGGCGGGCCGTCGCGGCCGTCGCGGCCGGCGGGGCCAGGACCGGCGCCACGTCCGCCGGCCGCGGCCGCAGCCGTCGGCGCCTCGGGCTCACGGCGCGCGCCCGTCCCCGTGCCGGTGGCGCAACAGCCCCGCGCGTTCGGCCAGGAGCGCGGCCTGCACCCGGCTGCCCACCCCCAGCTTGGTGAGGATGGCGCTGACGTGGTCCTTGACCGTGCCGGTGCTCAGGTGCACCCGGGTGCCGATGTCGGCGTTGGACAGCCCCTCGGCGACCAGGACGAGCACGTCGCGCTCCCGGTCGGTCAGCGCGGCCACCGCGTGCGCCGCGCTGACCTGCTCCTCGCCCTCCAGGTAGCCGTCCACGACAGTACGGGTGACCTCGGAGGCGAGCACGACCCCACCCGCCGCCAGGTTCCGCACCAGGTACGCCAGCTGCTCGGGGTCGGTGTCCTTCAGCAGGAAGCCCGCCGCCCCGGCCCGGAGCGCGGCGGCGACGTACTCGTCGGTGTCGAACGTGGTCAGCATCGCCACCACCGGGGGCGCGGGCATCCGGCGGATCTCGGCGAGGATCGTGAGACCGTCCACATCGGGCATCCGGATGTCGAGGAGCACGACGTCCGGACGCAGCTCCTCCACCGCCCGCAGCGCCCGTCCCCCGGGCACCGCGGCGACCGTCTCGATGTCGTCCGCCGCGTCGAGGATGTGCTGGAATCCCGTGCGGATCAGCGCCTCGTCGTCCACGACCAGTACCCGGATCATCCTCGATCCCTACCCCGCACCGCCGGGAGAGCTGCCGGGTATGGTGCATTTCATCGGGAAGAGAATGTTTGGTCTCTTTGTTGCATGGCCTGCACCATGGTTGGTGGCGTGCGCGGCCGGCCGGCCGGGTCCGGGGCGGAGAGGAGAGCCAGGATGTGGGCGTGGTGGCATGGCGGGCCCCGTGGCGCGGGGGACCGCGGGACCGCCGGGCGGCGCGTGTGCGACTACGTCCTCACCGCCGTGGCCGCCCTGCTGATCGTGGCCGTTCCGGTGGCGGACCTGTTCCTGCCCATGAACATCCACATCGCGCACGTCCTGGTGGTGCCGGTGGCGCTGGTCGCCGCCTTCGCCGGGCCCCTGCGCGGCGCCCTGACCGCGCTGCTCGCCGTGCTGGCGCTGATCGCCGCCGCCGTCGAACGCGATGCCCTGACCACGGAGAACGTCCTGGTGCAGCTGGCGTCGCTGGTGCTGGTGTCGGTGCTGCTGGTGGTCTTCGCCCTGTCGAGCGAGCGGGGACGGCACGAGCTCGCCGGCGAGCGCCGGATCTCGGAGGCGGCCCAGAGAGTCGTCCTGCGGCCGCTGCCCGGCCGCTCCGGACCGCTGACGATCGCCTCCGCCTACCGCTCGGCCGACGACGGCGCCCGGGTCGGCGGCGACCTGTATGCGGTAGCGCGCACCGCGAACGCCACCCGCCTGCTCATCGGGGACGTGCGCGGCAAGGGACTGAACTCGCTCGGCGAGACCGAGACCGTGCTCGGCGCCTTCCGCGCCGCGGCCCACCGCCAGGAGCCGCTGCCGGAACTGGTCGCCTCGCTGGAGGGCAGCGTGCGCTGGGGCCTGGCGGAGTTCTGCGACACACCGGCCGAGGCCGACGTGGGGGAGCGCTTCGTGACGGCCGCCGTCGTCGAGATCCCCGACGACGAGCCGTTCGTCCACGTGGTCAGCTGCGGCCACCTGCCCCCGCTCCTGCTGCACGAGGGCCGGGCGACCCTGCTCGACGTGGCCGAGCCCGCCCCGCCGCTCGGCCTCGGGGCCCTGGCCGAGAGCACGTACGCCCCCAGCACCTTCCCCTTCGTGGGCGGTGACCAGCTGCTGCTCTACACCGACGGGCTCACCGAGGCCCGCGACGCCGAGGGCGGCTTCTACCCTCTGGTGGAACGCGCCGCCGGGCTGACCGGCTCCTGCCCGGCCACCCTGGTGCAGGAGGTGACCCGGGACCTGCTGGGCCACGCCCACGGGCCGCTGGGCGACGACATGGCCGTCGTGGCCCTCCGGCGCGAGCACTGACGCCCGCGCCGCCGGCCGTCCCGGCTCCGGCTCATTCCGCGGCGTAGGCCTCCAGCAGCCGCAGCCACACCTCGCTGATCGTGGGGAAGCACGGGACGACGTGCCACAGCCGGTCGACCGGGACCTGCCCGGCGACGGCGACCGTCGCGGAGTGCAGCAGTTCGCTGACGGCGGGCCCGACGAACGTCACACCGAGCAGCCTGCCGGTGTCCTCGTCGACGACCATGCGGACCCGCCCCGGGTAGCCGTCGGCGTACAGTTGCGCACCCTTCACCACGCGGCCCGTGTCCACGTCCACCGTCCGCACCCGGTGCCCGGCGCGCTCCGCCTCGGCCGCGGACAGGCCCACCGCGCCCGCCTCGGGGTCGCAGAAGAACACCTGCGGCACCGCGTGCACGTCGGCGGTGACCGCGTGCGGGCCCCACTCCGCGGTGTCCAGCTCCCGGCCCGCCGCGAGGGCGCCGATCGCGGCGCCCGCGATACGCGCCTGGTACTTGCCCTGGTGGGTCAGCAGGGCATGGTGGTTGATGTCACCGAGCGCGTACAGCCACCCGCCGTCGACATCGCGGACTCGGCAGCTCTCGTCGACGTCCAGCCACGCGCCGGGGGCCAGGCCCACGGTGTCCAGGCCGATGTCGTCGGTCAGTGGCAGCCTGCCGGTGGCGTAGAGGACCTCGTCGGCCTCCAGGGTGTCGCCGTCGTCCAGGGTCACCGTGACCGGGCCGGTGCCACCCGGCCGGGACAGTGCCGTCACCGCCACCCCGGTCCGGATCATCACACCCGCCTCGGCCAGCCCGACGGCGACCATCTCTCCGACGAACGGCTCCATGCGCGGCAGCAGGCCGCTGCGCCGTACCAGCAGCGTCACCTGCGAACCGAGCCCCTGCCATGCGGTGGCCATCTCCACCGCGACACCACCGCCGCCGACGATCGCCAACCGTGGGGGCACCGTGTGGGAGTCCGTCGCCTCGCGATTCGTCCACGGCCTCGCCTCGTCGATCCCGGGGACGGCGGGCAGCGCGGGCCTGCTGCCGGTGGCGACGGCGACGGCGTGCCGGGCGGTCAGCACACGCGGCTCGCTCCCGGAGACGTGCACGGCGACCCGGCGCGGTCCATCCAGCCGCCCGTGGCCGCGCACCAGTTCGGCGCCGATGCCGTGGACCCAGTCGGCCTGACCGTCGTCCTTCCAGTCCGTGACGAATCCGTCACGGCGGGCGAACGCGCCGTCGGCGGCCACCGGCGCGGTCACCGCCTGCCGCGCGCCGTCGACCCGCCGGGCGTCGGAGACGGCGATCACCGGCCGCAGCAGCGCCTTGCTGGGAACACACGCCCAGTACGAGCACTCGCCCCCGACCAGTTCGCGCTCCACCACCGCCACGCTCAGCCCCGCCGCCCGGGTCTTCTCGGCCACGGTCTGACCGACCGGGCCCGCGCCGACGACCACCACGTCGAAGGTGTCCTGGGCCGCCGCTCCCTGCGCTGCATCGCTCATTCGACTGCTCCCGGTGTCTGGTTCCGCGGCTCGGCGATCGGCGCGCGGACGAACGCTCTTCCCGGGTGCCGCCCGCGGGTGCCGTCGCTTCCGTCGCTTCCATCGCAGCACACCTCCCATCGGGTCGCAGTTCCGGCTGTTCGTCCCGCCGCACCGCCGGTTTCCGGCCGTGGTCGCGGCACGACGGCATCAGGCCCGGCCGCCCGGGCAGGCGCGACGGCATGGGGATGCTGCGACGCTGGGAAAGGGCGATCGAGCGCTGGGAGCACGCGCTGTACGCCAGGGCCTTCGACCACGAGCCGGTGGAACTGCTCGACGCGTTGCGACGCGAGTGCGACGACCGTGCCGTGGTGTGCAGTGCCAGCCGGGTGGTGGTGCCCAACGTCTACACCGTCGAACTGGCCGTCGCCGTGCACGAGGAACTGGGCCAGGACCGCGGCCGCGTGGGGGAGGCCCTCACCGACGCGCTGCAGCGCCACGCCGAGCGCCGGGACTACGAGTGGGCGGGCCCGCTCACGGTGCGTGTCACCGGTGTCACGGCCCGGCTGCCCAACGGCCGTTACCGGGTGGTCAGCAGCCCGATGCGGCAGATCAGGGCCGACGTCATCGCGCCGCGTCCCGGCGGCCGGCGGCGCACGGGGCCCCGCCCGGCCGGTGGCGCCGCAGCTCCGCGTTGAAGTGCGCGCCACTGAGCAGCGCGAGGTTGGACACCCACAGCCACATCAGGAAGACCACCGTGCCGGCCAGCGGCCCGTACAGCCGGCTGTACGTCCCGACGTGCGCGACGTACAGCGTCAGCACGGGGGTCGACGCGAGCCACAGCAGCACCGCGAGCACACCGCCGGGCAGCATCACCCGCACCGGGCGCACCTGCGGCGGTCCGGACCGGAAGAGGACCAGCACCAGCAGCGTCGTCAGGCACAGCAGCAGCGGCCACTTGACGACGTTCCACGCGGTCACCGCCACCGCTGACACACCGAGCAGTTCACCGGACCGCCGGGCCAGCCGGCCCGTGAGCATCAAGGTCAGCGGGCCCAGCGCGAGCAGCGTCAGCAGCACCGAGGCCGTCGCCGCGATGCGCGGCGCGGCACGCCAGGACGGCCGGTGGTCGCGCACCCGGTTCATCGCGTGCAACGCCCGCCGGAACACGGCCAGATAACTGACCGCCGACCACAACGCGGCCGTCCCGCTGGTGACCGCCAGCACCCAGGCGGCCGACCGCTCCCGCGCCACCCCCCGCATCGTGCGCGCCAGCATCTCCCCGGACCCGGCAGGGGCGAGGGCGCTCACCCGCGCGATGAGGTTACCCGTGGCCGACGCGTCGGCCAGGCCGATGACCGACACCGTCAGCAGCATGCCGGGGAAGAGCGTCAGTACGCCGTAGTACGTGAGGGCGGCGGCCTTCTCCGAGGCGTCCTCGTCCCAGAGCGCCACCGCGGTGCGGCGCGCCACGGTCAGCAACTCCGCGGCCCGGTAAGGGCGGTCCTGCGATCGCGGGCTCCCGGTCCCGTGGAGCCCGCCCGCCGCACTTCGCTGCTCCACCATGGCGTTCCCGTCCGCTCCCGCTTGGTCCCGGGCGGGCCCGTCCCGCGTGACGCGTCTGCCCGGACCGGGGGGCGACATGCGCCGTTTCCCCGACTTCGACCGGCACCGCGGCGGGGTTCACCCATGGAGACGATCCTTGGAATAACCGGTGCACGAGCGGGGCAAGGGTGGTGACGAAAGCGAAAGGGAGTGATTCTTCGTGGATTTGAAGATTCGCAGGCTCGTTTTCTGCGCGGCACTGGGCGGCGGCGTGCTCGGGGCCCTCATCGGTGCCGTGACGGCGGGCAGCATGTTCAACGCCTTCTTCGCCGCACTGTTGTGCGCCACGGCCGCGGTCGCCGGTGTTCTGCGCTGGAGCGAGCACGGCGGGTCGCGCGGCCGCCCGGCACGCCGCGCCCGCCGTCCGGATCAGATCCCGCACCAGCGTCGCGTCGGACACGTCGGCGGACAGGACGCGCTGCGCTGGTGAGCGGGGGCGAGGGGCCGGCACGGACCGTGCCGACAGGCGCCTGACGACGGCGGGCCGCCGCGGGCGTGGCGGCGGCCGGACATCGTCGGCGGGGGAGTGCCATGGAACGCGCGGCGGGGGGAAGGCGCGTGGGCAACCCCACGTGGAGGAGGCCCCGATGATCGCCGCACTCGTGCTCGGACTGCCGGTGTTCCTGCTGGGTCTGCTGCTCGTGCTCTCCGCGGTGGAGGACCGGCTGTTCAGCCAGCCCGCCGCCCAGCCGCCCGCCGGGCCTCCCGGCGGCGTCCCGCCGACGCCGTAGGGGGACGGCCGCCGGGGCCCTGTCGTCACGAACGCTCCCGGCTCCGCTGGGGGAGCTCCCGGGCACGGCGTTCCACCGGCTCTCGGCCCGGGGGAGTTGCCGAGTCGTCCGGGTGGCCCGGCCACGAGGACGGCCGACGACTCCCCGCCGTGGCGTGTACGCGGGCGGTCAGTTGAAGGTGTCGGGGTCCGGCCCGATGCGGCCGCCGTCGTCGAGGGCGTCGATCGCGGCGATGTCGGAGTCGGTGAGGTCGAAGCCGAAGACGTCGAGGTTCTGGCGGATGCGCTCGGGCGTCACGGACTTCGGGATCACGATGGTGCCGTGCTGCAGGTGCCAGCGCAGGATCACCTGGGCCGGCGTCCTGCCCAGGCGGTCGGCGATGGACGTGACGGCCGGGTCCGCCAGCAGCGCGCCCTGGGCGAGCGGGCTCCACGCCTCGGTCGCGATGCCGTGCCGCGCGTGGAAGGCGCGCAGCTCGCGCTGCTGCAGCCGCGGGTGCAGTTCGACCTGGTTGACCGCCGGGGTGACGCCGCTCTCGTCCATCAGGCGCCGCAGGTGCTCGGGCTGGAAGTTGGAGACACCGATGGCGCGCGCCCGTCCCTCGGAGCGGATCTTCTCGAAGGCGCGCCAGGTGTCCGGGTAGCGGTCGTGGGCGGGTGCGGGCCAGTGGATCAGGTACAGGTCCACGTGGTCGAGGCCGAGCCGGGCGAGGGAGGCGTCGAAGGCGGCCAGGGTGCTGTCGTACCCCTGGTCGGCGTTCCACAGCTTGGTGGTCACGAAGAGCTCGTCGCGGGGGATGCCGGAGGCCGCCAGGGCCTGGCCGACGCCGGCCTCGTTGCCGTAGATCGCCGCGGTGTCGATGCTGCGGTAGCCGCTCTCCAGAGCGGTGGTGACGGCTGCGGCCGTCTCCGCGTCGGGCACCTGGAAGACGCCGAAACCGAGCTGCGGCATGGTGACGCCGTTGTTCAGCGTGAGGTGGGGGATGGGTGTCGTCATGGCGCTGATCCTTTCGCGTCACGGCCGGCCGGGGCCGTGGGAGCGAGTGCGGACGGGTGAACGTCCGGGCGGAGGGGGGAACCTTCCGCGCTTCGGGCCGTCACGCTAGTTGCGTACGCCAGTATTTGCAAACGCGGCATATGTGAGAGGGTGGGCAGGCTGCGCCGCACATGGGTGCCGCGAGAACGCCGAGCCTGCACGTTCCGGATGGCCCGCGTTTGACGTTATGCGGCGCCTGCAAATATTGTGGACGCCAGCTAGGCGCCATCGCAATCTTTGAGAGGTCCCCACCATGCCCATCGCGCTCCTGGCCCTCGCCATCGGGGCCTTCGGGATCGGAACCACCGAATTCGTGATCATGGGCCTGCTGCCGCAGGTCGCCTCCGACTTCGGCGTGTCCGTACCCACTGCCGGCCTCCTGGTGACGGGCTATGGCCTCGGCGTCATGATCGGCGCGCCGATCATGACGCTGCTGGGCACCAAGGTGTCCCGCAAGAACATGCTCATGCTGCTCATGGTCCTGTTCGTCCTGGGCAACCTGGTGTCCGCGTTCGCCCCGGTCTTCGGCGTCATGCTGGCCGGCCGCATCCTGGCCTCCTTCACCCACGGAGCCTTCTTCGGCATCGGCTCGGTGGTCGCCGCCGAACTGGTCGCGCCCGAGAAGAAGGCCCGCGCCATCGCGCTGATGTTCACCGGGCTGACCGTGGCGAACGTCGTCGGTGTGCCGCTGGGAACACTCATCGGCCGGAGCGCCGGATGGCGGGTGACCTTCGTGCTCGTCGCCGCCCTCGGCGTCCTCGGCCTGGCAGGCGTCGCCAAGCTGGTCCCGGACCTGCCCAAGCCCGCGGGGGTGAGCCTGCGGCACGAACTGCGCGCCTTCCGCAACGCCCAGGTCGTCCTGGCCATGGCGATGACCGTGCTGGGCTTCGGCGGCGTCTTCGCGGCCATCACCTACATCGCGCCGATGATGACCGACGTGGCCGGCTTCGCCGGTTCCTCGATCACCTGGCTGCTCGTCCTGTTCGGCGTGGGCATGGTCGTCGGCAATCTGATCGGCGGCAGGTACGCCGACCGGGCCCTGATGCCGATGCTCTTCACGGCGCTCGGCTCCCTGGCCGCCGTGCTCGCCCTGTTCACCCTCACCGCGCACAGCCGGCCCGCCGCCGCCGTGACGGTCTTCCTGATCGGGGCCCTGGGCTTCGCGACCGTGCCGCCGCTGCAGAAGCGGGTCCTCGACCAGGCGTCCGGAGCTCCGACCCTGGCCTCGGCCGTGAACATCGGCGCCTTCAACCTCGGCAACGCCCTGTCCGCCTGGCTGGGCGGCATCGTCATCGCCGCGGGGCTCGGCTACACCGCGCCCAACGTGGTCGGCGCGGTGCTCACCGGCTCCGCCCTGCTGCTGGCCGTGGTCTCCGCCGGCCTCGACCGGCGCCGGGGCCACGCCGGCGGCGGCCGCAGCCGGGTCGTCGCCGACTCCCAGGGCCACGAGCAGCCCGCGCTCGCCGCCCGGCACTGACCCCACCGACGCCGGCGGGTACCGCGCCCGCCAACCCCCTGTCCGCGCAATCCCGCGATCCCCCGCGACCCCCGCAATCCGAGAAGGAACCCCCATGGACTTCACGCGCATCCTGCCCGACCGGATCGGCTTCGGCACCGCCCCGCTGGGCAACATGTTCCGGGCCATCCCCGAGGACGAGGCCGCCGCCACCGTGCTGGCGGCCTGGGACCAGGGCATCCGCTACTACGACACGGCGCCGCTGTACGGGGCGGGCCTGGCCGAGATCCGGCTCGGCGACGCCCTCGCGGACAAGCCGCGCGACGAGTACGTCCTGAGCACCAAGGTCGGCCGGATCATCCTCGACGAGGTCGACCCGGCCGCGCGCGAACTGGGCGAGAAGGGCAACCTCTTCGAGCACGGCCGCCCCCATACGATCGTCAACGACTACACCGCCGACGCCACGCTGCGCTCCGTCGAGGAGAGCCTGAAGCGCCTGCGCACCGACCGCGTCGACATCGTGTGGGTCCACGACATCGCGCAGGACTTCTACGGCGACGCGTGGCTGGAGAAGTTCGAGGAGGCCCGCACCGGCGCCTTCCGCGCCCTGTCCCGCCTCCGCGAGGAGGGCGTCATCAAGGCCTGGGGCATCGGCGTCAACCGCGTCGAGCCCCTGGAGACCACCCTCGACCTCGACGAACCGCGCCCGGACGCCTTCCTGCTGGCCGGCCGCTACACCCTGCTCGACCACGAACGGGCCCTGCAGCGCCTGATGCCCGCCGCCGCGGCGGCCGGTGTCGGCATCGTCGTCGGCGGCCCGTACAGCTCCGGCGTGCTGGCCGGCGGGCGGCACTTCGAGTACGCGGAGGCCTCGCCGGAGATCCTGGCCAGGGTCGGGCGGATCAGGGACCTCGCGGACCAACACGGCATCGGCGTCAAGGCCGCGGCCCTGCAGTTCGCCCTCGCCAACCCGGCGACCGCCGCCGTGATCCCGGGCGCCACCAAGCCCGGCCGCATCGCGGAGGACCTGGCCGCCCTCCGTGAGCCGGTCCCCGCCGCCTTCTGGCAGGACCTGCGCGCGCAGGGCCTGGTCGCGCGGGAGGCCCCGCTGCCCGCGGCCTGACCGCGGGCGTACGGCGCGGCGGGCACCGGCGGGCACACACCGCCGGTGCCCGCGGCGCTTCGGGACGGTCCGTGGCGGTCGCGCGCGTCAGCCCGAGAGGGCCTTCAGGAGGCCGTCCAGGCCGTCGCGGTAGATCCCGGTGAAGAGGGCGATCACGTCGTCGTCCTCGACCCCCTGCGGGACGAACCGGCCGGACCACTGGACCTCCGCCGCGTCCTTCGCGCCGGGGACCTCGTGCACCCTCAGCGTGGACAGGTAGCCCGTGACGGGGAAGGGGCTCGCGTCGAGGGTGTAGGAGTAGGACCGCTGCTGCGCGTCGAAGGCCAGCAGGCGTTCGACGACGACCTCGCCCTGGGAGGTCGTGAGCCGGCGGACCCGGCCGCCCTCCAGGAGGACGCAGTCCGGGATGGTGGGGATCCAGTCGGGCAGGGAGCCGAAGCCGCCGATCAACCGCCACACGTGCGCGGGGGAGACGGGGACGACCTGACTCGTCGAAGTCGATGCCATGGGAGTTCTCCTGGTGTCGTCGGCGGACGCGTGCGGAGGGTGACGCTGCGGCCGCAGGGCGCGGATTCAGGCGCCGCCGGGGAGCGGTGCGACGGGGCTGACGAGTCCCGCCGCGCGCAGGTCGTGCCAGAACGCCGCCGGGATCTGCTCCCGCGCCGCGGCGATGTCCTCGGTGATGCGGCCCGGCCGGGTCGCCCCGGGGACGACGGCGCACGCGACCGGGTGGGCGAGCGAGAACTGCAGCGCCGCCGCCTTCATGCCCACGCCGTGCCGGTCGGCGATCTCCTTGATCCGCCGGACCTTGTCGCGCACTTCCGCGGAGGCGGGCCGGTACTCGAAGTGCTCGCCGCCCGCCAGCACCCCGGAGCTGTAGGGTCCCCCGACGACCATGCCGAGGCCCTGCTCCTGCGCGGTGGGCAGCAGTCGCTGGAGGGCGCGCTCGTGGTCCAGGAGGGTGTAACGGCCCGCGAGCAGGAAGCCGTCGGGCTGAGGCTCCGCCAACTCCAGGGCCAGCTCGATGGGTTCGACGCGATGGGTGCCGATGCCCCAGGCCTTGATGACGCCGTCGTCGCGCAGCCGGGTGAGCACCCGGAAGGCGCCGGTGCGCGCTTCGTCGAACTTCTGCAGCCATGCGTCGCCGTGGAAGTCCTGCGCGATGTCGTGGACCCACACGATGTCGATGCGGTCGGTGCCCAGTCGCTTGAGGCTGTCGTCGAGCGAGCGCTCGGTGGCCTCCGCGGTGTACTCGGTCACCATCGTCAGGTGCCGTCCGTGCTCGAACAGGCCTTCCTTCTCGCCCAGTTCCTGTTCGCGCGCCCCCGGGTCCTCCCTCTCGTCGAAGATGACCCGCCCGACTTTCGTGGACAGCGCGTAGGTGTCCGAGGGCTGCCGGGACAGGAGTTCACCCAGGCGCAGCTCCGCCAGACCCGCCCCGTAGAACGGGGCCGTGTCGTAGTAGCGGATGCCCTGGTCCCAGGCGGCCCGGAGGGTTGCCCGCGCCTCCCCGTCCGGTACGGCGCGGAACATGTTGCCCAGTGGGGCGGTGCCGAAGCCGATGCGGCCGGGAAGGATCGAGGCGAGCCTCATGACGGGTCCCTTCAGCGGTGTCGGACAGTCCAGCCTGACACGGCGGAACAAACGACCGCAAAAGGGATGCCATGCTGAGTGCGCCCCGAACGGCGCCGCTTCTCACGGTGAGTTGAGGCCGGTCGCGCAGCGCGACCGGCCTCGGTGATCCTCCGCGGGCTCAGACGGACGCCGGGAGGTGCAGCCCCTCGACCGTCCTGACCAGCGGGGCCAGGTTCGGGTTCTTCGCGGCCTCGTCCAGCGCGTCGCGCAGCGCCGCGTCATTGGTCGGCCGGGCCTCGGCGAGCAGTGCCAGGCCGGGCTCCGTGACGTCGGTGTAGATCCCGCGCCGGTCGGTGACGCACAGGTAGCGGCTGAGCAGCCCCCGGTCCTCCAGGCGGGTCACCAGGCGCGTCGTCGCGCTCTGGCTGAGCACGACGGCCTCGGCCACCTGCTTCATCTGGAGGTGGCCGCCCGGTCCGTCGTGCTGCCGGCTGAGGACCTCGAGCAGGGAGTACTCGCGCACGCTCAGCTCGTGTCCCGCCTGCAGGGCGCGCTCGATGTGCGCCTCGATCCTGCCGTGCAGCGCCGAGAGGGCGTACCAGCTCTGCGAGAGCCCGGTCAGGGCCGGATCCGTCGCGGTCATCGCCGCCTCCCGATGATCTACGTCTGCAATAATTAACGTCTGCAATTATTGTGGACGTCACGCTGCCGTGACGCAAGCACCCTGGTCAGCCCCGGTAGGCGGCCGCGCTGAAGCCGTCCGGCGCCCGGGCCGCCTCGGCCGCCGCGTCCGTGACCTCGGCCGCGGCGCGCGCGGCGCGGCCGGAGATCTTCCAAGCGGCGACGCGCAGCGCGACGGCCGGCGAGGGCGGGAAGACCCCGAGCTGGCCGAGCATCGTCAGGTCGTCGCGCAGGGCCTCGTGCCGGACCACCTTGCCGTCGCGGATGTCGAGCAGGTGCACCTGCTCGAAGTCGACCTCCCGCCCGGTGGGCGGCACGGCCTGGTCGAGCGCCCCGTCCTTGAAGCGGACGAAGGGGCCCGTGTGCCGCCCCTGCATGCGCAGTCGCACCCACACCTGGTGGTCGTTGACCGCGACCCCGGCGAACGGGAAGCGCAGGCCGTCGAAGGCCGACCGCAGCCACGCGCCCGAGGCCAGGGTGCCGGCGGGGCCGGGGATCGCGCAGGCCGCGGGGGCGACCGCGGCCTCGCGGTTGTGGTTGTCCGCGCCGACGACCTCGGCGGCCAGGGCGGGATCGCCCGTCTCGAGTATCCGGAAGAGCCCGTGTGCCAGTTCCACGGCGTCCATCGCCATCGTCGTGTGCCTTTCGCCCGCGTCGGGTGGGTTCGGTGGCGCGGGGTGTTCGAACCGCGCATATTGAGGTTACAAACCACCGATTGAATAGGTCAATGTGGTGATCATTTTGGCTAGGATGGTCCGGTGACCCAGAAGCGCGCATACGTCTCCCCCCTCCGCGAGCAGGCCGCGGCGCGCACGCGCGCGCTGATCCTCGACCGGGCCTCGGCGCTCTTCGCCGAGCGTGGCTACGGGCGCGTCACCGTCGCGGACATCGCCGCGGCGGCCGGCGTGGCGGCGAAGACGGTGTTCGCCAGCGTGGGGAGCAAGGGCGACATCCTCGACCGGATCGTGGACGCGGCCGTCGTGCAGTCGGGGTACGGGGACGCCGTCGCCCATGTGCTCACACTGCGCACGCCGGCCGAGGCGCTGCGGGCCGTCGCGCACGGCACGCGGGCCGGGAACGAGAGCCAGTTCCGGGTCCACGAGGCCATCCACAAGGCGCTGCCGGTCCACGAGAACGGCGAGGCGCTGTGGGAGCGGGCCACCACCGCGTACCGGGCGGCGCTGCGCACCGTCGCCGTCCATCTGCACGGGCTCGACGAACCGCCGCGCCACTGCGCCGTCGAGGAGACGGCCGACCTGCTGTGGTTCTGGTTCGGGCCCACCGGCTGGCGCACGCTCGTCGTCGAGAACGGCTGGCCCTGGGGGCGGGCCGAGGACATGCTGCACCGCACCGCTGTCGCCACTCTCTACTGATCGCTCTCCGCCGGACCGGCCGCTCCCCTCCGGCTCCTCCGCTCCCCTCCGGCCGTGGCGGCGGCTGTGATCGGCGCCGCGAAAGCATGCGTTTGCATCTATGGGCGTCTGCAATTATTGTAGTGGCTTGTAAGGCGCTGTTGCACTGATATGGCGGCCTGGACGCCCGCGCCAATGCCCCAGGCCCCCCGACGCCATCAGAGGAGACACCCGCGTGACCACCCTGTTCGAGCCGTACACCCTCAGGTCGCTGACCGTCCCCAATCGCATCTGGATGGCGGCCATGTGCCAGTACAGCGCGGCACCGGACGGCCCTGACGCCGGCGTGCCGAACGACTGGCACTTCTCCCACCTCTCGGCCCGCGCGGCCGGTGGCACGGGCCTGATCATCACGGAGGCCACCGCCGTCAGCGCCGAGGGCCGGATCAGCCCCTACGACCTCGGCATCTGGAACGACACCCAGGTCGCCGCGTTCCGGCGGATCACGGAGTTCCTGAAGTCCCAGGGCACCGTCCCCGGGATCCAGCTCGCCCACGCCGGCCGCAAGGCCTCCACCGAGCGCACCTGGGTCGACCGCGGCGCGCCGATCCCGCCCTGGGAGCCGCACGGCTGGATCCCGGTCGGACCGAGCCCGCTTCCCTTCGCCGAGCACTCGACGACCCCCGTGGAGCTGACCGCCGAGCGGATCGCGGAGATCGTCCGGGAATTCGCCGACGCGGCCCGCCGGGCGCTTGCGGCCGGTTTCCAGGTCGCCGAGATCCACGGTGCCCACGGCTACCTGATCCACCAGTTCCTCTCGCCCCACAGCAACCGGCGCACCGACGCGTACGGCGGCTCCTTCGAGGGCCGTACCCGCTTCGCCCTGGAGGTCGTCGACGCGGTCCGCGCCGTGTGGCCCGAGGAACTGCCGCTCTTCTTCCGCACCTCCGCGACCGACTGGCTCGCCGAGAACGCGGACGACCACCGCGAGGGCTGGACCGGCGAGGACACCGTCCGCTTCGCCAAGGAACTGCAAGCCCGCGGCGTTGACCTGCTGGACGTCTCCACGGGCGGCAACGTGCCGGACGCCAGGATCGAGGCCGTTCCCGGCTATCAGGTGCCCTACGCCGAGCGCGTGCGCAGCGCGACCGGCATGCCGGTCGCGGCCGTCGGTCTGATCACCGAGCCCGAGCAGGCACAGGCCATCGTCGCCTCGGGGCGCGCGGACGCCGTACTCCTGGCCCGGGAGCTGCTGCGCGACCCGTACTGGGCCCGGCACGCCGCGCAGAAGCTCGGCGGCGAGGTCGGCACTCCCGTCCAGTACCACCGCGCGTAGGGCGGTACGGGACGGCGCGGAGCGGCGAGGGGTGGGGCGCGTGATGCGCCCCGCCCCTCGTGTGTGTTCCGGCGAGCCGCCGCGGCATGCGCGACGCGGCGTCGGCGGTCACCGTGGGAGTATCCGTATCCGCACCTTCGCCCGACCGAGAGGGACGGCGATGGAGTGCGGGAAGCCGGCAGCGTCCCGCCCGCGGGTGTCGCCGACGGCCGGCACCCCACCGAGTGGCCGGAGCCGCCGGCCGGCAACCTCGGCGCGGCCCAACTGGAGCCGACGGCCCAGGACATCGACCGCCTGGACGAGGTCGGTGCACCCGAACTCATCCGTGCCCACCGGCACCAGGCCAATCTGGTCCCCTCGCGGTTCGGCGAGCCGGAGGACCTCGCCCCGCCGGGGCCCGCCCGCTGACGCACCGCCGCCGTCAGGGCAGGATCGCGTCCACGTAGCCGCCGTCGACCCGCAGCGCGCCGCCGGTCGTCGCGGACGCGAGGTCGGAGCTGAGGTAGACCACCATGTTGGCGATCTCCTCGGGCTCGATCAGCCGTTGCAGCAGGGACTGCGGACGGTGCTCCCGCATGAAGACCCGCTGCGCCTCGTCCCAGGGCAGGTCCGGGTCGACCAGTTGGCGGACGAAGTCCTCGACGCCCGCCGTGTGCGTGGGGCCGGCGATCACCGAGTTCACGGTGACGCCGGTTCCGGCGGCCTTCTTGGCGAAGCCGCGGCCGACGGCGAGCAGGGCGGTCTTGGACATGCCGTAGTGGATCATCTCGGCGGGGATGACGACCGCCGAGTCGCTGGCCACGTACTGGACGCGGCCCCAGCCGCGTTCGACCATCCCCGGCAGGTAGTGGCGGGTGAGGCGGACCGCGGCGAGCACGTTGACCTCGAAGTAGCGCCGCCACTCGTCGTCGGTGATGTCGAGGGCGTCCACCGCCCCGAAGATGCCGAGGCTGTTGATCAGTACGTCGACGTCGGGCAGGGCCGCCAGTACGCGGGACGTCCCGTCCTCGGTCGCCACGTCGGCACTGACGGGCACGAAGTCGCCGTCCGGGACCTCGACTTGGAGCCGTTCGACCGCTTCGTCGACACGCTTCGACGTCCGTCCGTTCACCCCCACCCTGGCGCCCGCGCGGGCGAGGCCCGCGGCGACGGCGGCGCCGATCCCCTGTGTCGATCCGGTGACTAGCGCGGTGCGTCCCGTGAGGTCGATGCGCATGTCCGGCTCCCTGCGATGTCGACGGCCCCGATGACCGCTCGCGTACCCGGTCAGGGCGCGGGCAAGCGCTTCGCCACCTCCTGAGGATGCCCCAGGGAGGTCATCGCGGGTGGCCGGGGTGGCTTCGGTGCCGCTCACCTGCTGCCGGACGCTCGCCGGGAAATGGCTGGTCGTTGATTTGTTAACACCATTGACATAGGACCCGGCCCTGCATACGGTCCTGCGTCGAAGCGCTTCGACGCGTCGCATCGAATCCATTCGATGGGCGCCTCTCCGTTCGTACAGCCCAGGTGGAGGTCACTTCAATGTTGAAGGTGCGCAGACCGGCAGCTCTCGCGGCAGCTGCCCTGGCGGGCGTCCTGCTCATCACGTCGTGCGGCAGTTCCGGCGGCAGCGAGGAGGGCGACGGCAAGACCCTCAAGCTCTGGCACTACGAGGCGCCGAACAGCGCCATGGGCGTCGCCTGGGACCAGGCGATAGCGGAGTTCAAGAAGTCGCACCCCGGTGTCAAGGTGGAGTTCGAGGCCAAGGGCTTCGAACAGGTCCAGAAGACCGCCTCGATGGTGCTCAACTCCAGCAACGCCCCCGACGTCATGGAGTACAACAAGGGCAACGCCACCGCCGGCCTGCTGGCCAAGCAGGGCCTGCTCACCGACCTCACCCCGCAGGTCGCCAAGTACGGCTGGGACAAGCTGCTCAGCCCCAGCGTGACGACCACCAGCCGCTACGACGCCAAGGGCGTCATGGGCTCCGGGAACTGGTACGGCATCCCCAACTTCGGCGAGTACACGATGGTGTACTACAACAAGGACCTGTTCCAGAAGAACGGCGTCAAGGTCCCCACCACGTTCGACGAGTTCGAGCAGGCGCTGGCCGCCTTCAAGGCCAAGGGCATCACCCCGCTCGCCAACGGAGGCGCGGAGTACCCGGCCCACCAGTACCTCTACCAGCTGGCGCTGACCAAGGCCGACCGCAGCTGGGTCGACGCCTTCGAGCTCTACAAGGGCAAGGCCGACTTCCACGACGCCGCCTGGACGTACGCCGCCAACACCCTCTCGGACTGGGTGAAGAAGGGCTACATCGCCAAGACCAGCAGCGGCGCCAAGGCCGAGGACGCCGGTGTCTCCTTCATCAGCGGCAAGTCCCCGATCTTCTTCTCCGGCAGCTGGTGGTACGGGCGCTTCCGCGACGAGAACAAGTTCCAGTGGGGCTCGTTCCTCTTCCCCGGCAGCAAGCTCACCCTCGGCTCCGGCGGCAACCTCTGGGTCGTCCCGAAGAACGCCAAGAACAAGCAGCTGGCCTACGACTTCATCGACATCACGATGAAGAAGGGGATCCAGAACACCCTCGGCAACAACGGCGGCGTGCCCGTCGCGGCCGAGCCCACGGCGATCACCGACCCCAGCTCCAAGGAACTGATCGAGAACTTCAACAAGGTCTCCTCCCAGGACGGTCTGGCCTTCTACCCGGACTGGCCGGTCCCCGGCTTCTACGACGTGCTCGTCTCCGAGACCCAGAAGCTGATCACCGGCAGCGGGAGCCCCGACGAGGTCCTCGACGGGCTGCAGAAGGCCTATGACGCGGGTGCGCCCACGTCATGAGTGCCCGACCCCTCCGGCTGCGCAACCCGTACGCGCTGTACCTGATCCCCGGTGTCATCGCCTTCCTGGCGGTCATCGTCGTGCCCTTCGTGATGAACATCTATTTCAGCTTCACGCACTGGCAGGGCGTCGGCTCCCCGGCATGGGCGGGCCTGGACAACTACCGGGAGCTGATGAAGGACTCGCGCTTCTGGGAGTCCTTCCGGCACAGCCTCGCCATGGTCGTGGCGATGGCGGTCGTCCCGACCGCTGTCGGCCTCGTCGTCGCCGCGACCCTGTTCGACTTCATCGGCAAGCACTTCGGATCGAAGCTGGCCAGCGTGCTGCGTGCCTGCTTCTACCTGCCCCAGGTCCTGCCCATCACGGTCGCCGGCATCGTGTGGAGCTGGATCCTCGCCCCCGAGAACGGCTCCCTCAACGAGGTGCTCAAGGCGGTGGGCCTGGGCTCGCTCCAGCAGGACTGGCTGGGCGACCCGAAGTTCGCGCTCTGGAGCGTGATGGCCGTGATGGTGTGGGTGCAGCTGGGCTTCCCCGTCGTGATCTTCATGGCGGGACTCCAGCGGGCCGACCCGGCCCTCTACGAGGCGGCCGAGCTGGACGGGACGAACTGGTGGCAGCGCTTCTGGCACGTGACGCTGCCCCAGATCCGCCCCGAGATCTACGTGGTGATGCTCTGGTGCACCATCGCCGCCCTCAAGGTCTTCGGCGCCGTGTACGTGCTCACCAAGGGCGGTCCGGCCGACGCGACCATCGTCCCGTCGTACTTCTCGTTCGCCACGTTCTTCGAGAAGACCGACGTCGGCTACGGCTCGACGATCGCGACGGTGCTCACCCTGATCATCCTGGCGCTGACCATGGTCGGCCTGCGCTTCCAGACCCGCGCGGAGGACGCCCAGTGACCGCGGCAAAGCGCTACCCCGTACTGGTGGCGATCATCCTCGGCGCGATCTTCATGGTGCTGCCGCTCCTGATCGTGCTCAACAACGCGCTGAAGTCGCCAGCCGACTACTCCGCGCACGGCCCGCTCGCCCTGCCCCACGGCATCCACTTCGACGCGCTCTCCGACTTCTGGACGCGGGTCGACTTCGGGCAGATGCTGGTCAACTCGGTGCTGATCTCCGGCCTGGTGGCCGTCTTCGGCGTGGTCCTGTCGGTGCTCAACGCGTACGCGATCGGCATCGGCAGGATCAAGGGACGCGCGTGGATCCTCGCCTTCTTCGTGCTGGCCAACGTGCTGCCGCAGGAGGCCCTGGTCTACCCGTTGTACTACCTGTCCAAGCAGGTCGGCCTCTACGACACCCGGGTCAGCCTGATCATCGTCTTCAGCGTCATCCAGGCGGCGTTCGGCACCTACCTGCTCTCCTCGGTGCTGGGGGCCTTCCCCAAGGAGGTCATCGAGGCCGCCCGGATCGACGGCGCCAACAGCTGGCAGATCCTATGGCGGATGGTGGTCCCGATCAGCCGGCCCACCCTCGGCGTCCTGATGGTGTTCTTCTTCATCTGGACCTGGAACGAGTTCCTCCTGCCCCTGGTCATGCTGCCGTCGAACGACAACCAGACCGTCTCGGTCGCGCTCGGCGTCCTGCAGGGCCAGCGGCTGATGGACGCGACGATGACCAACGCGGCCGGCCTGCTCGGCGCGCTGCCCGCCATCGTCTTCTTCCTGGTCTTCCAGCGGACCCTGACCCGCGGCATCGCCGTGGGCGCGGTGAAGTGACCCGGCCGCCGGCCGCGACCGCCACCGCCCGCCCGCGGGGCGGCTGACCACCGTCCCGCGGGCCCGCCCCGCCGCTCTGCCTCCCGCCCTCCCTCCCCGGGCCGGAGGCAGAGCCCCCCATGCCTCCCACACGTACCGAGAACGCCGGTGGCATCCACCGGGAAAGGCATCTCCATGAAGTTCACCGACGGGTACTGGCTGCTGCGCGAAGGCGTCACGGCGGCGTATCCGGCAGAGGTCCTCGATGCCGTCCCCGGAAACGGCACGCTCCGGGTCCACGCACCCACCCAGCACATCCGGCACCGCGGCGACACGCTCAAGGGCCCGGTCGTCACCGTCGACTGCACCGCGCCGATGCCCGGTGTGATCGGTGTGCGCGTCACCCACTTCGAGGGCGGCGTCGAGACCGGTCCGCACTTCGAACTGCACGAGCAGCCGCACGAGGCCGTGGTGACCGTCGACGACAAGGAGGCCGTCCTCACCTCCGGCGAGCTGAGTGTGCGCTTCGCCCGCGACGGCGAGTGGCGGATGGAGTTCCGCGACGCCGACGGCCGCACCATCACCAGCAGCGACGCCAAGGCCATGGCGCTGATGAGCACCGCCGACGGCGGGCACCATGTCCGCGAGCAACTGCGCCTGAACGTCGGCACCTCCGTCTACGGCCTCGGCGAGCGCTTCGGGCCGCTGGTCAAGAACGGCCAGACCGTGGACATCTGGAACGCGGACGGCGGCACCAGCAGCGAGCAGAGCTACAAGAACGTCCCGTTCTACCTGACCGACGCCGGCTACGGCGTCTTCGTGGACGACCCCGGCAAGGTCTCCTTCGAGGTCGCCTCGGAGCAGGTCTCCCGCGTCCAGTTCAGCGCCGAGCGCCAGCAGCTGCAGTACTACGTCATCCACGGGCCCTCGCCCAAGGAGATCCTGCGCAAGTACACCGCGCTCACCGGCCGGCCGGCCCTGCCGCCCGCCTGGTCCTTCGGGCTGTGGCTGACGACATCGTTCACCACCTCCTACGACGAGCAGACCGTCACCGGATTCGTCGAGGGCATGGCCGAGCGCGACCTGCCGCTGTCGGCCTTCCACTTCGACTGCTTCTGGATGCGCGAGTTCAACTGGTGCGACTTCGAGTGGGACCCGCGGGTCTTCCCCGACCCCGAGGGGATGCTGCGCCGGCTCAAGGAGCGCGACCTGCACATCTGCGTGTGGATCAACCCCTACATCGCCCAGCGCTCCCCGCTGTTCGCCGAGGGCAAGGCCGCCGGTTACCTGCTCAAGCGCCCCGACGGCGGCGTCTGGCAGTGGGACCTGTGGCAGCCCGGCATGGCCCTGGTCGACTTCACCAACCCCGATGCCTGCGCCTGGTACGCGGGCAAGCTCGAGGCCCTGCTCGACATGGGCGTGGACTGCTTCAAGACCGACTTCGGCGAGCGTGTGCCCACCGACGTCGCGTACTTCGACGGCTCCGACCCCGAGCGCATGCACAACTACTACACGCAGCTGTACAACAAGACCGTCTTCGACGTGCTGCGCAAGCACCGCGGCGAGGGCGAGGCCGTGCTTTTCGCCCGCTCGGCCACGGCCGGCGGCCAGCAGTTCCCGGTGCACTGGGGCGGCGACTGCGAGTCCACGTACGAGTCGATGGCCGAGTCGCTGCGCGGCGGCCTGTCGCTCGGCCTGTCCGGCTTCGGCTACTGGAGCCACGACATCGGCGGCTTCGAGGGGCTGCCCGACGCGGGGCTGTTCAAGCGCTGGACCGCCTTCGGCATGCTCTCCTCGCACAGCCGGCTCCACGGCTCCTCGTCCTACCGCGTGCCGTGGCTCTTCGACGAGGAGGCCGTGGATGTACTGCGCCACTTCACCGAGCTCAAGCTGAGCCTGATGCCCTACCTCTACGGGGCCGCCCACCAGGCGCACACCGAGGGCGTCCCGATGATGCGCGCCATGGTGCTGGAGTTCCCGGACGACCCGGGCTGCGCGCCGCTGGACCGCCAGTACATGCTCGGCGGCGACCTGCTGGTGGCGCCGGTGTTCTCCGCGAGCGGCGAGGTGTCGTACTACGTGCCCGAGGGCACCTGGACCCACTTCACGACCGGAGAGCGGGTCACCGGCCCGCGCTGGGTGCGCGAGACGCACGACTACCTCAGTGTGCCGCTGCTGGCCCGGCCCGGCGCCGCGATCCCGGTGGGCGCGGTCACCGACCGCCCGGACTACGCGTGGGCGGACGACGTGACCCTCCGGGTGTTCGAGCCCGCCGACGGCTCCCGGACCACCGTCCGGATCCCCGGCGAGAACGGCTCGGCCGCGGCCGAGATCACCGTCGTGCGTGACGGCGCCACGCTGCGGGCCGAGACCTCCGACGCCCGCTTCCCGTGGGGTGTCGAGGTGGCGGGCGGACCCTCCGCCCGTGCGGCGGCGGGCACGGCGGTTCTCACGCTGGACCTCTCCGTCTAGCCGTACAGGGGACAAGAGACAAGAGACAAGGGGCAAGGGAGTCTCATGGTCAAGATCACCGATGTCGCGCGGCACGCGCAGGTGTCGCCGAGCACCGTCAGCTACGCGCTGAGCGGCAAGCGGCCGATCTCGCCGGAGACCCGGGAGCGCATCGAGAACAGCATCCGTGAACTGGGCTACCGGCCGCACGCCGGTGCCCGTTCGCTGGCCAGCAGCAGATCACGGGTGCTCGGTCTGGTGCTTCCCCTGCGCAAGGGCATCCACGTGCCCGTGGTCATGCAGTTCGCGACCTCCGTGCTGACCGCGGCCCGTGAGCACGACCACGATGTCCTCCTCCTCACCCAGAGCGAGGGGGAGGAGGGCATCATGCGGGTCGCCGAGAGCGCCATGGCGGACGCGTTCATCATCATGGACGTCGAGTCGGAGGACCGCAGGCTCCCGTTGCTGCGGACCATGGACCGCCCGTCCGTGCTCATCGGCTTCCCGTCCGATCCGGCCGGACTCACCTGCGTCGACCTGGACTTCGCGGGGGCCGGCGAGGCCTGCGTGGAACACCTCGCCTCGCTCGGCCACCGCACGGTGGCCCTCGTCGGCTCACCCCCCGAGGTCTACGTCCGCGGCACCGGCTTCGCCCGCCGGGTCGCGGCCGGATTCACGGCCGCCGCCGACCGGCTCGGCCTGCGCTCGTGCGTGCACCCCTGCCCGGAGACGCCTGCCGCCGCCCGGGCGATGGCCGAGCAACTGCTGCGGGAGCAGCCGTCGTTGACCGGGGTGGTGGTCCACAACGAACCGATCACCCAGCCCCTCGTCGACGCCTTCACCGCCATCGGACTGCGCGTGCCCGAGGACATCTCGGTCACCGCGATCTGCCCCGACGAGATCGCCGAGCAGACCCCGCTGCCCATCACCTCGGTCGCCCTCCCGACGGCCGAGATCGGCACGCGCGCCGTGGGCCTGCTGATGTCCAAGCTCGCCGACGACGACGTCCCCGAGACCACCGTCCTCCCGGCCCTGCTCACCCCCCGGGCCACCACGGCCCCGCCTCCGGCCGCATAGGTGTCGGAAGGTGCCCCCACCCCGCGGTGCCTGACACGGCACTCCCCAGCGGTGGCCGGGGGAACCGCGGGGCCCGCCCTCCGGGCAGCCGGGGCCAATGTGACGACAGCGCCGTCGCACCGGTCACCAGTAGGCCCTGTCGTCCCAGCGTTCGAAGCGGCCGTAGTCCACGGGGTTCCTCCTGGTCGAACCCGGCGAGACCGGCGGTACGGAACCGGCCGCGCTGCCAGGCCAGAAGGGTGTCGACCAGACCGGAGCCGAGGGGCGGCCCCTGGTCGGCGTGGCGAGGCCAGACGATCAAGGGCCATGCGTCGGTGTCGTCACCCTCGGTGAGCCAGCCGAGCCAGTCGGCGTCGACGGAGTTGGCGAACGGGAGGAGACCACCGGGCTCGGGCCGGACCGCGAGCGGGTACCACTCGGCGTTGCCGGCCTTGAGCCGCCGGTAGGCGTCCGCGGTGGAGCGCACGTGCGCGGCGAATCGCTTCTCGCGGGTCCGCAGCGGTGTGAGGAAGCGCAGCCAGCCGCTCCAGCAGCCCGCCCCGTACAGCTCCATCAGGGCCACGTACTCCCGAGGCAGCGCCGTGCCGAGTTCGTCGAAGAGCCCGTCCCACGTGCCGTCGCCGAGGTACGGCGTCGCGGGCGGCGGTGTCAGCAGGCGCAGCGCGTCCAGGCCGGTGCCGGTCCACAGCGCGACGTTGCGTTGTTCGTCGGTGAGCCGGGGAACGTCCGGCGGGGGAGGTGCCCAGGGGGCGCGGTCGTCAGGAAGGCGGTGCGAGCGATCGTCCCCGGCAGCGGGCCGATCAGGGGGCCGGGCGGGGAGGGGAGGGACCACTCCGCGCGGACGGTGTGCCGCAGGTACTCGGTGAGCGTCAGGTCGTAGCGGTGCCACGGGCGCAGCCCGCTGCCGGGGACCGCGCCCCTGTGCCGGACGACCACGGTCCACCGGTCGGGATCCGGGGACGAGCCGGTGTCCCAGAAGAACATGTCGGAACTGCGGCTCTTCCCCCAGGCCAGCAGCCCGCCCGGCTCGGGGTGGACGGCGGGCCGCTCGTCCGCGGGCAGCGCGCGGGCGTCGATCCTGGCCCGGTGGTGGGTGGAGCGCAGCCAGTCGCCGTAGTCGAAGCGGCCCTCCTGCGCGCACGGGACGTGGATCCAGAGGTAGTCCCCGAAGTCCAGGGGGCCGTGACGACCGGCCAGTTGTCTGTAGTCGTGCGGCAGGCGCAGCCCGAGCCATTCCTCGACCGCCGGCCAGTCGACGGCGACGGGCAGGGGCGGGCGCCTCGGGTGGGGGCCGGTGAAGGCCGTGCTGTCCGCGGTGGTGCACAAGGTGGTGTGCTCTCCTGCCGGAAGCCGCCCCTGACGGGGTGATTCCTCCCCGTGCGGAGATCACCGCGTCCACCGGCCCCCGTACATCCGTGGCGTGCCCGTTCAGCGGTTCGGTCACTCCGTGCGCAGGCCGTCGGGCCGCATCATGCGGACCAGGGGCGGCAGGCTGAGCGAGGTCACCAGGAGGACGACGCCCGCCGCGATGCCGGCCATCGCGGCGACTCCCGGCCAGTCCACGCCGACCGCGGCGTTCACCATGCGGAGCAGGACCGCGCCCAGTCCGATGCCCACGGCGCAGGCGAGTACGAGCCCGAGGGCGACGGGTAGCGCCGTCTGCCACAGGACGGACAGGCTCAGCGTCCTGCGCCGGGTGCCGAAGGCGACCAGCATCGACAACAGCCTCCGGCGCTCGCGCAGTTGCTCCAGCTGGGACACCAGCAGGCTGGCCCCGATCAGCAGCAGCACGCACGTGGCACCGACGAACAGCCCGGTACGGATGGCGCTGAAGCGCCGCGACTGCTCGGTGGCGGCGAACGCGACGGGGGACGCCAGGGGGTCGATCCGCGCCGCGGTGTTCCGCAGCAACTCCCGCGCGTCGGGCACGGCCGGGTCGAGGGAGACGTACACCTTCCCGGTGAGTGCCGCCGTGGCGGTGGCGGGGAAGGCGCCGGGGGTCACCAGCACGCCGCCGCGCTCGTACCCGGAGGGATCGCTGCGCAGGCCCGCCGTCCTCAGGGCGCGCGGCAGGCGCCAGGGCACCCGCAGTCCGGCGGCGCCCTGCTCGTAGCCGGGGTCCACATAGACGAGCCTGCCGGGGTGGGCGAGTTCGGCGGTGTCCTGGTCGTACTCCCGGTTCCCGATGACGAAGGCGTCGCCGTCGCGGCAGGAGGGCAGTTCGGCGACCTCGCGCAGTGCGTCGCAGTTGCCCACCGTCAACTCGACGTAGCGATCCGGGGCGGTGGGCCGCTCGCCGAGCACGCCATCGGCCAGTCCGGTGGCGGAGCGCACTCCCCGGGTGTTTCCCAGACGCCGTGCGGCGTCGTCCACGGGATCGGCCGCGGGCAGCGCGACCACCATCTGGGCACGCTTCAGGTCCTGGCCGGTGTGCCGGGTGTAGTCGGCCTCGACACCGGCGAACAGCATCTGCAGCGCGACGGCGCCCGCGACCGCCACCGCGATGCCGTTGACCGTGCGGGCGGCGGTACCACTGCTCAACTGGAGCCTGCGGACGGCGAGCTGCCAGGAGGGCCAGCCCGCGCCGAGACGGCCCACGACCGCCTCGACGATCCACGGCAGCAGGGCCGTCACGCCGACGAGCAGCAGGACCGTGCCGCTGATGACCATGGCCTGGTTGAAGTTCCCGCTGTCCCTGCCCTGACCCATCATGGGGGAGAGCAGACCGAGGCCGCCCAGCGGCACCAGCAGCCGCCACCACAGCCGGCGCCGGGGCGGCCTGGCGGTGCGGACGACACCCAGGGGTTCCACGACGACGCCGCGCAGGGCCAGGAGAGTCACGGCGACGGCGGCCACCGGGACCGCGACCAGCACCAGGGCGGCGAGGGCGGGCACGGGATCGACGTCGCCGGGGAACACGTCGACGCCGAACACCGTGAACCGGGCGACCAGTGCGCGGCCGAGTGCGAACAGCGCGCCGCCGAAGGCGAGGCCGCCCACCGCTCCGGCCAGCGCCTCGCCCGCCGCGACGAGTCGTGCGGTGTGCGCGTCGGCGCCGACCAGACGCAGCGCGGCGAGCCGGCGGTCGCGCCGCTCACCGCCGAAGCGCACGGCGGCGGCGATGAACACCCCGACCGGCATCAGCAGCACCACGAAGACGATCAGGACCAGGAGCACCAGCACCGGATCGGGACCGCCGCCCGGGTCGCGGGAACCGAAGGCGTGGATCCGCTCGACCCGCCCGGCCTCCGTGCCGGGACGCAGGCCCGACGTCCCCGCGTAGTAGGCGAGTTCGCCCGGCCCGATCAGGCCGTCCTCGCCGATGGTCCCGGTGTCGCGGTACGGCAGCCGATCGCGCAGCAGCGCGCCGCCGGACGAGCGCAGCAGCCGCCGCAGCGCGGGGGAGACGGCCATCGCCCCCTGGTCGGGCAGCTCGGTCAGGCCCGGCGGCACGGGTGCGTGCGGTCCCTCGGGCTGCACCAGCCGGCCCCGGACGTCCGCTCCCCGGAACGCGGTGTCGGTGACGGCGATCAGCATCGTGTCGTCGGCCCGGTCGTGCACGACAGAGCGGGACGTCATGTCGTTACGGGCTCGCTCGCGGTCGTGCCGGTGGGACAGCACGGTGGGGATCGCCGTGGTGAGCAGCAGCAGCGTCACCCCGAGGCCCACGCCGACAGCGGTGAGCAGCGTGCGCGCCCAGCCCTCGCGGCCGCCGGTCACAGCGAACCGGGCGCCCATCGCCAGGTCACGGAGACGTCCCTGACGCGTCGCGCGGCCGCCGGCGCGGCCGGTGGTGCGCCCCGTCACGCGACACGCTCCATGTCCTGGGTGCGGCCGTCGCGCACGACGACCTCGCGGTCGGACCAGGCGGCCACTCGCGCCTCGTGCGTGACCAGGACGACGGCAGCCCCGGTGTCGCGCGCCGCGGCGGTCAGCGCGTCCATGACGCGTTCGCCGTTGAGGGAGTCCAGGGCGCCCGTCGGCTCGTCGGTGAAGAGCACACGCGGCCGGGTGACCAGCGCGCGGGCGACCGCGACGCGCTGCCCCTGGCCGCCGGATATCGCGCCTGGCCTCCGGTCGGCCACGTCCGCGACCTCCAGGCGCCGCAGCCACTCCGAAGCGGCCCGCGCGGCCTTCCCGCGTGGTGTGCCGCCGAGCCGCAGCGGCAGTGCCACGTTCTCCGCGCAGGTCAGTTCGGGCACCAGCTGCCCGAACTGGAAGACGAAGCCGAAGTCCGCGCGGCGCAGCGCGCTGCGCTCGGCGTCCTTCATCGCGGACACCTCGCGTCCGTCGTACGTGATCGTGCCGGCGTCCGGCAGCACGATGCCGGCCAGGCAGTGCAGCAGCGTGGACTTGCCCGAACCGGACGGGCCCATGACGGCGACGCTCTCGCCCGGCCGTACGGAGAAGTCCGCCCCGGTGAGTGCCGGTGTGCTGCCGAAGGTCTTGTGCAGGTCCGTCGCGGTGAGGAGCGGTCGCGGGTCGTTCACGGACGGACCTCCCCGGCCAGCCGGTCCAGGCGGGCCGCGGTCAGTTCCAGCCAGCGCAGGTCGGCTTCCAGGTGGAACAGGGCGTGGTCGCAGATGAGCTGGTCGGCGAGGTCGCCGGTGCGCTTGCGCTCGGTGAGCGTCCGCATGAGCCGCAGGTGCTCGGACCGCTGGACGTCCAAAACGCCCGCGGCGTCGCGTTCCGTCAGCAGGGCGAGGACGACCTTGGTGTAGAGCGTCGACTGCAGGTAGGGCTCGGGCTTCTCGGGCGTCTCGAGCCAGCGCCGGACGTCGGTGACGCCGGCGTCCGTGATGGCGTAGCGCTTGCGTTCCGGGCCCTCCCCGGGCTCTATCGCCTCCACCTCGACCAGGCCGTTCCTCAGCAGGCGCGACATCGTCGAGTACACCTGCCCGTAGTGCAGCGGGCGGTCGTGGCCGAATCGTTCGTCGAAGGCGCGCTTGAGGTCGTAGCCGTGGCGCGGACCGGATTCCAGGAGGCCCAGAAGGGCGTGACCGATGGACATGGGTGTCACTATACACACGATGTATACACCGCATGTGGACGCGGTCCGCCCGGTGCGCAACCGCCGTGGGGCGACCCCGTTATGAACGTCCGGTATACGTGGTGTGTATAGTCCCCGGCATGCACTTCTCCCCCCTGCCCTCCCGTCTGTCCGCCCGCACCCGACCGGCTTCGGCGACGTTTCGCCGATCCGTGACCGCCCTGTCCGCCGCCGCGGTGGCCCTGACCCTGACGCTCACCGGTTGCACGAAGGTGGAGACCACCTCGCCGAGCACGGTGCGCGACGCGGCGGGAAGCCACGGCACCGGGCGGTTCGGGAGCGTCGACTGCCGCAAGGCCAAGTGCATCGCCCTGACCTTCGACGCCGGTCCGAGCGCGAACAGCCCGCGGCTGCTGGACATCCTGAAGGAGAAGAAGGTGCACGCCACCTTCTTCCTCCTCGGCAAGAAGCACATCGACCGCTACCCGGAGACGGTCAAGCGGATGGCGGCCGAGGGCCACGAGGTGGCCAGCCACACGTGGGACCACAAGATCCTCACGGACCTCGACGCCGCGCAGATACGCGAGGAACTGAACCGTCCCGACGAGGCCATCGAGCGTCTCACCGGCCGCCGCCCCACCCTGGTGCGCCCGCCGCAGGGCCGCACCAACGACACCGTCCAGGGGGTCGTCCGCGAGCTGGGGCTCTCCGAGGTGCTGTGGAGCGTCACCGCCAAGGACTACGAGACCAGCGACTCCGCCCTGATCACCAAGCGGGTCCTCGACCAGGCGGACCGCGACGGCATCATCCTGCTCCACGACCTCGTCCCCGCGGCCGGCTCCCCCGGCTACCGGGGCACCCTGACCGCCGTGCCCGGCATCATCGACGGGCTCAGGCACCGCGGATTCACCTTCGTCACCGTCCCGCAGCTGCTCGCGCCGGGCACCCCGGCCCCCGGCGCCGTCTACCGGCCCTGACCCGCGCCGTCGCGCACCGCGCGGCGGCACGGAGGACCTGACGCGGGCATTCCACCGCCGGGGAGCGAGGCCGCCGACCGGAAGCGGGGTCGCACCGACGCCGCCGGACCGCCGGCCGGATGCCGTCTCCCGCGCGCCGGGGGCGATGGGGGGGCACGGCGCGCCCTGGCCCGCAGGGCTCCGGCTGCGGCATTCCGACAGCGCGATGATCCGCGTCCACGGAGCTCACCGGTCCCTTCCCGGAGCCCCCGGCGCGCCGGACTCACCCGGATGCCACGCCGTTTTCACCCGGTCGGACAGCATGGCCGCGCCCGGCCCCGCCGATGCCTGAACGCTGGTGTGCCATAGGCCCCAAGGGAAGCGAGAACGGCATGACGGCATCTCCGGTCCTCGGCTCACAGCGGCGTGCACGGCGCTCGCACCTCGCCGCGGCGGCGTGCGCCGCGGCCCTGTGCGCGGCGTCCGCGGCCCCGGCCGCCGCCGACGGCGACACAAGCGCCACCAAGCCCACCGTCGTCCTGATCCACGGGGCGTTCGCGGACGGCTCCAGCTGGAACGGGGTCGCGGAACGGCTCGAACGGCGCGGCTACAAGGTCATGGCGCCCGCCAACCCGCTGCGCGGCCTGTACAACGACGCGACCTACATCTCGTCGGTGCTGGACAGCGTCAAGGGCCCCGTGGTGCTGGCCGGCCACTCCTACGGCGGCGCCGTGATCAGCTCGGCCGCCGTCGGCCACCCCCAGGTCAAGGCGCTGGTCTACATCGACGCCCTGATGCCCGACGTCGGCGAGAGCGGGGCGTCGCTGGCCGCCCGGTTCCCCAGCGCCCTCGGCACCGCGACCAGGTCCGTCCCGTACCGCGAGGGCCACGGACAGAGCGGCACCGATCTGTACCTCAAGCGCGACAAGGTGTACCCGGTCTTCGCCGCCTGCCTGCCGGAGCGCCAGGCCAACCTGCTGGGCGTCACCCAGCGGCCCGCGGCCACCACCGCCTTCTCCGAGACGGCCAAGGTCGCGGCCTGGAAGACCATCCCGTCCTGGGCCATGGTCGGCCGCCAGGACATGACCATCAACCCGGAGCAGGAGCGCTTCCAGGCCCGCCGTGCCCACTCGCACACGGTGGAGATCAACTCCTGCCACGTCTCCCTGATCGCCCACCCGGACGCCGTCACCGACCTGATCCTGCAGGCCGCCACCGCGTCCGGGTCCGGGTCCGGGGCCGCGTCCGGCCCGTCGCTGGCGGACACGGGTTCCGCCGCGCCCCGGCGGGAACTCACCGGCCTCGGCGGCATCGCCGGTGTGTCCCTGGTGGCCGGCGCGGGCGCCCTCCTCGTCGGCCGCCGGCTGCGCCGCCGCTTGCGCTGACCGCCGTCCCGGGGAGCGCGCGGGCCGGGACGGCCCGTCAGCGCTCCTCGGGGCCGACCAGCAGGAGGGCGATGTCGTCGCGGCCCCGGTCCGAGCCGCGCGCCTCGCGGATCAGTCCGTCCGCGAGCGCGTCGAGGGAATCCGCGGGTGCGGCGGCGAGACGGTCGGCGAGTTCGTGGACGGCGGTCCCGATGTCCGTGCCGGGGCGCTCGACGAGGCCGTCGGTGTACAGCAGGAGCACTGCCCCCGGCGGGAACGGGATCTCGGTGGCCGGGTACCCGGCGTCGGCCTCGACGCCGAGGAGGATCCCCGACCGCGCTCGCACGATGTCGGCACCGCCGCCCGGACGGCGCACGATCGCGGGCAGGTGGCCCGCGCTGGCCACCGTCGCCCGCTGCCGCGGGAGGTCGAGCCGCGCGTACAGACAGCTGGTGAACAGATCGGTCTCGAGGTCCTCGAACAGCCGGTTGATGCGCGCCAGGACCTCACCGGGCGGAGCGCCGGTGCTGGCGTGGGCGTGGACGGCGGTGCGCACCTGGCCCATGAGAGCGGCGGCACCGACGTTGTGCCCCTGGACGTCGCCGATCACCGCGGCCGCCGCGGAGCCGTCGAGGCGGATCAGGTCGTAGAAGTCGCCGCCGATGTCCATCCCGCGGGTCGCGGGCAGATAGCGCGCCGCCACGCGCAGCCCCGGGACGTCCGGCAGGGATCGCGGCAGCAGCGCGTTCTGCAGCACGTGCGCGAGCCGGTTCTTGGCGTCGAAGAGCCTGGCGCGTTCCAGTGCCTGGGCGATCATGCCCGCGAGCGAGGTGAGCGCGGCGCGGTCGTCAGGACCGAAGGTGCGGCCGTCGGCGTAGCCGAGGACGCAGTAGCCGATCGTCCGTCCTGAGGCGTTCAGCGGCAGGAAGGCCCAGCCGTCCATCTCCCGGTAGAGGGCGATGTCGGGGTGGGCGCGGCGGAGCTCGTCCGGCCGGGAGAAGAAGGCGGGCTCGCCCGTCTCGACCACCCGTGCGCCCTGGGTGCCTGCCGCCAGCGGCAGGTGCTCGAAGTACGCGGTGCTGCTGGGCGAGAACCCGCGGGTGGCCAGTATCTCGATGCGTCCCTCGTCGGCGGTCAGCAGCCCGAAGCCGTCGGCGCCGAGCACGGGCATGATCTGGTCGGTCACGGCCGCGGTCACGTCCTGGAGGCCGACCGCCTCGGTGAGCCCTGCCGAGATGTAGAGCAGGTGGTACAGCGCGCCGGCCCGGGAGGGCGCCGTCGCCGAGGGGGCCGAGCGCCAGGCCGGGCTCCCCTCCGGCGCCCCGGCCGGCCAGACCCGGACGCTGATGCCCGTGGCGTCCGGGCTCAGCAGGAACGACAGCCAGCGGTCCGGTGGACGCAGGGCGGTGAACCGCGAGGGCAGCCGGCTGAACAGTGCCCCGAGATACGGATCCTCGTACGCCGGATCGTCGAGCCAGGGCAGGGTCTCCCAGGGACGGGTGCGCATGAGGTCGGCCTTCGTCCGGCCCAGCAGCTCCGCCGCGCGGGCGTTGAGGAAGGTGATGCGGCCGTCAAGGTCGAGCGAGAACACCCCCACCTCCAGGCGCTCGGCGAGATCGGCCGCCGCCTGGGCCTCGGCGGGCGGGCGCCGTGCGGGGGCTTCGGCGGGCAGCACCCGGGGCGCGGGCGCCGGGCGCAGCGCGTCACCGCTCGCGGCGGCGCGGGCCAGTGCCCGGCTCATCCGGTCCGCGGCGGCGGTGACGGCGGACTCCTCGCCGGGAGTGAGCCGTTCGGCCCGGGTGCCCGGCCACAGCATCTGCAGCGCGCCCCACTTCGTGCCGTCCGTGGCCAGCGGCACGACGATCATCGCCAGCTCGTAGGGCAGGGCGTAGGCCGTGCGCGCGAACCGGCGGGCGAGTTCCGCGTGGCCGCGCACCCACACCGGGCGTCCCTCCCGGACAGCCGTGGCCACCGGGACGGGAGCCGCCAGCGCGAGCCGGGACCACGGCCTGACCACCCGGCCCGACAGACCCGTCACCACCTCCATGCGCAGTGCCTGCTCCTCCGGGACCAGGAGGAACACGGCCGCCGCGTGCGACCCCGTGGCCCGCACCGCCTCGGTGAGTGCGCGGTCCAGCTCGGCGGCCGCAGGGGAGCCGTCCGGTTCCGGAGGCTGCCCGTCCGTCATCGCCTCGCCTCCTGGCGGCGGCACCGCGCGCGGTCGCCACCGGGGAGCGTCGGAGCGGCGCGACCGGGGGTCTGCCATAACGGGACGATATCCCCGCCACCCACCCGGGGCATCCGGGCCCCATGGGGAGCGAGGCACCCCATGGGGACGGTCACGTCGCGGCGGGCACCTCGTGGAAGGCCTCGGGGGGCGGGGGCGGGTGTGGACGGTGTCGACCAGCGCCTGGGAGCCGACGCCGATCGGGGCCGCGCCGAGGACATGGTCGCTGCCCGCTTCGATCACGAACTTCATGCGGCCCCGCTCCCACGCGGGACGGCGCGCCGGCTGCGGGTGCGGGCGCTGGGGACGCGACGCCACGTGGCGGGCGAGGCGGACCGGGTGGACCTGTTCCGCGGTCACTCCGCGAGGGGGCCGGGCCCCAGCGCAGCCCAGCGCAGATCCTGCCGGGCGCGCTGCCGGAGGTCGTCCATGTGCCCCTGGCGCCGGTCCCCCCGGTCCCTCGGACCGATGAGCGCGTTCATGCGGGGCGCGAGGCCCCCGCGCCGGGGCCACGGCTTGAGCAAACGATCCCGGACGCGTGGTGGAACGTCGTGCTGACGAGGGTGCCGCGCGGCACCACGGGTCTCGGCCCAGGACGCCGTGTGCACGGTGCCCGCGATCCGCCGTCCCGGGCGACAGCCGGGGAGTCCGTCACGGGGCTGCGGATGCCGCTCAGGACCGGGATCGGCGTCGTTCCTCGGCCGGGCCTTCCGGGTCGCGACCGGACCACGGCCGCCGGGCCGCGCGAGTCGGCCCGCGCGAACGGGAGCGCCGGGGCGTGGCGGGCGCTACGACTCGCTGGCGGTCCCGCCCCGGCACGACGCGCACAGGCCCCACCAGATGATTTCGGCCTCGTCGATCACGAAGCCCTTGTCCTCCACCGGTTCCAGGCAGGGGGCCACGCCGACGCTGCAGTCGACGTCCTCGATCAGCCCGCAGCCGCGGCAGACCAGGTGGTGGTGGTTGTCGCCCACGCGCAGTTCGAACCGCGCGGGGGAGCCGGCCGGCTCGATGCAGCGTATGAGCCTCGCCCGGGTCAGGTCGTCCAGCACGTTGTAGAGCCCCTGCCGTGACAGACGGCCGCCCGCGGTGGAGCCGGGGCCGATGCGGGCCTCCAGCTCCGAGGCCGTGGAATGGGGGTGCCCCAGCAGCGCCGTCAGGATGGCCCGGCGCTGTGCGGTGCTGCGCAGCCCCTTGCGCTTGAGCAGGTCGCCCGCCGCATGCGCCGCGGCGCCGTCCGCCGGTGTGGGCGAGGTCAATTCTGACCCGCCCCGGCGAAGTCGCCGCTGGTGGCGGACGTCTCGGCGGCGCGGCAGGTGGTGCAGACGAGCCTGCGTGCCGGAAGGCGGCTCGTGGCCCGCCCCAGTCCGTTCGGCTGGTGGACGAGGTGCCGGATGACAAGGGAGTGGTCCGCGCAGACGAACAGGTTGCAGCGGGAGCAGATGCCGATTCCCTCGGTGTCCCGGCGGGCTTCCTGGAGGCAGTCGTAACACTTCACGTGGGCTCCGTGCGGGGGGAGTGGGGGCGGGGGAGGCGTCCGCGCAGGCGGCGGCACGCCTCCACGGCGGTCCTTCGACCGTAGGTCGCAGAATGGACTCAGTCACATCTGATGGGGCCGTTCGTGGCCGCTGCCCTCGAATGCCCCGGCCTCCAGCAGGCCGAGCCCCAGCAGGCTCGCCGACAGGCCGGGCCAGGTGTGCACGTCCCAGCCGGTCAGTTCCCGCCAGCGGGCCAGGCGGTATTTCACGGTGTTGGGGTGCAGGTGCAGCGCCCGGCCCGTCGCGGTGAGCGAGAAGCCGTGGTCGGCGAAGCCCCGCACCGTGACGGCGAGGTCGGGGTGGGACGCGGCGGGCTCCGCGGCGGCCTCGAGCAGCGGCATGAGCCGGCCGGCCTGCGGGAGCAGCGTCGCCGCGAGCCATGCGCTGCCGAAGGACACGGCTTTCCCGTCGGCGCCCGCCAGCGCGAGCGCCTCCTGGGCGTCGACGATGCTGGCGGCCGCCCCGGCGAGTCCGGAGCGCACCAGCCCGGTGCCGATCCGCAGCCGCGGGTCATGGCGGCGCATCGCCTCGACCAGGACCTCGACCGGCATGGACTGCACGACCGCCACCATGGTGGCGCCCCGGTTGGCGCACCGCATGTTGCCCGTCCTGCGACCGACGCGCCCGCGCAGTTCGGCGAGCTGCTCGTCCGCCCAGGCCGCGGACGGGGCGCACACCGCCTGGAAGGTCCCGGCCGGGTCGAAACCGAGGGAGTGCGCGAGCCGGGCCACGTCCACCTCGGCGGGCGACGGGGCGTACAGGGCCTCGAAGAACCGGTAGGTCAGGCCGAGTTGGGCCGCCTCCTGGGCCCGGATCGTGTCGTTGTAGGCCGCGGCCGCGGCGCCGGTGGCCTGCTCGACCCAGGTCCACACGGTGCCGACCAGGCGCACCAGCTGCCGGCTGAGGTTCTCGCCGCGCGCGTCGGCGCGGGTCAGCAGGACGTTCCAGATCTCCCGGTAGCCCACGTGGAAGGCGCCGATCAGGGCCTGCAACGGCAGGCCCTCCAGGGCGCGGTCGCGTCCCAGGGCGCGGGCGTGCTCGCTCTCCTCCGGCGAGGGCCCGCGCCGGGTGATCAGGCCGGTGAGGAGCCCGGCGAACTGCTCGCGGACGCCCGCCTCGTGCTCGTCGCGCGGCACGATGTGGTATTCCGGGATCTCCTCGCGGATGCGGTCGACGATCCCCGCGGTCAGCCGGGGCACGTCGGTCCTGACCGACGTGCACAGATCGGCGAGGGCCTGCCAGTCCTCCCGCACGGGGCGTGCGGGAGGGGATGCAGTCGTCATGGCGGCTCACCAGCTCTTTCCGCGAACGGACGCCCTCCCACCATAAGCCCGTTCACGGCCTTGTTCACGTGGTGTGGCCTGCGTCTTTGCGCATTCCACAGGGCGTCGGCCGGGTAATTCTCGCTTTCGGTGAGCCGCACGGCCCGGCGACGGAGAAAGCTCGACAGCACGTCCCCTTCCCGGGGAGACGGGGTGCGGCCTTCGGCCTGCCGGGTGGGCCTGGGAGGGCGGTGCGGCGTGGTCGCGGGCCGAAGCCACCGCAGGCGGTATTGGCTGGGCGGGAAGTGACGTGGTGCGACCAGGACGTGGTGCGACCGAGGAGTGGACTCATGGCGACAGCGACGGAGAGCGGCCCGGTGGCGGAGTTCCGCCGGCTCAGTGACGGTGACCCCGAGGTGCAGGCCCACGGCGCCTACTTCTCCTGCACGTACCTCCTCGACATGGAGCGGCACAGCTTCCTGGTGCGGATGCACCGCGGCCGGGTGGAGGAACTGGTCACGGACCCGGAGCCGCTGACGGCGTACGACTTCGCGATCAGGGCGAGCGCCGGGACCTGGGGCGAGTTCTGCAAGCCAATGCCGAAGCCGATGTACCACGGCATCTGGGCGGCGACCTTCCAGCGGGACATGCGCCTGGAGGGCGACCTGCTGGTCCTCATGCAGAACCTGCGCTGCCTGACCCGGCAGCTCGAACTGCTCCGCGTCACCGGGCCGCTGGGCTGACCCGCCGCCTGCCGAAAGGACCCCCGATGAGCACTCCGTCCCGCATCTCGCCGGTGACCGGCCACTACGTGACGATCGACGTGGAGGACGTCCAGTACAAGGTGTTCTACCTGGAGAGCGGCCAGGGCCAGCCGCTGGTCTGCCAGCACACCGCCGGCTGCCACAACCACCAGTGGATGGGCCTCCTGGAGGACGGGGAGATCACCGCGAACCACCGCGTCATCGCCTACGACCTCGCCCGTCACGGCAAGACCGACCCGCCGCTGAACAAGGAGTGGTGGAAGGAGGAGTACAAGCTCTCCGCCGACCACTACGTCGCCTTCATCACCGCCTTCTGCGACGCGCTCGGCCTGGACGACCCGATCTTCATGGGGTCCTCCTTCGGCGGCAACGTGGCCCTGCAGCTGGCCCTGCGCCATCCCGACCGCTTCAAGGCCGTCATCCCGGTCGAGGGCGCCGACTACTCGCCCGGCTTCTACCTCGACTGGTGGCAGCACCCGCACGCCAACGCCGCCCAGGTGTGCGCCAGCGGCGTCTGGGACCTGATGGCCCCGCAGTCGCCGGACAAGGACCGGTGGGCCACCTGGTTCTACTACAGCCAGGGCTCGGAGGCGTTCAAGGGCGACCTGTACTTCTACTCCGTCGACCACGACCTGCGCGGCCGGCTGGGGGAGATCGACGGCGAGCGCTGTCCGGTGATCATGATGACCGGCGAGTACGACTACCTCACCACGCCCGAGGACGGCGCCCGGACCGCGGAGCGGATCCGGGGGGCGGAGTTCATCGAGATGAAGGAGATCGGGCACTTCCCGATGAGCGAGAACTACCCGCGCTTCGCCGGGTACCTCAAGCAGGCGCTGCGCCGTATCGAGGAGCGCACCGGCGCCTCGCACTGACCGTCCGGGCCGGCCCCCGGGCGGCAGATGGGTGGGGCGGGACCGAATTGCGGCGGTCCCGCCCCACCCGTGGCCGGGGGCCGGCGGCCGCCACGGCCCGCGACAGCACCACGGCGCCGACCACAGTCGACAGGGTCGCGAAGTCGGGATGGATTTCTCCGGGACACCCGCGACGGCAGCCGTCACTCCACCGGAGCCGTGACCGGCGTGTGCAGCACGCGCACCGCGGACCTCGTCCGGTCCTGCGGTGCCGGGCGGGTCGTCGACCACACCCGTGAGGACTTCGCGCGCGACGGGCGGCGGTACGACCTCGTCCTCGATCTCGTCGGCAACCGCTCGCTGACCACCCTGCTGCGCGTGCTGAACCCCACCGGCCCGCTGGTGCTGTCCGGCGGCGGCGTCTCCAAGGGCGGCAGCCTCGTCGGGCCGATGGGCCTGATGCCGCGCGGGCAGATCGTCGCGCGTCTCGCGCGCCGCCGCGTCCTCGTACTCGTCGCCGAACCCGGCCCGGAGAACCTCTCGACGCTCCGCGAGCTCGCCGAGTCGGGCGTCATCGCCCCCGTGGTCGACCGCAGTTACCCCCTGTCGGAGGCGCCGGAGGCCATCCGCTACCTGGAAGTGGAGCACGCCCGGGCGAAGGTCGTCGTCACGGTGTGACGCTACGGCCGCGGCTCCAGCCCGGCCAGGAGTCCGGCGACGTCGAGACCGCACCGCAGGTACTGCTCGAAGACGGGATTGTTCAGGGCCCACGGCGAGCGGTGCCGCCGGACGAGGGCGATCGCGGAGGCCGCGTCATGGCCGAGTTCGACGAGTGTCTGCGCCACGACCAGTCCTGAGCGGTTGTACCCGGCGTGGCACCGGACCAGGATGGTGCGGCCGTCGCGGACGACCCGGGCGGCCCCGCGGGCGAGGCGCGCGACCGTGGCGAGCTGCCCGGCCGTGAGGGGTGCGTCCGGGAGATCGGCGACCACGTGCTCGACGCCGGGGTCGCCGGGCCCGTGTCCGGGGAGGTCGACCAGGCTGACGACGACGTCGAACCCGCAGGCCACGACGACCGGGTGAACGGTGCCGTACTCGTCGGTCCGGACGTGCCCGCCCATCCAGAGGCCGGGCGTGATCTCCTCCCAGGGCGTCCTGGGGCCGGGCACACCGCCGGCCCGGTCGCGGGTCTTCATCCGAGCGTCCTCCCCGGACCGACAACGGGCCGCCGGCCGCCGCCGTTCCCCGGGCCGCACCCTCAAGGTGCCGGAGCCCCGGTGGGGTTGGGGTAGGGGAGCGCCGCGGCGCAGGCGTGGGCCGGGGCCGACAGGACGGCGGAGAGCCGGTCGAGGTCTGCCGGGGAGAGCGCGGACCAGGGGCGGGCGGCGGCGAGGTCGGTGGCGGCTTCGAGGGACCGGTGGGCGGCCCGGCCGTCGTCGGTGGCAACGCCGTCGGCGTCGAGCAGGCCGCGGGCGGTGAGGCGGGCGCGGGCGGCGGTCCATTCGTCGTCGGTCCAGCCGCGGTGGGGCTGGAGTTCGCCGCGGGGCAGGTCGATGCCCGAGCGCAGGACCAGGGCTTCACAGCCGTCGAGGTCCGCCGTGACGAGGGCGGCGACATGGCCGTCACCGCGGTGTTCGCGGAGCACGGTCGCGTGGTGCCAGAGCTCGTCGAGAGGGTGGGCCGGCAGCGGCAGGGCCGCGTTGGCGGCGGCCAGGACGCGGCCGGCGATGTCGAGCGCGCCGGTGACCGGGCGCAGCAGGGCCACCGCCTCCTCGGCCGCCGGTTCGTGCCCGGCGAGCAGCCGGCGCAGCGCGGCGCCGGCGCCCCGGGCACGCACCGCCAATGCCGTCTCCGGCATGGCCAGTTGCCAGACACCCGGCAGGGCGCGGGCCACCATGCCCGGGGCGAAGGCGAAGAAGGCGGCGGTGACCGGGGCCGCGCCGACGGGGCCCAGGGGCGCCGCGCGGCAGGCGAAGTAGCCGCGCCAGAAGCCGCGCAGCCCGGCAGCCTCGGAGGCGGCACGTGCCTCGGGGGCGAAGTAGGTGACGGAGTGGACGGGTTCGAGGAGCCACCACATGCGCCGGGCGGTCGGGGGCGGGGTCGCGGAGGCGTCGGTGCCGGTCACGGCCGTGCACCTTCCCTCAGGCCCGCGGCCGCGGCCCCGCGGCGGTCGCCCGCGGTCGTGCGGGCCTCGATCGCGCGGAGCACGGCCACCATGTCCCGGTGGCCGTCGCCCTGTTCGACGGTCTCCTCGAAGAGGGCGTGGCAGACGTCCAGCAGCGGTGAGGCGAGTGCCGCGCGGCGCGCGGCCTCCGCGATGAGGCGGTTGTTGTGCAGCACGTCGGCGGCGGCGGCCTGGGCGGCGAAGTCCCGCTCCCTCAGCTTGGGCGCCTTCATCCGGGACACGGCGCTGGCCATCGGCCCGGCGTCGAGGACGTCGAGGAACTGCCCGGTGTCCAGGCCCTGCCGCTCCGCGAAGTGGAACGCCTCGGTGAGTCCCGTGACCTGCGTGATCAGGAACAGGTTGACCGACAGCTTCATCAGCAGCGCGCCCGGAACGGGCCCGCAGACGAAGGTCTCCCGGCACAGGGGCGCGAGCAGCGGCCGTACCTCCTCGACCGCGGCGGGCTCCCCGGCGAGCATTCCCACCAGCTGCCCCGCCTCCGCGGGCTTGCGGGAGCCGGACACCGGTGCCTCCACATAGGCGCCGCCGGCGGCCCGGACGTCGGCCTCCAGCGCGCGGGAGTACTCCGGCGAGGTGGTGCCCATGTGGACGACGGCATGCCCGGCGACCCGGGACGCGAACGCGGGCCCGCCGCGGTCCAGTACGGCGTCGATCGCGGGACCGTCGGCCAGCATGAGGACCACGACCCGGCACCGGGCGAAGACCTCGTCGGGCCCGGCGGCCACGTGGGCGCCGGCCGCGCGCAACGGCTCGCATCGTTCCGCGGTGCGGTTCCAGACGGCCAGCGGCACTCCGGACCCGGCCAGGTTCAGGGCCATGGGCTGCCCCATGATCCCCAGGCCGATGAATCCCACGTCCATCACGCACCGCCGTTCCGACCGGTCCATCCCGACTGTTATGACGGCTGTCATAATAGTGATCGTGGCGCCTGCCGCCACCCCGTCCGCGGGACCGCACTGCCCCGCGGCGCGGGCGTCGGCCAGGTCGTGGGCGCAGTCGGGAGGTGGGTCATGGCGGGATCCGGGCGCGGGCCGCGCGAGCGCATGGTCTTCAGTGCCGCGCAGCTCATCAGGCGCGGCGGTGTCACGGCGACGGGCATGCGCGAGGTGGCCGTCCACGCGGAGGCCCCCCGCGGTTCCCTGCAGCACTACTTCCCGGGCGGCAAGGAGCAGTTGGTCAACGAGGCCGTAGCCTGGGCCGGCCGCTACGCCGGGAACCGGGTGGCCCGCTTCCTCGCCGGTCTGCCCGAGCCGACACCGGGCGGCCTGTTCGCCGCCATGGTCGCCCAGTGGACCGACGAGTTCCGCGCCTCCGGCTTCGGCGCGGGGTGCCCCGTCGCCGCCGCCACGGTCGACTGCGCCGGCTCCACCGACTCCGTGCGCGCCGCCGCGGCCGCCGCGTTCGCGACCTGGACCGGACCGGTCGCGGCGGCCCTGCGCGACATGGGCGTGCCGGGGGAGCGGGCCGAACCGCTCGCCACCTTGATGATCAGCGCCATCGAGGGCGCTCTCGTGATCGCCCGCGCGGAACGGGACGTACGCGCCCTCACCACCGTCGCCGGCGAGCTCGCCCCGCTCCTGGACGCCGCCGTCACGCGATGAGGGCGTGAATCTCCCGGGCGGGACACCGGCCGGGAGCCGGAATGGAACGCCGGAGCCGGGGCAGACGCTCCCCAGAGCCGCACCGACGACTACCCACCCCCCCCGGTCGCCGGTGCGGCCCCTCTCCTCCTCGCCACCCGACCGTGGCGCGGCCTCCGGTGTGACGACGCCCCACCGGACGCTCCGGGAGCCCCGCCTCTGCGGCGCATCCATGTCGCCCGCACCGCAGGGCACTCGGTGATGACGCGGGGACGGGTTCCGGGCAGCCCACTTGTCGACTTTCGGACAACTGGAGCTTCGATAAGTCGATTTGGCGCCACTTCGGAGGAAACTGTCGCCCAGGGCTGACAGATGGCGGTGCGTGGGAGGTGGGCAGGGCTTCCCCGGTGCGGGATGATCAGGGCGGGTCCGGGGCGCGGGAGCCGGTGAACCGATCGGGGACCGGTGCACGTGGACCCGGTGGACGAGGGGTGGCCGGCGTGTGGCGTGACGCGGCGCGCAGCGGTTCGGCGGCCGGTGCCCGCGTTGTTCTCATCGGTACTGTGACGTGGAAATGAGTGACCTATGCCTCCTGAGATTGTTGGGCGTCAAGGCTCTCTGGCCGGGGAGAGGTTCGGTATCGGCGAGAAGCCCCTCACCTTCGGCCGCAAGGCCGAGAACACGGTGGTGATCGCGAGTGTCAGCGCCTCGCGGTTCCACGCGGAGGTGCGTCGCGAGAACCACGGCTTCGTGCTCTACGACCGGGGCAGCAGCAACGGGACGCGGGTCAACGGGGAACGCGTGACCTCGCACGTGCTCCAGCCCGGCGACCTCATCGCCATCGGTGAGGAGACCTTCTGCTTCGAGGCGGCCGACCCGATGGAGACGATCCTCGATCTCTCCCTCCTGCAGTCGCTGATGACGCCGGCCGAGCCCGAGGAGCCCGGCCCGGTGCTGAACGTGACGGTGGCGGGCGGCGGCCCGGTGGGCCTGTCGTTCGCCCTGCTGCTGGAGCACCTGATGGGCCGCCGGGTCTCCGTCACCGTCTACGACGGCCGCTGGACGCAGGACGGCGACCGGGTCGTGTGGAAGAGCGAGGGACAGGGCAATGTCCGCCGGCAGCAGGTCGTCACCGTGCAGAGCCGCCAGTACCTGAACCTTCCCGAGGAGGTCCAGGCCCGGCTGTTCACGGAGGGCACCTACACCGAGATGTGGCCGGCCGGACCCGACTCCATCCGCGGCTTCAGCCCCCGCAACATACGCATCGCCTACATCGAGGACACCCTGCTCGCCCTCGCGAACGAGAAGCGGGAGCGCATCCGCCTGGTGCCCGCCCGCTTCGACGCGATCGAGCACCGCGAGAGCGTCGCCAAGGACCACGTGCTCGCGATCTGCGAGGGCGGCCGGTCCCGCACCCGCGAGTACTTCACCGAGAAGTTCGGCACCGCGGACAAGTCGATCTACTCCCTGGCCGGCGAGCACATCCAGGACGTCGTCCTCGGACTGCGCGTCAAGTCCGGGCTGTCCGACCCGATGACCGTGCTGCTGACCGTGGCGCAGAATCGTTTCCTGCTCAACGCCCTGCGCGGCGAGGGCTTCCTCAACATGCGCCTCACCGACGCCGAGGCCAAGGAGGTCGTCGGCATCGACCCCGTCCGGCAGGTCTTCGAGGAGTGCATCGCCTCCCGCCCCTGCGTCATGGGACGCGACGAGCACGGCGACTTCCACTGCTCCACCCACAGCACCCTCTTCCTGCCCGCGCTCATCAGGGGTTCGGCCCTGTGGAAGCGGGTCAAGGAAGGCCTGGCGCTCTTCGGAGTGCCCGAGGACGACCTGAGCGCGGTCACCGCCTTCCGGCTGGACATGGTGCAGCGCCCCCGCTTCACCGCCCGCCTCTACCCGGGCACCTCGTCCACCCCTGGCACGTACGGCTTCCTGCTCGGCGACGCAGCCAACGCCATCCACTTCTGGCCCGGGCGCGGCCTCAACAGCGGCCTGGGCTCGGCCATTTCCCTCGCCCGTACGCTCAGCGGCACCTGGCGCGGCCGGCCGCTCCGCGACGCCGACTTCGTCCGGCACGAGGCGGCCATGTCGATGCTCCAGTACCGGCACAAGAGCCGCGCCTGGAACGCCATGATCACCACGGACGAGAACGGCGTCAGCCGTGCCATCAAGGAGGTCATCGCCCAGAGCATCGCCGAGACCGCCGCCCTGGACGGGGAACTGGACCGCGCGTCCGACATCGACGGCCTCATGGAGCAGCTCCGCGCGATCCGCGACCGTCTCGCGCCGCGCATACCCGGCATGCCGGACGACGAGACGCTGCGGGCGCACCTGGAGACGCTCAGGAGCGAGACCCTGCGCACCCTGATCGACAGCGGGCCGTGGGACACGCTGATCGTCGGCGGCGAGGAGGTCGACATCGACATCTTCTACCGCGACGAGCAGCCGGCGACGCCCGCGAAACCCGCGGCGCCGGCCACGAAGCCGGTCCCGGCCGCCACGGCGTGACGACGGACCGCCCCGGACCGGTGGGTCCGGGGCGGCCGGTCACCAGCCGGGGCGCGCCCCGATCCCGCCGTCGACCACGAGGTCGTGGCCGGTGATCCAGGAGGCGGCGGGGGACGCGAGGAAGACGCAGGCCGCGCCGACGTCCACGGGGGTGCCGAGGCGCTCCAGGGGCGCGGCCGCGGTCCAGCGGTGCACTCCGTCGGGCCAGTCCCCGGCCAGGCCCGGGCGGTCGATGAGACCGGGGGAGACGGTGTTGACGCGGATTCCCATGGGCCCGTACTCGCCGGCGGCCGCCCGGGTGAACATGATCAGCGCGGCCTTGGCGGCGCTGTAGTGGGCGTGACCGTGGGCGGGGCGGCCGCCCTCGACGGAGGCGATGGCGGTGATCGAACCGCCGCCCTGCCGGGACATGTGCGCGGCGGCGGCCTGCACCACCCCGAAGGCCGCGTGGAGATTCGCGTCGATGACCTCGCGCCATGCGGCGTCGTCCATCCCGGCGAGTTCCCGCACCGGCTGGATGCCCGCGCAGTGGACGACCGCGTCCAGCCGTCCGCCCCAGGCGGCCGCGGCCGCGACGAGTTCACCCGTCTCGTCCGGCCGGGTCAGGTCCGCGCTCAGTGTGCGGGCGCTGCCGCCCGCGGCGGTGATGCCGGCGGACAGGGCCTTGACGGCGTCGGCCCGGCGGTGGGCGTGCAGCACGACCGACGCGCCCGCGTCCACGAGGCACCGGGCGACGCCCGTCCCGATGCCGCCACTGGCCCCGGTGACGAGGGCGACCTGTCCGGTGAGGCCGAAGCCGGGGCTTCCGGTCATTCCTGCTCCCTGTGCGTGCTGTCGGCTGCCGCGCGTCCGGCGGCGCCCGCCGGACGGCTCAGAGCGCGGATCAGTGCGGCGTGCGCGGGATAGCGGGCGGCCAGCATGCCGGGGTCGCCGGCCTCGAAGTCCGCGGGGACGAAACCGGGTGCCATGGTCGTCCCGCACAGCGACCAGCGTCCGCCGGGTGCGACCCGTGCCGCCATCCACGTCCCGGCCGGCACCGCCCACTGCACCCGGCGGTCGGCCTCGTCGCCGAGCAGCAGGGTGCGCGAGCGCCCGTCCGGTGCGAGCAGCAGGAGTTCGGCCGGGTCGCCCCGGTAGAAGTGCCACACCTCGTCGGCGGGCAGCCGGTGCGGTGCGGAGAAGCCGTCCTCGTCGGGACTGAGCAGGAACAGGATCGCGGAGCCCGCCGGGCGCCCTGTTCCGTCCGGCGGTCCCGCCCATGTGCGGCGGAACCGGCCGCCCTCGAACGGCAGCGGCTCCAGCCCGTAGCGGGCGGCCACCTCGTCGGCGCTCTCGTCCTCGCGGTGCTGCGGCATCGTTTCCCTGCCCCCTGCCGGTCTGCTGTGCCGACCCTACGAGACGAAGGAGCGCCCGCGAGCGCGGCGCGCGTGCGGTCAGGAACCCGTGAACCGGGGCCGCGGGGCAGGGTCGCCGCTCCATGAGGCGAGGAGGGCGAGGGCCTGCTCGGAGGAGGAACCGGGCTCGGCCGTGTAGATGCCGAGGACCTGATCGGCGTCACCGGTGACCGCGAGGGCCTCGTAGTCGAGGGTGAGGTCGCCCACCACCGGATGGTGGAACAGCTTCCTGCCGAAGGTGCGGCGCTCCACGTCGTGCGCGGCCCACCAGGTACGGAAGTCCCTGTCCCGCAGGGAGAGTTCGCCGACCAGTTCGGTGAGGCGGGCGTCGTGCGGGTGCTCCCCCGCGTAGAGGTGGAGGGCGGCGACGGTGGTGCGGGCGACGCCCTCCCAGTCCTCGTACAGCGTCCGTGCCTCGTCGTGGAGGAAGATGAACCGCGCCATGTTGCGCTCGCGCTGCGGCAGCGCGTCGAAGTCCGTGTAGAGCGCACGGGCCAGCCGGTTGGTGGCCAGGACGTCCGTGCGGCGCCCCACGACCAGGGCCGGGACCTCCGTCAGCGTGTCGAGGATCCGGTACAGCCCCGGACGCACCCGCTGCGCGGGTACGGGGCGCGGACGGCTGCGCACCGGCTTGGCGATCCGGAACAGGTGGCCTCGCTCGTCGCCGGTCAGCTGCAGCGCGCGGGCGATCGCGTCGAGCACGCTCTCGGAGACGTTGACGGCACGGCCGCGCTCCAGCCGCACGTAGTAGTCGACGCTGACCCCCGCCAGCTGGGCGACTTCCTCACGGCGCAGTCCCGGCACCCGCCGCGCCGTGGGTGCCGGCGTCAGGCCCGCCCGTTCGGGGGAGATCTTCGCCCGGCGGGAGCGCAGGAACTCGCCGAGTTCGCCCCCGCGGGGGTCCGCTTGGTCGTCCATGTCTCCACGCTACGCCGCGCCTTCCGGCCGCCCCGGCGGCAAAGGGGTACTGCCGGACCCCCTCGCCGGCACCCCGGGGCGGCCTGGCCTCACCCCGCCCGGGAGGCGTTGCGGGCGACGGCGGTGATGATCGACGGCCACAGTGCCTCGGGCAGGTCGTGGCCCATGCCGGGGAAGAGCAGGAGTTCGCCGCCGGGGACGGCGGCGGCCGTCGCCTCGCCCCCGCTGCGGTCCACCAGGCCGTCGTCCTCGCCGTGGACGACCAGGGTCGGGACGGTGACGGAGCGGAGCCCGGCGGTGCGGTCGGGGGAGGCGAGGATGGCCGCGTACTGGCGGGTGTAGCCGTCCGGGCGGTGCGCGCGGTCGAGGGCGGCGGTGACGCGCTCGCGGAGCGCGTCCTCCGCGACGGGGTAGCCGGGCGAGCCGATCACCGCGGCGCGCCGGACGCCGGCGGCGATGACCCCGTCGCGGTCCAGGGACGCGGCGTCGGGGCCGGGCATGACGGCCCGGGCCCGCTCGGAGGCACGGCCCACGGAGCGGTCCCCGGTGGTGGACATGATCGAGCAGAGCGACAGCACGCGCTCCGGGTGGTCGATCACCAACTGCTGGGCGATCATGCCGCCCATGGACGCCCCGACGACGTGGGCGGCCGGGATGTCCAGGGCACCGAGCAGGTCGGCGGCGTCCTGTGCCATGTCGGCGAGCCGATACGGCACGCCGGAGGTGTCGCCGCGCAGGACCGCGCCGATGTCCGGCACACCGTGCCCGTCGAGGCCGGTAGACAGCCCGCTGTCGCGGTTGTCGAAGCGGACGACGAAGAAGCCCTGCTCCGCCAGGGCGGTGCAGAACTCCGGCCGCCATGTGGTCATCTGTGCGCCCAGACCCATGACGAGCAGCAGGGCGGGATGCCCTGGGCTGCCGAAGGTGTCGTACTCGATCTCCATCCCGTTGGCTTTCGCACGCGGCATGCGGGGCTCCTCGGTCGGGTCGTGGACCATCAGGCGGGGTACCGTCCAGTCGGTACGGTACCGGCCCGGGAACCGCCCGGCAGGGGTCGCCGCCCCGGGCGGCGCATCACGCGGGCCGACGGGAACCCGGTGGGATCGGGACGCGCGCGCGGCTGACGACAGCCGACAGGTGGGCGCTAGCTCCCAGTCGCGGTCACCCGGTCGCGCGTTCTCGGCGCGTACGTCCAGACCCGTGCCCGCGCCCAGGTGCGGCGGGCGCCGCGAGGCCCAGCAGCCACCCGCGAAGGCCGCCGCGCCCACTGCCGACACCCCTTCCAGGAAACGTCTGCGGTCCCAGGGCGCGATCACACCGTGAGGCCAGGCAGCGGATCCGCGGACGGCCCGCCGGACGGGCCGGGTGGAAGACGGTGCCCGCACCGGGACGACTTCGGCACTGGATGCCGAATAAATCCGCAAAGGGAAATATTTCCGACATTCCACCGTGCTGACCAAGGGAACAGCGCCTCGACGGCGCGGTCGGAGGTTCCGATGACGAGTTCGGGTCGGTCACGACCCGCGGCGGCCTGGGCAGAGCCCGCCGCGCCGCGGCAACCGGTGTACAGAGCCCTCGGACCGCTCCTGCGACGGCAGGCGCCCCTCGCCCTCGCCGCGGCCGTGCTGCTCGTCATCACCCTCCTGAGCCTGCTCATCCCGATGGACGTGCACCTGGCCTCGCTGCTCGTGGCGGTGCCCGCCCTGACCGCGACGCTCTACAGCGCGCTCGCCACCATCCACATGACCGTCCTGGCGTGCGCCGGCTCCGTGGCGGTGGACCTCCACGACGGCCTCGGCCACTCGCCGATCCTGCCCATCCACGTGCTGGACCTGCTCGTGGTGTGCGGACTCGTGCTGGCCTTCTGGCGCATGCGGCACACGGACCGGCAGACGCTGAGGGCCGTCCGCTCGGTCGCGGAGACCGCGCAGAGCGCTCTGCTGCGGCCGCTTCCGTGCCGCGTGGGGTGCGTGGACATGGCCACCGCCTACCGCTCGGCCGCGGCCCACGCGCGCATCGGCGGCGACCTCTACGCGGCGGAGCGGGTCGAGGGCGCCGTCCGCCTGCTGATCGGCGACGTCCGGGGCAAGGGCCTGGCGGCCGTCGACGACGCCGCCACCGTCCTGGGCGCCTTCCGCGAGGCGGCGCACCGCGACACCTTCCTCAAGGGGGTCGCCATCGCGCTGGAGGCGAGCATGGCCCGCCATTTCGAGCAGGCCGGCGAACGGGACGCCCATGCCGGCGAGCGCTTCGTCACCGTGCTCGTGGCCGAGATCCCCGACAACGTCCCGGTCGTCCGTGTCATCAGCTGCGGCCACCCGCATCCGATGCTCGCGCGCGGCCACGAGGTGGACGTGCTCGACCTGACCCATCCGGCGCCCCCGCTGGGCGTCGCGAACCCCGGACAGGACTTCCGCGTCGACACCTTCCGCTTCGAGGTCGGCGACATCCTGCTCCTCCACACCGACGGTCTCCTGGAGGCCCGTGACCCCGCCGGCGTCTTCTACCCGGCCCTGGACCGGTTCGCCTCCCTGTCCAAGGACGGCGGCCCGGACCGGGTCATCGAGCGCCTGCTGGCCGACCTCACCGCGTACACGGACGGGGAACTCCACGACGACGTGGCATTGGTGGCGGTGCGCCGCCGCTGCTCCGACGCCCGTGCCGCCGAACGGCAGCTGGGGGCACCCACCAGTGTTTCCCGGGAACGGCGCGTCCCCGCAGCGCACGCGACCGGCACCAGGACCGCGGCCCGAGCCGGCGTCCCGCACCGGCGGGGCGAGGAACAGACCGCCCGCCGGGGACCGGCCTGAGCGGCACGCCTCCACCGGCGACCGGATCGGAACCGTTGCCCGCGGCTCACCTCCCGCACACCCGCGCGCGCCATACTGCGCGCATGACACCGCCGGCCTTGCGCCTCACCGGCCCCGCGGCCCTGGCCGCACTGCTCGTCCTGGCCGGCTGCGACGGTCCGCCGGACACGGCGGACCCGCGCCCGCCGCGCACCGTGGCGCCGCTGCCGGACTCCGCCGTGGGACAGGCCCTGGCCCGGCGTGCCGCGCATCCCTACTCGGCCCGCTTCCGCACCGAGAGGGCCCCCGGCGCGCCGTCCGCGCCGGCCCAGCGGGTCGAGGGAACCCTGAACCTCGGCGCCCGCACGACCGGCGCGTTCTCCATCTCCTCCGTGGAACCCGACCGGTACAAGGAGGCCCAGGAGGTGCTGCTGCCCACCGGGGCCTGGGTGCGCGAGGTCGACGACCGCGGACGGACCGTGCGGGGCTGGTGGCGCGACCCGCTCGCGAAGGCGCCGCCGGGAAACCAGATCATGCAGGTCCACGCCGTCGCCCAGCTGCTGGCCCGCCAGCCCGCCAACGCCCGCCGCCGGCTCCGCGCGGGGGCCGGCGGCCGGCCGCTGTACCGGCTCTCCGGGTTCATCGCCGCCGGGGCGTTCGCGGACGTCGACCCCCACACCTACGCGATCCTCGCGCCACGTGAGGACGTCCCGGGGACGAAGGGCGTCTCGTGCACGGCCTGGGTGGACGCCGGAGGGCGGGTCACCCGCTTCGAGGAGGACCTCGCCTACCCCGACGGCAGCCGCTACCGGAGCGTCATGACGTTCACCGGCTTCGCCGGGCCGGTCCCGGTCCGGGTGCCCGCGGCCGCCTCGTGACCGGGCCGGTGCCGCCGCCCGCCCGCGGCGTCGTGCTGCTGGAGGCCCGTCGCATCCGCATGGTCGAGGTCGACACCCCCGCGCTGCCGCCCGGCCTGCGGTCGGCCATGGACCGTGCCTGGGACGCGGCCGTCGCGGCGGCACCGGCGCTCTTCGACGGGCCGGTCGCGGCATGCGTCGGGCTGGACCGCGAGGGTCCGGACTCCCTCGTCCTGTCCTGGGCGAGGACGACCTACCGGCGGCACGTCCTGCGCCGGTTCCCCGGGGCGGCCGGCTGGCTTCCCTCGCTGTTCGTCGCCGTGATGCAGCCCGACGAGGACGGACGCCTGCTGATCGGCCGGATGGCGCCGTGGACCGCCGCCCTCCGCCGTCGGCAGCTGCCCGGCGGATCCGCCGAACCGCCGGCGGCTGACGAGACGCTGGACCTGGCCGCGCTGCGCCGGCACGCCGCCCGCGAACTCGCCGAGGAGACCGGCACCGTCGTCCCGCCCGGCGACCTGGCGCTCTGGGCCGTCACCCGCGCCGCCAACGGCACGGTCGGTGTGCTGTTCCTCGCCCCGCCGAGGCCCGAGGCCCTGCTGCGCGAACGCTTCGCGGCCCTGGTGGCGTCCGAGACCGCGCTGGGCCTGGAGCCGGAGTTCGACGGGATCGGGTTCGTCGGGTCCCTGGGCGACGTGGTTGCCCTCGGCGACCGCGCGGTGGACTACCTGGCCCCGGTCGTACGCCGCTGGGCCGACCGCGAGGGGGAGCGGGCCGGCCGTCTCAGGAGTCAGGACCCTCCGGCCTGACGGGCGGGGTGAAGCAGGCGGTGATCGTCTTGCCGTCCGGCCGGGAGTGGGTGTGCCAGTGGTCGGCCACGGCGTCCACCAGGGCCAGCCCGCGGCCACCGGTCGCGGTCGCGTCGGCCTGGCGCGGGGCGGGCATCTCACCGCCCGAGTCGTGGACGCTGACGTGCAGGCACCGGCTGTCCCAGGTGAGTACGAGTTCGGCGTCGCTGCGGGCGTGCACATGGGCGTTGGTGATCAGCTCGGACACCGTGAGCAGGATGTCGTCGACCGTGCCCGGGGCGTCCTCGGTCCACTCCAGGGTGTCCAGATGCTCGCGGGTCCAGCGCCGGCCCGCCCGTACCCCGCCGGACACCGGGAAGGACCGCGCCCAGCCCACGGCTTTCATCGATGTGTCGGCCACCGCGCGTCTCCCTTCGAGGGTCCTTACCTTCCGTCTACCCCGCTTTCGCCACCGCACAGGGCCCACCGGGGGGCCCGTGATGCGCGGCGCGACCCGCAGGCGGATCGTGGGTGGGGACCGACCGACGACGCCCAGGCGGGCCGCACGGCGCGGGCGAGGTGATCCGGCCGGGCGGTGCGCCGCGGCGAGGACGGGGGAGTACCGGTGAAGCAGTCCGTACTGCACGACCGTGTCGCCGTCGTGACCGGCGCCGCACGCGGCCTCGGTGCCGGCCTGGCCAGGGAACTGGCCCGGCGCGGCGCCCGGGTCGCCCTGCTGGGCCGCGAGCAGCACGCCCTCGCGGCCGTGGCCACGTCGCTGCCCACGCAGGCGCTGTGCTGGGAGGCCGACGTCACCGACGACGCCACCATGAGCCGCGTCGCCGTCGAGGTGGCCGAGCGGATGGGGGATCCGGCGATCGTGATCGCCAACGCGGGTATCGCCGAGGGCGGTCCCTTCGTGGAGTCCGACCCCGCCGTCTGGCGCCGCGTCATCGAGGTCAACCTCATCGGCAGCGCCACCACGGCCCGCGTCTTCCTGCCCTCGCTGCTGCGCACACAGGGCTACTTCCTCCAGGTCGCCTCCCTCGCCTCCATCGGCGCGGCACCCCTGATGAGCGCGTACTGCGCTTCCAAGGCGGGCGTGGAGTCCTTCGCGCAGTCACTGCGTTCCGAGGTCGCGCACGAGGGAATGGCGGTCGGCATCGCGTACCTGAACTGGACGGACACCGACATGATCCGCGACGCCGACGAGCACCCGGTGCTGCGCGAGCTGCGGGCCCACATGCCGCCACCGGCGCGGAAGGTGTACTCGGTCGAGTCCGTGGCCGCGCGTCTGACCGACGCCGTCGAGCGCCGCGGCCCCGCGGTCTACGCGCCGCCGTGGCTGCGGGCCGCCCAGCCGGTGCGCGCGATGCTGCCGTCCGTCGTCCTGCGGCTCTCCCGCCGGGAACTGCCGCGGCTGGCCGAGCGGACTCCGTTCCGGGCCACGGGTGTCCTGGGGCCCGGCGGCCGGGCCGACATGCCGGACGCCGGCACCGCATCCTGAGGCGGGCCGCCGTCCGGCGTGAGACCGGCTGCCGAGCCGCTCACTCGCTCTCCCCGGTCATTCCCAGGGGTCGTCCTCCGGGACGATGTGCACGGCGGCCTCCTCGGCGCCGGCCGCACCGCCGTCGATGCCGACGTCCTCGGCGAACAGGTCGGAATCCGGGTCCTCGTCCGTGCCCGTGCCCGGTGCGACGAGACGCCCCGCCCGCCCGGCCCCGGCCTGCGGGTCGACCGGTTCGCCGTCGCCTCCGGCCAGGTCGCCGATCCCGTCCCCGGGGTAGACCGTGTCGTCGGGGACCTCCTCGGCAAGACGCTCGTCGAGGCTCTCCCCGGCGCGCTGCTCGGCGGCGGTGACCCCCACCTTGTCCAGGCCCAGCGGCCGCTCGGGCGGGGAGTACCCCTCGTCCAGGATGTCGTCGTAGTCGCGTTCGTCGAGCGCGTCCTCGAGGTCGAGGGGCGCCGCGTCCTGCTGCTCCTCGTTGCCGCCGGTGGGCTGGTACACGTCGTCCGCCATCGGGTCGTCGGTCATGACCGCCTCCTCCGCATCCGCCGATCTCCTCCGTTCCGGGGGAGTGGGTGCGCCTACCCCTCGCACCGGGCGGCACACGCGGTTCCTCCCCACGATCCCCGCCGTTCCTCCATCGCGGTGGCCGGGCGGCGGGGGCAGACGCATTCCATCGTCGTGGTGGACGTCGGCCGGTGCCGGCACGGGAGACGGGGCATCCCATGGAAGCAACGGAATCGATCGTCGAACGGCTGCCCATGCGCCTGAGAGCGGGCCCCGGGCCGACGCTGGAGCTGTCCGTCGAGTGCCGGTACGGCGCCGACGAGCCCTACGCGGTGCGCATGCGCTTCGGCAGGGTGCCCGGCACCGGGGAGGCGGTGTGGGTGGTCTCCCGCGAGCTGCTGCTCGCCGGCCTGCGCGTGCCCTCCGGATCCGGCGACGTCCACGTACGCCCCGGGGCCGACGGATGCACCCTGATCGGACTGGGCGGGGAGTCGGGCACGGCCGTGCTGCGGGTGGCGACGGGGGCGCTGGCCGCGTTCCTGGCGGCCGCCATCGCTCTCGTCCCCCTCGGCGCCGAGTCGGGGTACATCGACTGGGACGCCTGCATCAGCGGGCTGCTGTCGGCCTAGACCCTGTCCGCCCGGCGGTCGGCGCCGGCCACGACCGGATCGCCGGAGGCCTTCTTGCGGGCCCGGTAGGCGGCGGCCTTCACCCTGTTGCCGCAGGTCTCCATGGCGCACCACTCGCGCCGGGAGCCGCGGGAGCGGTCGATGTAGACCTGCGTGCACTCGGGCCGGCCGCACTCCTTGAGCAGGGCCCCCTCCGGACCGCTGAGGATGTCGATCACCTGGCGGGCCAGCGAGGAGAGGGCCTGCCGCGGGGTCGCCTCCACACGCCGTCCCTCGCCCGTGAGCTGCGGGACCGCGGAGGGCATCCGCGCCGTGTCGTTGACGAGGGCGACCGCGGCGGCGTCACGGTCCTGGCCCAGCAGGCCCGCGCGGACGAGGGTGTACACCGCCTCGCGCAGGTCCACCGCGGCGTCCAGATCGGCCTGATCGCACCGCGTCTCGGCGTGCACCATCCCGGACTCGCTGAACCAGGCGTCGAGACTCTCCGGTGTCGTGAGCATCTCGCGGGGTTCGGGGTTGCGGCGGGCCCGCAGCGTGCCGACGAAGTCGAGGGCCGGAGTCCCGCACGGGAAGCGGTGTAGCATGTCACCATTCTGACAGGTGATGCTGCTCCGGGCAAGCACCCCGCGCCGACCGGCATTCTCGCGCATCGACCGCTTGACAGGGAAGCCGGACGTGACGCAGCATCGTCACCAGTCCAACTGGTTATGTCTGGCTTGTGAGCCACCCAGGAACCGAGATGCACCGTGAACCGGCGGAGCACGGGGAGACGGCGCGGCGCCTCGTCCGAGGCGGCCGCGCACCGGCCCGGAGCCCCCGCCGAAGAAGGAGTCCCCATGACCATGCCCCGTACCTTCGCCGCCGTGCTCGTGGGCCTCGTCGCCGTGGCGACGATGATCGGCTGTTTCGCCCAGGTCTGGTGACCCGTCACGTCCCCGGTCCCCGGGGGCGGCGGCGTCCGTGCCGCTCCTGATCCCTACGATGGCCGAGTGACGACGCACACAGCGACACAGACCCGTGCCGGACAGGGTCCCGCCGGAGGCGGGTGGCCGGCTGCCTGGCTGCGGGGACTGAGGCCGTTCGGCTACGAGGCACGCCCCTGGACGGACATCCGGGAGCGGCTGGTGCCGCCGTTCGGAACGGCCCGGGCCGGCTGGTTCGGGCCGCTGCTCGTCGCCGTGTTCGCCGGGCTGCTCCGCTTCTGGAACCTCGGCCGGCCGCACGACGTGGTCTTCGACGAGACGTTCTACGCCAAGGACTCCTGGTCCATGCTGCGGCTGGGGTACGAGGGCACCTGGCCCGACCGCAAGATCGCCGACCCCGACATCCTCGGCCACTCCGCGAACCTGCCGCTCACCGACCCCGGGACGTTCGTCGCCCACCCGCCGATGGGCAAGTGGATGATCGCGCTCGGCGAATGGGGCTTCGGTCTCGACCCGTTCGGCTGGCGCTTCATGTCGGCCCTGGTCGGCACGGTGTCGGTGCTGATGCTGTGCCGAATAGGCCGGCGCCTGTTCCGATCGACGGCCCTGGGCTGTCTCGCGGGCGCTCTCATGGCGGTGGACGGCCTGCACTTCGTGATGAGCCGTGTCGCCCTGCTCGACATATTCGTCATGTTCTTCGTCCTGGCGGCCTTCGGGTCCCTGCTGATCGACCGCGACCGCGCGCGGGCCCGGCTGGCCGCCGCACTCCCGGTGGGCGCGGACGGCTCCGCCGGTCCTGACGCCGCGACAGGGGACCGCACCGGCACGGGCGTACGGCCCTGGCGGATCGCGGCCGGCGTCTTCCTCGGCCTCGCTTCCGCCGTCAAGTGGAACGGCCTGTACTTCCTGGCCTTCTTCATGATCATGACGTTGCTCTGGGACCTCGGCTCCCGTCGCCTGGCGGGGTCCCGACGCCCCTACGCCGCCGTGCTGCGCAGGGACTTCGTCCCCTCCGTCCTGTCCCTGCTGCCGGTCGCCGTCGCGACGTACCTGGTGACCTGGACGGGCTGGTTCATGACCGACGACGGCTACGGACGCCACTGGGCGGACGGCCGCGGCGGCACCTGGTCGTGGATCCCCGCCCCGCTGCGCAGCCTGTGGCACTACGAGCACGCGGTCTACCAGTTCAACGTGGGCCTGCACACCCCGCACCCGTACCAGTCCAACCCCTGGAGCTGGCTGGTACTCGGCCGCCCCACCTCGTTCTACTACCAGTCCCCGAAACTCGGCGAGGACGGCTGCAGCGCCGCGGAGGGCTGCTCCCGGGCCATCCTCTCCCTCGGCACCCCCGCACTGTGGTGGGCGGCCTGCTTCGCGCTGGCCTACCTCCTCTTCCGCTGGGCCCTGCGCCGGGACTGGCGCGCCGGCGCCGTCCTGTGCGCGGTGGCGGCCGGCTACCTGCCCTGGTTCAACTACCAGGACCGCACCATCTTCACCTTCTACGCCGTCGCCTTCGTCCCGTACCTGTGCCTGGCCGTCGCCATGGCCCTGGGCGCGCTCATCGGCCCCCCGGGCGCGGACGAACGACGCCGCGTCGTGGGAACCGTCGCCGCGGGCACGCTGGGCCTGCTCGTCGTCTGGAACTTCATCTACTTCTTCCCGATCTACACCGGGCAGACGATCCCCTACTCGGCCTGGCACGCCCGCATGTGGCTCGACTCCTGGATCTGACCTGGGGGGCCGGCCCCGCGGCGGCGCGAGGCCGGCCCGGCCCGGCCGACGCGCCGGAGATCCGGATCACCGCGAGGGAGCCGACCGCCAGTCGGGAAGGTCCTCGAAGTGCACGTCGTAGTGGTGCTGTTCGGGGAGAAGAGACGCGAACTCCGCCTCGCCGCGGCTGATGGCGGCCAGCTGTTCGAAGTAGCCGAAGCGTTCGATACCGGGGCTCAGCACGACGACCACGTCGGCCACCTCACCCTCCGCGGCCCCGAACACGTGCGGCAGGCCGGGCGGTACGACGACGAGTCCGCCCTTTGCCACCGTGGTCAGAGTGTCGCCGAGGCGGAACAGCATCGTCCCGTCCAGTACATAGAAGAGCTCGTGGGACAGCTTGTGGTGGTGCGGGGGTGCCCCGTCGGCACCGGTGGCGAGGGTGAGCCTGCTGGCGCTGACCGCACCCCCGTCGGCGAGCAGCTCGAACGCGCCGTCGGTGAGCGACGCCCCGGCCGCCTCACCGGGTTGCACCACCAGCGCGGTGTGCGTGGGCTTCATAGTGACTCCTTCGATCGGACGTGCCGCCCGGTGGTCGGTCCGGCGGGCGCCGGTCACCGGGCGGAGTTCAGTGGCAAACGGTCGAGGCTGTGGCACCGGACGGAACGGCGTCGGGGCCGGACGTCCGGGAGTTTCCCCGTGCAATCGAATGACCGGTTCACGCCGGGGGCTCTTTCCGAGGGTCAGTCCCAAGCCCCGCCGCCGTTGACTCCCGCGATCGTGCCCGTGATGAAGCCGCTGTCCTCACCCGCGTAGAAGGCGACGGCCCGGGCCACGTCGTCGGGCTTGGCCATCCGGCCGAGCACGGTCTGCGCCGCTTGGCGTTGCCTGTGCAGGTCGCCGAGGGCTTCGGCGATGCTGGTCTCGTCCACCGGGCCTGCGGCCACCACGTTGACGGTGATCCCGCGGGGGCCCATCTCCTGGGCGACGTAGCGGGCGAACTGGTTCAGGGCCGCCTTCGAGGTTCCGAGCGCGATCATCCGCTCCCGGGGCTGCCGGCTCGTCCCGGTGCTCATGAAGACGATCCGGCCGTAGCCGTGCGCTGTCATGCCGGGGACGACGGCCTTGGTCACCACAAACGCGGCCCGCATCTCCTCGTTCAGCTTGGTGCCCAATTCGTCCCACGACATCTGCTCGAACGACTTCACGGCGAACGGGATCAGGGCGTTGTGGACCAGCACGTCCACCTCGCCCATCTCGGCGCGGACCCGCTCGATCATGCCGGCCACCGCGTCCGCGTCACGGACGTCGGCCTGGACGGCCATCGCCTCGCCTCCGGCGAACCTGATGGACGCGACCACCGCTTCCGCGTCCCGCTCACTGTTGAGGTAGTTCACGACCACCCGCATGCCTCTGGATGCCAGCAACCGGGCGGTGGCCGCACCGATCCCCCTGCCGGCGCCCGTGACGAGAGCGATCCTGCCGCTGTGCTGACTGACTGTCATGAAGACCTCCCAGGGGTCGTGGATGTGTTCGGCGCGGACGGACGTGCACCCGGTCCGGAGTTCCGCCGTGGGGAACCGGCACCACGCACACGGCCACGCCGGCCGTGCCTCGACGGAGGCCGGCCGCGTCGCGGCCGGACGCGTCCGGCAACCGGGAGCAGGCGATCAGTGGAGGCGTTCACCGGGATCGCATCTTGCTGTACATGTACAGTTGTAGGCTACAGCAACTGTACATGTTCAGTCGGGCGGTGCCAGACTGCCGGTATGGCAGCGACGAAGACCCCGCCTCCCGACGCCGGCGTCCCCGCAGCGCAGGCGCCCGGTGCGACGCGTTCGCGGGACGGCGAGGCGACACGCGCCACGATCCTGGCGGCTGCCCGTGCGGCCTTCGACGACAAGGGCTACGCGCAGACGTCGCTGCGCGAGATCGCCAGGAACGCGGGGGTCAGGCCCTCGCTGGTCGTGCACTTCTACGGCTCGAAGGCGGGCCTGCTGGCCGCCACCGTCGAATGGCCCTTCGACCCCGACACGGTCGTCCGCGAGGTCCTCGCCACGGGCCCCGACCACATCGGCGAACGTCTCGCCGACGTGTTCCTGGAGACCTGGGAGCAGGACGGCCGCCCCAATACCGCGCTCACCCTGCTGCACGCGGCGTGTGAGCGCCCGGAGGCGGCCACACTCATGCGGGAGCTCTTCACCACCTGCGTGGTGGATCCGATCGTCACGGCCATCGCCCCCGAGCGGGCCGAACTGCGGGCTTCCCTGGTGGCGAGCCACCTGCTGGGCCTGCACGTGGGGCGCTACCTGCTGGTGTTCGACGCGATCGCCGGGGCGGACGCCGACGTACTGAAGCGGGCGCTGGCGTCCACCATCCAGCACATGTGCACCGGCCCGCTCTGGTAGGCGAACGAATCCGTGGGGCCCAGGCAATGGCGCCCCCTGGCACCCCCTGGCGACAGCGGTTACCCGTCCTGAGGGGTGCGAGGTGGTGCGTCGCAACGCTGGATGCGTGCGGCCCGTGGAAGCGCAGTTGTGCGACTCGGAACGTGGCTGCCGGAAGGCTCCTGAGCCTTCGCCTCTGCTGCCTCGCCTCCCTTGTGCCCAGGGCTTGGGCTTCCGGCCGCCGCCGCTTCCGCCGGCGCGGTGTCAGAGGGTGAGGCCGACGGGCCCGTAGGTGTCGCAGAAATCGCCATCACAACTGGTCATGGAGTTCGCGCGGCAATGGGCGGTCGGCCAGTAGCGAGATGTGCAGGGGCCCGGGTCGAGCGGTGTCCCGTCGTTGGGTACTGTCCTGTCGCACCAGGTGCAGCGGACGGCCGCGGACACGCCGGCCTCCTGCAGCCGTCCGGCCGCGACGACGGCCATGTCGAGCGGGACCATCTCCACAACCACCGCAGGGGTGCTGCCCAGAAGAAGCTTGCTGCGCCACAGGCTCAGTCCGGTCACCGCTCCGACCGCCCGCAGGGCCTGCTGTCCGCCGTTCCCGGATGTGGTCACCAGCACGGTGAACCCTGGGTCCTCCATGGACACTTCTCCCTCGGCGACGGGACAGCCGTTCTCAGTATGTCGACGGAGAGGCCTTCGGGCTTCTGTTTTCGGCGCGACGCCTCTGCAGCGCCGACTGCGGCCGCCCCTGCCGCGGTTGGACGTGCCGCTGCCGAGGCCGTCGGCGCCCTGATCCGCGGTGCTCAGCCGCCCGGTCCGCTCACGATGAGCGGGCGTACCGCCGGTTCGAGCAGCGACAAACTCCGTTGCCGCGCATCGAGGGCGACGCGGATGCCGACCGGCATCGGCAGATTCGGGCCGGCGTGCCCGAACTCGACGTTGCCCAGCACCGGGATGTCACGGTCGCCGAGGACGTCGAGGACCAGGTCGGGCAGGGTCGGGGACGCGTCGGGCGAGTCGAGTCCGTCGATTGCGTACGGGACGCCCACGACCATGCCCGAGATCCGATCGAGGATGCCGCAGTGCCGCAGCACCTGCAGATAGCTCCACACATACGACGCTTGGCCGCCCGTCTCCTCCCAGAACAGCACCGCGCCGTCGAACCATTCGAGCGGCAGCGCGAAACGCGTCGCCTGCGCCAGCACGATGCGATTGATCACCCCGCCGATCAGCCGGCCTTCGGTCCGACCGGCACGCCAGCACTCCCAGGACGGTGTGGTCGGCAGCGCCCCGATCGGCTCCGTACCGGTCAGCAGCGTCGAGTAGAGCTTCTCGAGTTCCGCTCTGCGCGCGGCGGGCGCGGCCTGCCAGTGGCCACCGAGTCCGGGGGTGGCCAAGTCGGCGTGGAATCCGACCAGGCCCGTGCGCGCGTAGAGCACCAGATGCAGCAACGAGATGTCGCTGTAGCCGAGGATGGGCTTGGGGTCGGCGGTGATCGCCTCGACGTCGATCAGGTCGAGGTAGCCGAGCGCCGTCTGGCCGCCGTCATGCGCGATGATGGCGCGCACCTCAGGATCACGCAGAAGCGCATTGAATTCGCCGGCGATCTCCGCCGGCGCAGCCGCGCTCCACCAGCGGTGCCGCCCTGCTTCGAGAAGCGGTGCCCGGCGCACGCGGAATCCCATCCCCTCGAGCACGGCTACGGCCTGCTCGAGGTCGGGCTCGTACCCGGCGTGGAGCGGTCCGGAAAGGGATGCGATCACGACGAGATCCCCAGGCCGCAGAGCACGAGGGCGCAGCAGGTGAGGCAGCGCTGAACCGATCACCGATGCAGTATGCCGACACGCCTGACGACGCGCCACGCATATCTGCCCGCCGGACGGGACACGTACAGCCCCGTCCTTCGGGATCCGGCGGAGTTCGTGCCGTTCGTCACTGGCCATGTATGGGCGGAGGCGTTGTTGTACGTCCCGGATCGGGCGTACGAGCACATCACCGGCGAGGAGTGGGAACGCCGGACGCGCTACTCGTACGAGTCCTCCTCCAACACCGCGGGGTGGGCGGGCTCCTAGCGCGTACGGAGTCCGTTGGGGGGGGGGGGGGGGGGGGGGGGAACCCGGCAGGAAAGCAAAAGCTGCAAGAGGAGGGCGGGAGGGGCGCGGAGACGGGGCTCGGGGAAAGAACGAGAGCAGAGAGAGGT
>NZ_JARAWX010000080.1:0-676 GCF_033793585.1 Streptomyces sp. MI02-7b | reverse complement strand
CGGTGAACCGGCAGTCGGTGAACCGACGATCGGTGAACCGGCCGCCGGTCAGCCGACCACCGGAAACCCGTCGGCTGAAGAACCAAGACTGAACAAGCAAGACAGAACAAACTCCTCTCTCTCCTCCCCACCCACCGCGCCCCGGCATCCGACCGCCCCGGCGCCGAAGAGAGAGACCATCCCGACCGGACAAGCACCCCCAACCGGCCCGCCGTCCCAGCCTCCGCACCCCACCGGCGACAACACCGGCAACGCCGCCGGCAACGCGCCCGCAGCAGCCCGATCAGCACCCGGCAGCCCACAAGCAGCCGCTCCCGCCCCACACGCTCACACCCCCGGCACCGCCGACCCCGGCACGCCCGCACCAGCAGGATCACCGCCAACCGACCCGCAAGCAGCCGCTGCCGCCGCCCGGATCGCCGACGCCTGGACCACCGCCCGCCACCGCCACCACCACCCCGTCCCCGCCCTCGCCCCCGGCCGCATCGCCCACACCGCCCAAGTGCTCCTGGCCACCGGCATCCCAGAGCAGCTCCTGACCCAGGCAGCCACCGCCATGGCCCGCAAACCCACCTGGTACGACCTCAAACGCCACCTCCAACACTGGACACCCCCCACCACCCCCCAACCCACCACACACCCCCCACAACCCACCCACTGCACAGAATGCGACCAC
>NZ_JARAWX010000023.1:107519-137632 GCF_033793585.1 Streptomyces sp. MI02-7b | reverse complement strand
GGCCACCACACTGATGAGGGCCTGCTCGGCCCGGCGGCGTCGTTCGAGCAGCCAGTGCGGGAAGTAACTGCCGCTGCGGAGCTTGGGAATGGCCAGCTCCACGGTGCCGGCCCTGGTGTCCCACTCGCGTGGGCGATAGCCGTTGCGGTGGTTGACGCGTTCGTCGCTGACCTGCCCGTATTCCGCGTTGCAGAGGGCATCGGCCTCCGCGGACATCAGTGCGTCGGCGAACGTCTTGACCATCGCGCGCAACAGGTCGGGACTCGCCGCTGCGAGGTTCTCCTCGGCAAGGGCGTGCAGGGGCAGACTGTCTGGTGCGGTCATCGTGCTGATCTCCTTCGAGGCTTCGACACTTCGAAGATCAGCCGGTGGCCGTTTGTCTATGCGGGCACCAACCCGGACGCCGGAGCAAACCCCCGGATCAGGTCCAACCCGCTACACCACTTCCAAGGACGCAACCCCCATTGCTTCGGGACGAAGAAGCCGTGGGTTCAAATCCCGCCACCCCGACTTCGTGAAGTACAGGTCAGAGCCGGTTTCCCCAGTGGGGAGACCGGCCCTGCTCGTTGTCGAGTGTCCCGGTGAGTGTCCACGGCTTCGGGTCGCGCTTGAAGATGCCGTCCCTCACGACCGCCCCCGTATGGATCACCGGTCGGATCTGCTCGCGGTAGACCTCAGGTGACGGCCGTACCGGAGTGGCCGACCAGGCGCGGGATCTCCTCCAGCGGGACCCCGCCCATAGTGGAACTCGCGGGGAACGGCGTGGCTGCGGGAACCGGTCGAGGGTGCCGGCCGTCATCCCGGCGGGAGTAACTGGACCGTTGGGGGCAGCGGCCAACACGAGCGAGGCCAACCGGTAGGGGCAGAGGCAGCATGCCGAAACGATGGAAGCTCATGGCGGCAGGAGTGACGGCCGTCGCGGTCGCGGTGGGCGGAGGTTGGTGGTGGGAGAGCACACCGAGGTACGACGTGCCCGTGCCGTCGGCGAGTGCCAGTCCGGGCGATGTCGTGGGCGCTTACATGCGGGCGTTGGACGCGCACGACAGCGGCACCGCGAGGGCGTTGTCGACCTCGAATCACCGAACAACGGCTGCGACCTGGCTCGCGGATACGTCCGGCTTGCAGGTCCTGGGCGTATCTGCGCCGATCGACGAGGGCAGCGAGGTGGAGGTCAAGGTGACCTTCGACCTGCATCAGCACTGGTGGACCGACGACCCCTCCATGGGTCCCGGACGCCACGCCTGGGGCTACCGCCTGGTGCGGCAGCAGGGGCGGTGGCTGATCCAGGACGAGGGTATGGGCTGACCCACCCGACTGAGTGTCTGACTGCGCTACAACGGTCACGCATCGAGGCGTGCAACCACGGACGCTCGCGGACGGTGCGCCCAGGTCACGAGCGGTTCGGCCGCAGGAGGGGAGGGCCGCATGGGACTGGACGACGCGCGCCTGGCGCGTATCGCCGCGATGGCCGAGCGGGTCCGCCCGTTCTGGGAGCCGGGTCACGATCCGCATCTCTTGCAGGAGCGCCTGATGGAACTCGACTGCCATGGGATCGACGCTGTGCTCGTGACCAAGGAGCTCATGCGGTGCGACCTCGGCGAGGCGCAACGCGCGTTCTTCAGCGCCCCGTGCAGGGAGGACGAGCGGCGATTCCACAACGAGGCCATGGACGCCCTCGCACGGACAGGTGACTGCGTGGAGTACGAGGGAGACCGCGTCACCATGACGTGGACTCTCGATCCGCAGGACCCGCCTGCGTCATGACCGCGAAGTTCCCTGGGCGGCCGCCCAGTTGCGTGTGTGACGATCCGCGGCTACGCCGCGTGGCGGCCAACGATCGCTGGCCCAGCGGGGATTCCTCGGCAATTCTGGCATCAGGCGCTCCGTAGCGGCCGGGGCGGAGGCAACTCCCGTGTCCGAGGGCGGCTCGCGTGCGCGATTCGACCGGCAGGGGCGGGGGGGGACGTGCCAGCATGGGCGACCGGTGCCGGGGGCCGCACCGGGATGACGGGGGATCGTTGTGACGCGTGGCACGAGGCGATGGACGGTGCTCGGGTGCGCCGGTGCGGTTCTTCTGGCACTGGGCGGGTGTACGGAGGAGCACCGGGCTGCCGTTCCCGAGCGGCCGGTGGCGCGCGGTTCCGCGCCGGTGGCGACTGCGCGTCCCGCCTGGCGGGACCCCGCCCAGGCGCTGGGTGATGCCACGGTGTGGGCTTCGAGCGGGCGGCGAGCCGGCGGATGGGAGGCGGACCTGCCCGCGTCCCACGGGGGGACGGTCTGGGTCAGCACGCAGTGCGAGGGCTGGGGCACGCTCACGGTGGACGCCGGCCGGTACGGCACCAGCACGGAGCACTGCTCCGAGCAGCCGGACGGGAGCCTCAACGCCTTCGAGGGGATGGGCACGAGGACCGCCGGCCAGGTCAAGGTGACCGCGGGGCCCGGGGTGACCTGGGCGGTCGCGGTCGGCTGGAACCCCGGAAAGATGCCCGCGTCCGACGCCGACGACGCCGCGATGACGACGCCGGAAAATTGATGTGCGGCACGTGTCGATTCCGCGCGCTGCCGTTCGACGCGTGGACGACGGGCTGGTCAGCGTGTCCGGGAGCGACCGGATCCCAGCCCGGGACACCGAGGGAGCGATCATGCGTTTTCTGATGATGCACCGGCTCGACGAGAGCGCGCCGGAGGCGTGGAACCCCAGCCAGGAGTTCATGGAGAAGATGGGCGCGTTCATCCAGGACTGGTCCGAGAAGGGCATCCTGATCACGGCGGAGGGTGTCCATCCCTCCGAGAGGGGCGCGCTGGTGCGCAAGCCCCGGGGCGGCGCGACGCATGTGACCGACGGGCCCTTCACCGAGGCCAAGGAGGTCATCGGGGGCTTCGGGCTGATCAATGCCAAGGACCGGGCGGAGGCCGTCGAACTGGCCCGGCAGTACGCCGAGCTGTTCGACGAGGTGGAGGTCGAGGTGCGGCAGGTCGTGGAGTTCGACGACCTGGAGCCCCCGGCCTGATCCGTCCGGCGCCCGCCCGGCCCGGCCGTCAGACCGGCTCCACCTCCGGGGTGCGGGCCGCGACGGCCGGCCGGGGCCGCAGGACGCCTGCGGCGCAGGCCGCGGTGACGCAGAAGGCCACCGGGAGCAGGAGCGTCACGTTGAGCGGTACCAAGTGGGTCAGCGGGCCGATGACGGCCGGCCCGGCGAGCATGCCGAGGTAGCCGAGGCCTGCGACGCGGGAGACGTTGGTGGCCGAGGCGTCCTGGTCGGCATGGCCCGCGGCGCTGAACAACTGCGGGACGCAGCCTGACAGCCCCGCGCCGAACACCGTCCAGCCGAGCAGCGCGAGCGGGATCGACGGGGAGAGTGCCGCGGTGGTGAGGCCGAGGGCGGCCGCGGCGGCGCCGTGGCGGAGGACGGCGGCCGGGCCGAAGCGGGCGGCGACGCGGTCGGTGAGGAAGCGGCCGGCGGTCATGGCGGTGGCGAAGGCACCGTAGGCGAGGGCGGCGGTGGAGGCGGGGGCGTCGAGCACGTCGCGCAGGTGGAGCACGCTCCAGTCGTTGGCGACGCCCTCGCTGAGCATGACCATGAACGCGAGTACGGCCAGCACCCAGATGCGTTGCGGCGTCCGGCGCCGGGTGGGTGCGACCGGGGCGCTGTCCGCCGGGGCCGAGGCCGAGGCAGGGGCCGGGGCCGTGTCGGGTCGCAGCAGCGCCGGGGCCGTCGCCGCGGCCACGGCCAGACCCGCGACCGCGACCGTTCCCAGGGTGGCGGCCGGGCTCCAGCCCCGGTCGAGCGCGCGGGCGCCGGTGAGGGAGGCCAGCACACCGCCGATGGAGAAGGTGGCGTGGAACGCGGACATCACGGGCCGCCCGTAGCCGCGTTCGACCTGCACGGCGTGGGCGTTCATGGAGACGTCCAGGCAGCCGTTGCCGACCCCGAGCAGGAGCAGCGCGCCGCCCAGCGTCCAGGCGTCCGTGGCCAGCCCGGGCAGCAGAACGGCGGCGCTGCACAGCGCCGCGCCGAGCGGGACGACGGTGCGGGCCCCGAAGCGGTCGGTGAGCGGGCCGGCGACCTGCATGCCGGCGAAGGCGCCCGCGCCGAGCAGGAGCAGCAGCCAGCCGAGCACGGCGTGGCCGATGCCCGCGCGCTGCTCGATGCCGGGGATGTGGACGATCCACATCCCCATGAGGAAGCCGTTCAGGGTGAAGTAGACGAAGGTGGCCAGCCGCCCGGCTCGCAGGGATCTCTCCATGCTTCGAACATAACGAACAATCCTTATGTGCGAAAGGTTGATTCCTGAGCGATCCCGGTGTTCACTTCTCTCATGGTGAGTACAGACCGGCTCCGGCGGATCACCGAGGCCGTACGGGAGGCGGGCAGCCTCGGCGTCACGGAACTGGCCGCGCTGACCGGCGCCTCCGAGATGACCATCCGCCGCGACCTGGAGGTCCTGGCCGACCAGGGTGTGCTGGAGCGCTATCGCGGAGGGGCGCGGAGCCTGCTGCTGCGCGGCGAGGAGCCGCCCTTCGCGCTGCGCAGCCAGGAGGGGCTGGACGTCAAGCGGCGCATCGCCGCCGAGGTCGCCGGGCTCGTGGCGGACGGCGAGTCCGTGGTGCTGGACAGCGGGACCACGTGCCTGGAGGTGGCCCGCGTGCTGCGGCACCGGCGGCTGACCGTGATGCCGCTGTCCCTGCACGCGGTGAACGTGCTGGCCGGGGCGCCGGAGCTGACCTTGCTGGTGCCCGGCGGCCGGCCCCGGGCCGGGGAACTGGCGCTGACCGGGCCGCTGACCGAGGCGTCGCTGTCCGCGCTGCGCTTCGACACCGCCGTGATCGGCTGCTGCGGGCTCGGCGCGACGGAGGGACTGACCGCGTACGACCTGGACGACGCGGCGGTGAAGCGGGCGGCGATCGCCTCCGCCCGGCGGGTCGTCGCCGTGGCCGAGGGCGCGAAGTTCCACCGCACGGCGCTCGCCTTCGTCGCGCCGGTCTCGGCGCTGCACGCCGTGGTGACCGACACCGACGCCCCGGAGGACGGAACGGCGGCGATCACCGCGGCCGGTGTGGCCGTGCACCGGGTGTGAACCGGCGCCGGACGACGGGCTCTTCGACGGCCTGCCCCGCAGATCGCCGGCTACCGGGCGGGGGCACGGCTCCCGCGACCCGGCGCGGGTCCGTTCCGCCGGGTCAGGAGTAATGATTGAGCGGTAGAACAATTCACGCATCAGCGTGCATGTACTGACAAACCTCTCTGCCGGTTCTCCGAGCGGCGTCCGGTTCCGCCCGGCACCCGGTACGGAAGAGAGCCCTCCATGATGCACATCGCCGAACGCCTGCGTACCACTCCCGACCCCGGCGCCCACGCCCCGCCGTCGCATGCGGTGACCGCCGCCGACTGCGGGCTGCTGCTCCTGCGGATCACCGTCGGCCTGGTGATGGCGGGGCACGGTTGCCAGAAGCTCTTCGGGATCTTCGGAGGCAACGGCCTCACCGCGACGGGCAAGGGGTTCGAGGCGCTGGGCTACCACCCCGGCACCTTCTACGCCGTCCTCGGCGGCCTCTCGGAGTTCCTCGGCGGTCTGGGCCTCGCGCTCGGGCTGTTCACACCCCTCGCTGCGGCCGCCCTGATCGCCGTGATGATCAACGCCATGGTGACCGTCACGGCGGCGCACGGCCTGTGGGCCATGAACGGCGGCCTGGAGTACACGATGTGCATCGCGGCCGTCGCCCTCGCCGTCGCCGCCATCGGCCCCGGCCGGCTCTCCCTCGACCGGCCGTTCCCCTGGGGGAAGGGCGGCTGGGAGGAGGCCGGCATCGCGCTGGGCCTGGCCGGCGTCGGATCCGCGATCGTGCTCAGTCTGTAGACCCGCCCCGGTCCCCGGGGGCACGCCACACACCCGGAGGCACGGGGAAAAACCGGTCTGTGACCGAGAGGTGACGACGCCCACGGTCCGCCGCGGTCCCGCATCCGGTTGGATGGGGTCATGAGCGACGTCATGGCTGGTATGCCGGATTGGGAGAAGCGCTTCCGGGCGCCGCGCGTCGGACTGCCGGAGTGGGCTGAGGACGCACCCCACCGCAGCCTCTTCGTGTCGAATGCGACAGGCACGTACGAGTTGTACGCGTGGGACCGGACGACCGGGGCGCAGCGGCAGGTCACCGACCGGCCGAACGGGACGTCGGACGGGACCCTGACGCCGGACGGCGCCTGGGTGTGGTGGTTCGCCGACAAGGACGGCGACGAGTTCGGGGTGTGGATGCGCCAGCCCTTCGAGGGCGGCACCGACGAGACCGCCGCGCCGGGGCTGGAGCCTTCGTACCCGGCGGGGCTCGCCCTCGGCCGGGACGGCCTCGCGGTGGTGGGCCGCTCCACCGACGAGGAGGGCACGACCGTCCACGTGGCGCGCCCCGGGGCCGAGCCGGTGGAGATCTACCGCCACGAGGAGTCGGGCGGGGTCGGCGCGCTGTCGGAGGACGGCACCCTCGTGGTGATCGAGCACACCGAGCACGGGGACGCGATGCACTCGGCGCTGCGCGTCGTGCGCACCGACGGGTCCACCGTGGCGGAGCTGGACGACAGCGAGGGCGGCACCAGGGAACTGGGCCTGGAGTGCCTGGGCTTCGCGCCCGTGCCGGGCGACACCCGCCTGCTGGTGGCGCACCAGCGGCGCGGCCGCTGGGAGCCGATGCTCTGGGACGTGGCGGCGGGCACCCAGACGCCGCTGGCGATCGACCTGCCGGGCGACGTGGCAGCCGAGTGGTACCCGGACGGTTCCGCGCTGCTGGTGGTGCACTCGTACCAGGCCCGCAGCGAGATCTTCCGCTACGGGCTGGAGAGCGGCGAGCTGACCCGGCTGGAGACCCCGGCGGGCTCGGTAAGCGGGGCGACGGCGCGCCCGGACGGCACGGTGGAGTTCCTGTGGTCGTCCGCGCAGTCGCCGTCCGAGGTGCGGTCGACGACCGGCGCGGTGGTGCTGGAGGCCCCCGGCTTCCGGGCCCCGGGGTCGGTGCCGGTGGAGGACGTGTGGGTCGAGGGTCCCGGCGGACGGGTGCACGCGCTCGTGCAGCGCCCGGCGACCGGACAGGGACCGTTCCCGACCGTCTTCGAGATCCACGGCGGCCCGGCCTGGCACGACTCGGACGCCTTCGCCGCGGGTCCGGCGGCCTGGCTGGACCACGGCTACGCGGTCGTGCGGATCAACTACCGCGGCTCGACCGGCTACGGCCGGGAGTGGACGGACGCGCTCAAGCACCGCGTCGGCCTGATCGAGCTGGAGGACATCGCGGCGGTGCGGGAGTGGGCCGTGGAGTCCGGTTTCGCGGACCCGGCGCGTGTCGTGCTCTCCGGCGGTTCCTGGGGCGGCTTCCTGACGCTGCTGGGCATGGGCACGCAGCCCGGGCTGTGGACGGCGGGCCTGGCGGCCGTGCCGGTCGCCGACTACGTGGCCGCGTACGAGGACGAGATGGAGGCCCTCAAGGCTCTGGACCGCACGCTGTTCGGCGGCTCCCCCGAGGAGGTGCCGGAGCGCTACGAGGCGTCCTCGCCGATCACCTACGTCGGCCAGGTCAAGGCGCCGGTCTACATCTCGGCGGGCCTGAACGACCCGCGCTGCCCGATCCGGCAGATCGACAACTACGTCGAGCGGCTGGAGGGCCTGGGCAAGGCGCACGAGGTCTACCGCTACGACGCCGGGCACGGCTCGCTCGTGGTCGACGAGCGGATCAAGCAGCTACGGCTGGAGCTGGACTTCGTCCGCCGGCACCTGGGCGGCTGAGGCCGCCGCGGGTGCCTCGGGTGCCTGCTCCACGAGGCCGAGCGCGGCGTCCCGCCGTGTCTCGGCCTCGCGGCGCAGCAGGCGTACGTACATGAAGAGCACGAAGCCCGCGAAGACGAACCACTCGCCGGTGTAGCCGAGGTTCTGGAAGGCCTTGAGGTCCAGGCCGGTACCGGCGGGCGCGGCGGGCGGCACGGCCGTCAGGGGCGCAGGGACGCCCTCGGTCTGCGTGATCCACGCGCCGTACACCGGGTACGGGACGAGGTTGACCAGTGAGGCGGCGCTGATCATCCCGAGCTGACCGGCCGGGAGCCCGCCGCGGGTGACGACGCCGTCGGTGCTGTCGGTCTCCGGGGCCTGGAGGGCGCCGGAGACGGTGACCTCATCGGACGGGGCGGCCGGGACCGCCGCGGGCGATGCCTTGGACGCGTCCCCGGGCAGCCAGCCGCGGACGACGGGCAGCGCCTGGCCGCCGGTCACCCGTAGCGGGGTCAGCACGTAGTAGCCGGTGCGGCCGTCGAGTTCGCGGCCCGGCACGAGGAACTGGTGGGCGCCGTCGTAGCGGCCGGTGGCGGTGACGGTCCGGCCGGAGGTCTCCGCGGTGACCACCGAGCGGACCGTGGGCAGCAGTTCCGCGAGCGGCACCGCGGCTGTCCTGGCGTCCCGCGACGGCGCGTCCTGCGCGGCGCGGTGCGTCTGCACGCGGTCCTCGAAGCGGCCCAGCTGCCAGCTGCCCATGAAGGTGCAGAACGCCACGGCGCACACCACGAAGAGGAGCCCGCCCAGCCAGCGCGGGGTCAGCAGGAACCGGTACACCCCACCAAGGTACGGGGCTCGGGCGAGCCGTTCGGACCCGCCCCCGTCTCCGGCCCCCGTTTCCCGCCTCCGTCCCGGGCGGTGCTCAGGACACGGCGAGCGGCCCGGTGTGGTAGATCGTGCCCGCGCAGGCACCGGCGAGGGTCGCGGTCACGACCGGGGACCCGGCGTCGGGGGTGTGGCTGAGCTGGACGCTCGCGGCGGGGGCTCCGTCGGCGGGCGCGGAGTCCAGGGTCGTGATCGTCTGACCGGACGTCGTGCTGCCGGATGTCGGTTCCCCGCTGCCCGTGGGCGTGGGCGTCGGCGAGGTCGGCGGGGCGGCACAGCCACTGATGTCCCCGCCCGCGGCCGGGACCCAGGCGAACTGCACCTCGTAGCTCGCGCCGGCCTGCAGGACGAGCGGCTCAGGCCCGGCGTCGGGCAGGCCGCTGCCGTCGCCCGCCACGTGGTCGAGCACGCTGATCCGCGTCGGGTCGGCGGAGCCCTGCGCGGTGGCGTTGACCACGCCGCCGCCGTCGATGGTGCAGGGGCCCGCGGAGACGTTGGCCACCCGGAAGTAGCCGGTGATCCGGCCGGCGGCGTCGGCCGCTCCGGCCCAGCCCGTCGGACTGCCGAGGTCGGCGGCGGTGCACGCCGGCGACGAGACGACCGTGTCGCCGGACGACTCCGTGGTGTGCGGGGTCGGGTCGCCGTCCGGGGTACCCGGGGCATCGTGCTTGCCGCCGCCGCCCGCCGTGGGAGCGGCGACGACGCCCGTGGCGGGGCCGGACGGCTGCTCGTCCTTCGTGCCTTCGGTGGAGTGCGCGGCGTCGCTGCTGTCGGACGACGAGGCGCCGGCGGCGGCCACCGGGTTGGGGGTGTCCCAGCCGGAGGTGTTCGTGGCGTGCAGCACGGCCGGCACGGCCGCCACCGCGAGCAGGCCCGCGGCCGCCGTACCGACCAGCAGCTGCCGCCGGTGCGCGCGCCGCGCGGGCACGGCCCGGCGCAGGTGCGTCAGCGTCTCGGGACCGGGATGGAGGTCCTGCACGGCGTCCCGCAGCAGCCTGCGCAGCGCGAGTTCGTCCGGGCTCAGGTCCGGCTCGTCCTCCGCGCGCGGGCGCTCGCCCGCGGTGGGGGTCACGTCGGGCACCGCGAGTGGCTCGGGTGGGGTGCCGGCCGTCGCCTTCCGCGGGCTCTCGGCGTTCTTCGGGCTCTCGGTGTGCTCGGTGTGCTCGGGGTCCATGCCCTCGGGGGTGTTCGGTTCGGTCATGCCGGGGCCTCCATCGCGACGCGGAGCGCCGCGATGCCGCGCGAGCCGTACGCCTTCACGGACCCTATGGATATGCCGAGGGTCTCGGCCACCTGGGCTTCGGTCATGTCGGCGAAATAGCGTAGTACGAGGACCTCGCGCTGACGGCGCTGCAGGGTGCGCAGCGCCGCCTTGAGCTGGTCGCGCTCCAGCAGCTCGTAGGCGCCCTCCTCGGCGCTCGCCATGTCGGGCATGGGCTTGGCCAGCAGCCGCAGGCCCAGGATGCGGCGGCGCAGCGCGGAGCGCGAGAGGTTGACGACGGTCTGGCGGAGGTAGGCGAGGGTCTTCTCCGGCTCACGGACCCGCTTGCGGGCGGAGTGGACGCGGATGAAGGCCTCCTGGACGACGTCCTCGCACGAGGCGGTGTCGTCCAGCAGGAGCGCGGCGAGGCCCAGCAGGGAGCGGTAGTGCGCCCGGTAGGTCTCGGTGAGGTGGTCGACGGTGGTCCCGGCCGACATCGCGTCGTCAGCGTCCCCCCGGTCGCGGCCCGAGGGACTCTGCAGGACAGGCCAGGGCGCGATCACCGGCATACCGCCGACCACGCCGGACGGCCGCCGCGCGTGCGGTCGCGCGGGAGCCGCGCCGCGCCCCAGGAGCGCCGTTTCGATGCCGAGTGCCTCTGCCACGACTGTTGGACACACTTCCCCCCGTCAGGGTTGTGCGGTCGGGGCACCGTTTTTGATGGCGCCGCGCATATCCCCATGCGTACCAACTATCCTCAATACCCCTTTTAACCCGGCGCTGTTGCGCCGCGTCCGGCGTGCAGCAGCACATTAAGCGGGTGCGCTGACACAAGGACGCTCCCCGCGCGCCGCCCGGTTGCGGAACACAGGGGAGCTCAAATTGTCTGGCGCTTGCAGCTTTCCTTCAAGCGATCCTGACCATATTTTGATCACACGATCGATACTCGCCGGTTCGGTGAACGCCGCAGGACGGGACGGGGATGTGGCGGGTGGCATTCCGTAACGCCACGACCGCCGGTCCGCCCCGGCAGGGGGTGGACCGACGGTCGTGGGACAAAGCGGGTGGTACGGGTGGTAGGTGTGGGGCGGGAGCGGCGGACAGTGACGGAATGTCCGGCGCCTCAGCGGCCGGTACCGCCGTAGACGACCGCCTCGTCGCTCTCGGTGTCCAGCCCGAAGGCGGTGTGCACCGCGCGCACCGCCTCGTTGACGTCGTCGGCCCGCGTGACCACCGAGATGCGGATCTCGGAGGTCGAGATCAACTCGATGTTGACGCCCGCGTTGGACAGCGCCTCGAAGAACTGGGCCGTGACACCGGGGTTGGTCTTCATGCCCGCGCCGACGAGCGAGATCTTGGCGATCTGGTCGTCGTAGCGCAGCGCCTCGAAGCCGATGCCGGCCTGCGTGCGCTTCAGCGCCTCGATCGCCCTCGGGCCGTCGCTCTTGGGCAGGGTGAAGGAGATGTCGGTCAGGCCGGTGGAGGCCGCCGACACGTTCTGCACCACCATGTCGATGTTGATCTCGGCGTCCGCGATCGACCGGAAGATCACCGCAGCCTCGCCCGGCTTGTCGGGCACACCGACGACCGTCACCTTGGCCTCGGAAGTGTCGTGCGCGACACCGGAGATGATCGCGTGCTCCATGCCCTTGGCGTCCTCTCGCGGCTCGTTGCTGACCCAGGTGCCCTGGAGGCCGGAGAACGACGACCGGACATGGATCGGGATGTTGTATCGGCGGGCGTACTCCACGCAGCGGTGGAGCAGCACCTTGGAGCCGGAACTGGCCAGCTCCAGCATGTCCTCGGAGGAGATCCAGTCGATCTTCCGCGCCTTCTTCACCACGCGCGGGTCGGCGGTGAACACGCCGTCCACGTCGGTGTAGATCTCGCAGACCTCGGCGTGCAGGGCGGCCGCCAGCGCGACGGCCGTGGTGTCGGAACCGCCGCGGCCCAGCGTCGTGATGTCCTTGCTGTCCTGGGACACGCCCTGGAAGCCGGCCACGATGGCGATGTTGCCCTGGTCCAGGGCGGTGCGGATGCGGCCCGGCGTGACGTCGATGATGCGGGCCTTGTTGTGGACGGAGTCGGTGATGACACCCGCCTGGCTGCCGGTGAACGACTGCGCCTCGTGTCCGAGGTTTTTGATCGCCATCGCCAGCAGGGCCATGGAGATCCGCTCTCCGGCGGTCAGCAGCATGTCGAACTCGCGGCCGGCGGGCATCGGCGACACCCGTTCGGCGAGCTCGATCAACTCGTCCGTCGTGTCACCCATCGCCGAGACCACGACGACCACTTGGTGGCCGGTCTTCTTGGCATCGACGATCCGCTTGGCGACCCGCTTGATGCCGTCGGCATCCGCAACGGAGGAGCCGCCGTACTTCTGCACGACAAGGCCCACGTGCGCTCCTCAAATCTGGTACTGCGTTCGGCTCAGTTTATCGAGCAGGCCGGGATCGACCCCTTACCACCACATACTGAGACGCCCGGCTCACTCAGCGGGCCATCTGCCCAACGGCCCGCCGGCGTAATCGCGCCGTGCGTCGTGCTCAATATCACTGCCCCCGGCGTACGTCCTCGTGAACCGCCGGTGACCACCGGCGGTCCCCCGGCGGACCTCATTTCGCCGGGCGCAGCCCCAGCGGCTTGGCGATCTCGGCGGCCATCACACGGCCCGCCTCGTCCGCGAGCCGGTCGTCGTCGTCCGCGCCCGCGTCCGTGTCCAGGCCGTCCAGCGCGTCCAGCGGGCTGTCCAGCCGCACGTGCGCCACCAGGGACTGCAGGGCGCGCAGGGACGCCGAGGCGGTCGGGCCCCAGTTGGACAGGTACGAGAACTGCCACCACCACAGCGCCTCGGTGATCCGGCCGGCCCGGAAATGCGCCAGGCCGTGGGCGAGGTCGGTCACCACGTCCGCGAGGTCGTCGGAGATCCGGCAGGCGACCGGCGTGCTGCGCGGCACGTACGGGTCGAAGACCTCGGAGTAGACGTCGATCGGCTCCAGCAGCACCGCGAGCCGCTCGCGCAGCTCGTCGGCGTCCGGCTCCGGCCCGAGGTCCGGCTCGTACCGCTCGTCCGGGACGATGTCCTCGTGCGCGCCGAGCCGGCCGCCGGCCAGCAGCAACTGCGAGACCTCCAGCAGGAGATAGGGCACCGCGCTGTCCGGGTCGTCGCCCTTGGCGACCTCCCGCACCGAGAGGATGAAGCTCTCGATCTGGTCCACGATCGAGGACGCGAAGTCGTCGGGGTCAAGGGCGTTGTCAGACATCAAGCAGCCGCCTTCCTTCAAAGGCCCGGCCGAGCGTGACCTCGTCGGCGTATTCCAAGTCGCCCCCGACCGGCAGGCCGCTGGCGAGACGGGTGACTTTCAGTCCCATCGGTTTGACCATGCGCGCGAGATACGTGGCCGTGGCCTCGCCCTCGAGATTGGGGTCGGTGGCGAGGATCAGCTCGGTGACGGTGCCGTCCGCGAGGCGCGCGAGCAGTTCCCTGATCCGCAGGTCGTCGGGGCCGACGCCCTCGATCGGGCTGATCGCGCCGCCGAGCACGTGGTAACGGCCGCGGAACTCGCGGGTGCGCTCGATGGCGACCACGTCCTTGGGCTCCTCGACCACACAGATGACCGTGGTGTCGCGGCGCGGGTCGCGGCAGACCCGGCACTGGTCGGCCTCGGCGACATTGCCGCAGACCGCGCAGAACCGCACCTTCGCCTTGACCTCGCTCAGCGCGTGCGCGAGCCGGCGGACGTCGGCGGGATCGGCCTGAAGGATGTGGAACGCGATCCGCTGCGCGCTCTTCGGACCCACGCCGGGCAGCCTGCCCAGCTCGTCGATGAGGTCCTGAACCACGCCCTCGTACACGCTGTGCCCTCTTCGTCGCTCGGACGGTCCGGAAGACCCGGGGCCGTCAGAAAGGAAGGCCCGGGATGCCCCCGAGCCCCTGGGCGAGCGGGCCGAGCTTGCGCTGCTGCAGCTCCTGCGCGCTCGCGTTCGCGTTCTGCACGGCGGCGACGACCAGATCGGCCAGCGTCTCCGTGTCCTCAGGATCGACCGCCTTCGGGTCGATGACCAGACCCCGGAGCTCACCGGCACCGGTCACGGTCGCCTTCACCAGGCCGCCGCCCGCGGTGCCCTCCACCTCGGTCTCGGCGAGCTCCTGCTGGGCCGCCGCGAGGTTCTCCTGCATCTTCTGGGCCTGCTTGAGCAGCTGCTGCATGTTCGGCTGACCACCACCGGGGATCACGGTCTCGCTCCTGCCTCACGACGTCGGTTGTGCGGGTAGGGCGAGCCTACGTGCTCGGGCGCCCGCTCGCGCTACCCGTAGCCAGGAACGACCGACACGCGTCGCCCGTTCCTGCCGGAAGGACCGGCGAGGGCCGGTCGTTGGCGGGTTGCCGGGCGGCGGCCCGCCGGTCGCCGGACGGTGTCGCCGGCCGGTCTCCGGCTGCTCTCCCCCTGCTCCCCGGCTAGTCGTTGGCGATCTCCTCGATCACGGTGGCCCCCAGTTCCCGCACGATCAGGTCGTGGCCGCTCAGGGCGGTCTCGTCCAGATCCGGGTCGTCGTCCTCGGGCATGTCGTACTCGACCGGGGGCGGCTCGTCGGCGATCGGTGCGTGTGCGGCGGCGGACGCCGCACCCGACGCCGCGGACGGCGCCCCCACCGCGGCGCGGGCGGCGGCGGCACGGCCCGAGGCGGGCGACGCGGCCTGCGGGGCAGGAGCGGCGGAAGCGGCCGACGGCGGCTGCTGGTAGGGCTGTTGGCCCTGGGCCTGATGCGGTTGCTGTGGCGCTTGCGACGGCTGGGAATGCTGCGGCGCCGCGGGCGCGGGGCCCTGCGGGTGTCCCGTACCGGGACGGGAACCGCCGCCGAAACCGCCCGAGGAGCCGCCGCCCGGGCCCCCGGGGCTGACGATCGCCTCGATGCGCCACTGGACGCCCAGCGCGTCGGTGATCGCCTGCTGGAGGACGTCCTCGTGGCCGCGGTTGACGAAGCTGTCGCGCGCGCCCGGGTTGTCGAAACCGATCTGCAGCGTCGAGCCGTCGAACCCGACGAGGCGGGCGTTCTGCTCCAGCAGTATCCAGGTGACCCGGCGCCGGTTCTTGACGGCCTCCAGGATGTCCGGCCACATCTGGCGGACCCGGGAGGGGTCGCCGCCGGGTGCCCCGGACGCGGGGGCGTGGGCCGCCGGAGCCGGTGCCGTTTCCGCGGGAGCGGGGGGCGAAGAGGCCGGTGAGGCCGGTGAGGCCGCGGAGGGCCAGGCGCCGGGGCGCTGGCCTCCGCCGGGGGCGGCCGCGCTCGGCCAGGCACCGGGACGCGGAGCGGCGGGCGCGGCGGGCGCGGCGGGGGTGGTTTCCGGGGGGACGGGGGCCTGCGCGGGGGCAGGAGCGGGGGGCGCGGGTGGCGCGGCGGACTCGTCGGCGGGACGCGTCGGGGGATTCATCGCCGCACGGGCCGCCGCACGGCCACCGCCGGGGGGCAGCGGCTCGCCGAACTCCACGACCGGGGGCGGGCCCGCGGCCGCGGGCCCGCCCGCCGACGCCGCGAAACCGGCCGCCGAGGCGCGCCGCTCCAACCGGTCCAGGCGGGCCTGCACCGACCGCTCGTCGTCGTACGCCGCGGGCAGCAGCACCCGCGCGCAGATCAGTTCCAGCTGCAGTCGCGGGGAAGTCGCCCCGCGCATCTCCGTGAGGCCGGCGTTGACCAGGTCGGCCGCGCGGCTCAGTTCGGCCGCACCGAAGACGCCGGCCTGCGCCCGCATCCGCTCCAGGACGTCGGCGGGGGCGTCGATCAGGCCCTTCTCCACCGCGTCCGGTACCGCCGCCAGGATCACCAGGTCCCGCAGCCGCTCCAGCAGGTCGGCCACGAAACGGCGCGGGTCGTGCCCGCCCTCGATCACCCGGTCCACGATCTCGAACGCCGACGCGCCGTCCCCGGCGGCGAAGGCGTCCACCACGTCGTCCAGGAGCGCGGCGTCGGTGTACCCCAGCAGCGAGGTCGCCATGGCGTACGTCACACCGGCCTCGCCGGCCCCCGCGAGCAGCTGGTCCATCACCGACATCGAGTCACGCACCGAGCCGGCCCCGGCCCGGACCACCAGCGGGTACACCCCGGCCTCGACCGGGATCGCCTCGCGTTCGCAGACCTCCGCCAGGTAGTCGCGCAGCGTCCCCGGAGGGACCAGCCGGAACGGGTAGTGGTGGGTGCGCGAGCGGATCGTGCCGATGACCTTCTCGGGCTCCGTCGTCGCGAAGATGAACTTCAGGTGCTCCGGCGGCTCCTCGACCACCTTCAGCAGGGCGTTGAAGCCCGCCGAGGTGACCATGTGCGCCTCGTCGATGATGTAGATCTTGTACCGGCTGCCGGCCGGCCCGAAGAACGCCTTCTCCCGCAGGTCGCGCGCGTCGTCCACACCGCCGTGCGACGCCGCGTCGATCTCGATCACGTCGATCGACCCCGGGCCGTTGCGCGCCAGGTCGCGGCAGGACCGGCACTCCCCGCAGGGTGTCGGCGTCGGGCCCTTCTCGCAGTTCAGGCAGCGGGCCAGGATGCGCGCGCTGGTGGTCTTCCCGCAGCCGCGCGGCCCGCTGAAGAGGTACGCGTGATTGACCCGGTTGTTCCGCAGCGCCTGCTGCAACGGGTCGGTGACGTGCTCCTGCCCGATGACCTCGGCGAAGGTCTCGGGGCGATAGCGGCGGTACAGAGCGAGGGACACGCCTACGACGATATCGGCCCCCGCCGACACCCGGGCCCCGGCCGTGTGACGGAGCCCACAAGGACCCCACGGGGACCCCACGGGAACCGGCCCTCCGGGACAAAGGAAAGACCCCTCACGCACCCGCCAGAGCCCACCTACCCTTGCTGCCTTCCGGCCCTGGGGGGGTTCAGCGAGATAGCGCCACGTGAGGGGCTGCACCCAGCGTACCCGATCCGATCACCCCCGGATGCACGCCGACGCTCCGCGGGAACGAGTTCGCGAGCACTCCCTCCGATCTAGTAATGTTTGCCGCGGAGGATTCGCCTAGTGGCCTAGGGCGCACGCTTGGAAAGCGTGTTGGGGGCAACCCCTCACGAGTTCGAATCTCGTATCCTCCGCCAGTGCCTCACCGGGCACGTTGTCGAAGGGCCCCACCGGTCGCGGTGGGGCCCTTCGAGGTTTCTCAGCCCCCGTTGTTCCCCAGATCGCCGTCCCGATCTTCCGGGCCACCTCCTTGAGCAAGTGGTCGGATACGTGGAGGTACCGGGCCCGCAGCCGCGCGGCGCCGCCAGGTTCCCACCCCATGATCCGGTCGATGACGCGGTCCGGAACGCTCAACACCATCAGCACGGTGCCGGCCGTGTGGCGAGCGTCGTGAAGACGGCCGTCACGGACGCAGGCGTCTTCGAGAAGCCGCTTCCAGTCGTGGTAGTCCGTGTTTCGGGCTGAGCGGCCCGCCCAGGCGCTTGGTGAACACGTACTCCGACCCGGTCCACAGGGTCGCGGCTTTCCTTGCGCTCCCGCTTCCGCGCCTCTGCGTGAGAGCGGAGCATCACGACCAGAGGACCCGGCGGCGGAACGGCGCGGCGGCCGGCGCGTGACTTGGTGTTCTTGGTCTCCCGCCGCACCTGCACCCGGTCCGGGCAATGTCCCGCTTTCCGGCCGCAGGGCGCCGTCTCCGTGCATCCGTGCTCGTACCGGGGGCGCAGACGGTTCCGGCGCAAAGCCTGTCGCTTCGAGCAGCAGGCACTGACCTGGCGCGTACCGCCCGGTCGGGGCGTTCGGCCTGCGGCGCGACGGAACGCCGACATGGCGCCCACTCGCTATGGCGTCGTCTGCCGTGCCCCCGGCGATTCCCTCGCCGGGGACACGACATGCGCCAACTCATGGACTAAAAAAGACCCTTGTAGCCCTGCCATCCGGTAGCGACCTTCACCCGCGAGCCGAACGACCCGTTCCCCTTGCCGTCGTTGCGATAGAGGTTGCCGCTCGTGTCCCGCGCAACCAGGTCGTTCTTCCCGTCGCCGGTGATGTCCCCCGACCCCGACGATCGCGTTGTACGAGCCGCCCCAGTCCGAGAAGACCTTCACGCGGTCGTTCAGCTTCCCGTTCCCCAGCCCGTCGTAGCGGTAGAGCGTGCCCGACCTGTCCCGCGCCAGCACATCCCCGTATCCGTCGCCGTTCAGGTCCCCGGCGCCCACGATCTTCGTGTAACCGGTCCACGCCGAGCGGATCTTCACGCCCGCCTTCAGCTTGCCCGCGCCGTCGTTGGCGAACAGATAGATGTCGCCGGTCGATGCCTTGCGGGCCAGCAGGTCGGTACGGCTGTCGCCGGTCAGGTCGCCGGGCGCGGTGAGGACGTTGTACGCGTTCCAGCCGGTGCCGAGGGAGGTGTGGCTGTTCGACGGGTTGTACGGCTCACCGCACCGGCCCGCGTAGCGCCGCAGTTCGCCGTTCGGCATGCGAACCAGCATCTCGGCGCACCGGTCCGTGCCCATGTCGCCGAAGGGCACGGCCACCGTCCCGGCGGGCCAGCCTGAGCCGGAATACTTGAAGTCGAAGGTGCCCTTCCCCTTGGTGTAGTGCAGGGTCAGAGCGCCCGAGGAGTTGAGTGTGACCAGCTCGCCGAAGCTGTAGTACCCCTGGTCGTGGAAGCCCTGGAGGCCGCCGCCGTACCCCAGCGAACCGCCCGTGGTGTACGTGCCGCCGCCGTCCTCGGCGGTGGCCTTCAGGCTCCAGGTTTTGAGGCCGTTGTAGGGATAGGTGCCCGAGTCCGTCTTCAGGTCCCAGTTCACCTCGACGTGCGCCCCGCTGCCCGTGATGGTCCGCTCGGTGCGCCCCCGCGCGTCTTTCACAGTGAAGGTCCAGTCCGCCGGCTTGTTCAACTGCCACATGCTGTCCCAGTAGTTGACGCCGTTGCGGCCCTTCACGTCCACCCCGTCGCCGGCCACGTCCGACTCGATCTTCGCCAGCGACTGGGTCGGCACCCCGCTCTGCACGATCCGGATCGCCTTGTCCGCGCCGACATACGCGATGTCGCCGCCGAACTTGTCCACCGTCCAGGTCAGCCGCCGCTGGTCGACGGTGTTCCCGGCCGGTAGGTCCGCGATCGCGCGCGCGGCGGCGGCCGTCCCGGAGTGGTAGTCCGTCAGCATCAGCTTTCCGGCGGTCCGGTCGTGCTGGACGAGGTAGCCGTCACCGACGAGCGCGGGACCGGACGGGACCTTGATGTTCTTCTTCGCAGTACGGTCGTACACGCCCGCGGCGCCCGTCGGCCCGCAGTTCCAGTAGATCCAGCGGCCGAGGACCTGAAGCTCCTTGACCGTGCAGGGGGCCCCGGTGGAGACCGTCTGCACTTTCTTCTTCGCCTCCAGGTCGTACGCGGTGACGACCCCGTTGCCCGTGCCCGGCGTCCACAGCGCCGCACCCCACACGGAGGCGGCCGTGACGGACCGGGTCAGCCGCACGTCGTCGTAGCGGTAGGAGTTCACCGCGTCGACGTACTGCCTGCCGGTCGAGGTGGCCTGGTAGACGTAATAGCGGCCGGTCGCGTCGACGAAGCGGCCGCCGCTGACCGTCGGCTCGTCCGTGCCGCTCCGCGAGTTCTCGGTCAGACGGATCTGGGCCGTCTGCTCACCGGTGCCGTCGTCCTTGAAGTAGCCGACATACGTGTTGCCGAAGGAGCGCATCGGCACGCAGCCCTCCGGACCCGCGTCGCAGGGCACCCGCTGCACATGGCTGCCGTCCGCGTAGGTGGCGGCGTACCCACGGGACGTCGTGTCCAGCACCGTGGAACCGTCTGCCGAGATCTGCCGCCCGATCACCCACTGGTAGCCGCTCGGTGTGTTCTCCACGCTGGTGAGGAAGCCGCCCGCGTAGTCGATGCCCCACACGCCGTCCGTCGTGATCGGTGCCGGGGTGGTGTCCGCGGCTGCCGTGCCCGCGGTGGTCAGTGAGCCGGCGCCCAGTACGGCCAGGTTGACGAGAGCGAGAGCGATCCGGGCATACCGGGTCAAGGGTCCCTCCCCAGGGAAGTCAAAAAGGCACGGCGGCAGGGCTCGTCACCATCCCCCTCGGCCACACTCCGCCATGCAAGCAAGCGGGGATGATAACAACCGCCACACAACTTTCGGTAGTGAATTCCCAGCTCGGGCAGAGCCATCTCCACGCCGTCGTCACTTCTCTGCGGACATGCCGGGGGACTTGGCGGGCCGGGTGAGGGCGGCAGCCGGAATGGCGGCGCCGATGCGCAGCGCGAGCGGCAAGCCCGCGCACAGCCGGGCGATGGCGATGGCCGCTTCGGGGTCGTCGGTGATGCGGGTGTCGTGGTGGCCGCGGGCGTGGCGCAGGGCCTGGTCGAGCGGCCGCGGCGCAGCCGAGGGGCAAGCCGTCGCGCCCTCCGTTCCTCTTCGCCTGCATTCCGGCCGCCCTGGCCCTCGTGGTGGCGGCCGACAGGGGGGACGCCGCCGGCGAACAGCGGGCGGTGAGGATGACGGCGGAGCGCCTCAGTGGGACCGTCTGCGACTACACGCCGCAGGTCTGCTCGGCCACTCCGGGTTGGTTCTCCTGGTGATCAGCCGCGGACCGGGGGCTGTGGCGGCGCCAGGCGGATTCGGCGGGGAACGGGGCTCCTCATGGGCGGAGTGCAACCCATGAGGAGCCCCGTGCCGTGGCCGGGTCCTGATCGGATCGCGGCGGTCAGTTGACGACGGCGATGTACTGCCAGGCGCTGTAGGTCGGGGCGTTGTACACGGTGTCGTACAGGAAGCGCACCCGCACCCTGCTCTGGTTCATGGTGCCGAGCGCCATGGAGTAGGCGGCGGCGCTCTTGGAGTTGAGCTTCACGCAGATGCTCCGGTCGATGTCTCCCCCGATCCACGCCCCGGCGGTCAAGGTCTGCCGCTGGACGCGGACGCACTGGCCGGGTGCGGCCGGGGCCACGTCGACGGCGAACTTCGCCGAGGACGTGTGGTGGTAGACCTTGTACGTCTGGCCCCCGGACGTGGTCGTCCTGAGGTAGCCGCCGGCGGTGCCGTGGATGAGCGCGGTCGTCTTCGTCCCGACGGAGGCCGAGGCGGGCGCGTAGCGCGAGTCGCCGGCGAAGGTGGCGGAGAACCTGGTGCTCCGGCTGACCACGTAGGTGCCGGAGATGTTGCCGTTCTTGTCGACCTTGGCGGTCCTGATGGTGACGCGCTTGCCGTTGACCGGCGTGGCGTACAGCCCGACCGTGCGGCCGGTGTAGGTGGTGCCCAGGTGGGCCGTGACCGTGGCCTTCGCCTTGAAGCCGTAGAGCGCGCGGTCGGTCTGGACCGTGAGCTGCGGGGTCAGCCGCGTCATGTTCAGATCGGCGGTGGCCGAGGCACCCGACAGGTCGGCGGTGCCCGGGTAGCTCAGCTGCAGCTGGTACTTGCCCTCGGCGCGGATGTCCATCGGGAAGGCGAAGTGTCCCGCCGTGTCGGTCGTCACCGCGGGCGCCAACGGCGTGCCGGGCGCGCCGTTGGCGGGGTTGAGGGCCAGCCGGACGCCCAGCTTCTGGCCCTTCGGGATCGCGAGGCCTTCGGCCGAGGTGAGCTGTCCCGTGACCGTGACGCGGTTCGCCTTGCCCAGTTCGAACTTCGGCGCGTTGGCGGTGACCTTGATCGAGACCGGGTGGCGCACGAAGCGCATCACCCGGGTGCCGTCGGAGGGCAGATAGGTGTCGTCGCCCAGGTAGGCGGCCGTGTAGGTGTAGTTGCCGGCAGGCTGCGAGTCGTCGAACGACCACGTGGCGCCGAGGGAGTCGATCGGGGTGGAGGTCACCGTCCCCACCACGGCGCTGGTGCCGTTCGCGCTCTTGCGGGTGATCTGCACCTTGGCGCCCACCGGCGCGCAGTAGAGATAGCCCGCGAGCGTCGCGGTCTGGCCGACGAAGACCTGGATCGGGGTGCCGTCGTCCCCCCACGGGGCGTCTTCCGCGAAGGGGCCGTTGTACAGGCTCGTGGGGACCGAAGGCCCGTTGCCCGTGGGCGCGGCGCAGTGGTCCGGGGGGTGCGTGCCGTCGGCGAAGGCCGTGCCGGGAGAGGCGGCCAGAACCATGCCCGCGGCGACTGCTATGCCGGTGGCGGCGGCGAGGGCTCTCGCTCGCATGGGTAACTCCTCAGAGGTCTGTGGTGCGTGTGCGGCGATCGACCTGGACGGCCGAGGCGTCCGTGCCCACCCGGGTCCCTGCGGCGGTGCCGTTCGGCAGGGCGGTCGCGGTGAGCGACCGGGCGGTGGCGGACGCGGCTGCGGCCGCTTCAAGATCGAGTGCGTCGTTCGCGTCGTGCGTGCTGCTGGTGCTGGTGCTGGTGCTGGTGGTCGTGGTGCAGACGATGGTGGTCGGCCCGTCGGCCGAGTGCCGCACCCTCGCGGCAGAGGCGGTGCATGCCGTCGGAAGCCGCGCCCCGCTTCGGGAGGATGCGTTCACATGGGGTGAGACAGGCGGGAGTGCGGCGTAGTTGTGCCGGTGCGCGATGGCGCTTCGGTGGCATGTGAGGGACATCGAGGTGAACTGGCTCGCGGAGCGCTCCGGCTCGGGGGGGCGATTCGGGCCATCGGCACACGTACTGGGCCTGTCGGCCTGCGATGAGGGGCGTTGACCCCGGGACGACCGGCGTCACGGGGCCCTTCCCGTGGCGGTGGTCCGCGTTCGGCGCCGGCGGGGGATTCAGCCGCGACCGGCGGCCACCCTCAACTCCGGAAGGGCGTCAGCGGCCTGCCGGGGCGCCGTCGCCGGCGAGGATCCCGGCGATGAGGGTGGCGAGCGTGTCCTCCAGCGTCTCGGTGAAGTCCCAGCACAATGCCGCCAGTTCGGGGTCGGCCGCATAGGCGGCGCGCACGCTGTGGGAAGGCTGGGTCTGGCCCCAGAGGGCGCCGGCCAGGACGAAGACCATCGCGGACACCTTCCATGCGGCGTCGGCGCCGAGTTCGGGCAGGTGCCGGCGGACCAGCCCGCTCAGGGTGCCGTTGTTGTCGACCATGGCGTACTTGTAGCGGGCGACGGTCTCGGCGGACACGTTGTGTTCCAAAACGCCGCCTTGGGCGCCGAGCAGGTCGCACAGCACTCGGTGCGGGGCAAGGGAGCGGGCGAGGGCGGCGGCGAGCTGCCTGCCGCGCTCCCGGCCCGGGGCGTCCGGGTCGACCGCGTCGGCCAGCGGCTGCGAGAGCCCGCCCAGCCACTGCTTGGTGTCGCGGTCGAGCAGTTCCAGCAGGATCGCCTCGCGGGACTCGAAGTAGCGCAGCACATTGGATTTGGCCAGGCCCACCTGGACGCTGAGTGCGTTCAGACCGACCTCGCCGACCCGCATGGTGTCGAGCATCGCGGCGGTGGTGTTCAAGATCGCCTGGCGGCGGATCTCCCGCTGCTCCTCGCTGCGTGCGCGCTGGAACGTCATGCCCTCATGTTACGGACCCCCAGTCTCTTGGCTTCCGGCCATCGGTCCGGTCGCGGGAGGTCGGACCGGGCACGGAGGCCGGCGGTGATCGCCGCGCCGCTGCCCGTGCAGCCGCCCCGTCCGACCGACTCGGCCTGCCGCCGCCGGTCAGCGATCGACCGTCCAGGACGCGTCCGTGGGCGGGGATCCCTCACGGACGAGGTGACCGACGATGCGGAACGCCTCCGCGAGCGGCACCGTGTCCTCGTCGGCGTACGCGTCGTGCTGCCCGTGGGACAGGACGAAGCCCCGGCTCGATCCCTCGGCTCCCAGGTCCCCGGCGTGGCCGCCGGGGTCACCTTCGCCGTCGGACACCGCCACCATCGCGCGCTCGGTGTTGTGACGACGGCCGGCAGCCGGCCGGACGAGCTGGTCAGCCGTGTCTCGCCTCGGCCCGCATCGATCCGCGCCCGGAGCCTCCCCAGGACCGCTGCCGGCGTCAGCGGCACGTGGGGATCGTCGTCGAGCACCCAGGACCCGGTAACGGACCGCGCGGGTCAGGACGGGGTGGCCGGGACCGGGAGGTCCTGGGTTTCGAGGCTGATGAGCTCCTCAGGGGTCGGGGCGGAAAGTTCCGCGACGCGCTGGGCCTGGCGCTCGGTCATCTCCTGGAACATCTGCCGGGCGGAGCGGCCGTTGCCGAAACCCTCGCCGCGCGGCAGGCGCTCGAAGAGCAGGGCGAGTTCGGCGCGGGCGGCGGGGGTCAGTTCGTACTGGTGCTCCTCGGCCTGGTGCTCCACGATCGAGACCAGTTCGGCGGCGTCGTAGTCCTCGAAGAGCAGGGTGCGGCCGAAGCGGGAGGACAGGCCCGGGTTGGAGCTGATGAAGCGGTCCATGTCGCCGGGGTAGCCGGCGGCGATGACGACGACGTCGTCGCGGTGGTCCTCCATCAGCTTGACCAGGGTGGCCACGGCCTCGGTACCGAAGTCGTTTCCTGCCCCGAGCGGGGCGAGGGAGTACGCCTCGTCGATGAACAGGACGCCGCCGAGCGCCCGGTTGAAGGCGGCGGTGGTCTTCGGGCCGGTGTGGCCGACGTACTCGCCGACCAGGGCGGTACGGTCGACCTCGACGAGGTGGCCGCGGCGCAGCAGGCCGAGCGCCTTGAGGAGCCTGCCGTAGAGCCGCGCGACGGTGGTCTTGCCGGTGCCGGGGTTGCCCGCGAAGACCAGGTGGCGGCTGAGCGGCGGCGCGGGCAGTCCGGCCTCCTCGCGGCGGCGGACCGTCTGCATGAGTTTCACCAGCGAGCCGACGTCGTGCTTGACCCGGTCGAGGCCGACGAGGGCGTGGAGTTCGCCGAGCAGGTCCTCCAGGTGCTCCTCGGGCACGTCCTGGTCGTCGCCGGCCCCCGCGGTGCGCGGCTCGCCGGATGCCGCGGGCGGCGTGGCCGGGGAGCCCGGCCGGGCGGAGGGGGCGGGCGCGCCGAAGGTCAGCGGGACGCCGTCGGCCGTGCAGTCCTCCAGCCGCGGGGCGGCGCCCTCGTCCGTGCCGAGGGCCTCCGCGCAGTCCCGGGTCCGGACCTGCCGGAACAGCGGGTCGGCGGACGCGCCGACGTGCAGGGCGGGGAATCCGGAGCCGGTCACGTCGAGGCTGGTGAAGGTGCCGCCGGCGCCGTCGGCGAGGAAGACGCCGTTCTTGGCCGGGCCGCTGATCCGCAGATCGGTGACGGAGGGCCGGGCGCCCGTCCACACGACGACACCGGAGCCGCCGCAGTCCTCCACCGATCCGCCCTCGACCGTGGCGTCGGCGCCCTTGTCGACGACGACGCCCGCCGCGCCCGCCCCGGTGATCCGTATCCCCGCCAGGACGGCGGTGCCGCCGGAGGCGATCTGGACGCCGATCTCCCTGGTGCCGGTCACGGTGGTGCGCTCCACCCGGGTGCCGGTGGCCGAGCCGACGCCGATGCCGGTGGCCGCGCCGTCGATACGGCAGCCGGTGACGGTGGCGGTGGCCTGCTCGACCACGGCGACGCCGGTCATGGCGACGTCGCGGATGCCGCAGTCGGCGAGTTCCACCCGCGCCTCCCCGGCGGCGTGGACGCCGTGCTCGGCGCCGCCGCGCACGAGGCAGTCGGCGAGGTGGCCGGTGGCGGTGCCGGACGCGTGCACGGCGCTGAAGGCGCTGCCGTCGATCCGGCAGTCCGCGAGGCGGACCGTGGCCACGCCGCTGATGAGCACCCCGTTGGCGCCCGCATCGGCCACCGCGCAGCCGGTGGCCTTGAGCTGGGCCTTGTCCTGCACGGCGAGGCCGACGGAGGCGGCACCGCGGATGCGGCAGTCGGTCAGTTCGGCGCGCGCCGATCCGGTGAGGTGCACGCCGGCCGCGCCGGGCGACTCGATGCGCAGTTCGCCCGCCGTCGCCTCGGAACCGTCCTCCAGCAGCAGCCCGGCCCGGCCGGTCCCGGTCAGCGTGGAGTCGGCGAGCCGCAGCCGCGCGTGGCCGCGCAGCCGGATGCCGGAGCCCGTCGTGCGGCCCAGGCGCAGGCGTACGGCGTCGAGCCGGGCCGATCCGGACAGGACGACACCGGTGCCGTCCACGCCGGTGACGGTGGTGTCCTCCACCTGCGCGCGGACCCCTCCGGCGAGGTAGAGGCCGGCCAGCCGGGCACCCTCCAGACGGCACCGCCGCAGCATCACGGCGGTCGTGCCGGCCTCCTCGTCGTCCGGGCCGCGGACCTGGATCCGGCCGCCCTCGACGGCGCAGTCCTCCATCACCAGCCCGGCACCGGGCTGCACCGCGACCGCCGGGGCGCCCTCGTCGGAACCCCACACGGTCACCCCGTGCAGGGCGCAGTCGGGGCCGTCGACGGTGACCGCCGGCCGGTCGCCGGCCGGCGCGGCCAGCACGACGCTGCCCCGGCCGTGCTCCGCCGCGAGCACGACCGCGCGGTCGAGCACGACGGCCTCGGTCCAGGTGCCGGGCGCGATCACCACCAGATCGCCGGGGGCGGCGGCCCGCACCGCGTCGGCGATCCGGTGGAAGGCACCCTTGCCGCCCTGTCCTTTGGGGGCCACGGTGTGACGCGTCATGTCCGGATCCTTCACTGGCTCTGCTGCTGTTCCCACGGTCCCTGCTACTGGTTCCCGCCCGCGGCCGGCTGCGGGGGCGGCGGCGGGACCTGGAACCAGGACGGATTGATGCTCGCACGGTAGGCACTGGTCAGGTACATCGACTGGATGGTCTTCTCGAAGATCTTGAACGGCAGCTGGATCCAGAAGTCCGCGAAGCCCTGCCGGTGGAAGAACCGGCTGCCGCCGCCCATCACGAAGACGTTCTTCACCAGCGCGGTGGAGGCGGCCGTGGTGAGCGAGGCCAGGGCGTTGATGCCGCCGTCGAGGAAGGCGTCGGCGCCGTGCAGCTTGACCGTCTGGCCGTCGGCGTTGGTCACGCCCCACACCGCGGCGTTCATGCTGCCGTTGATCCAGCCGGAGATCACGCTGCTGCCGGCACTGAAGGAGAAGTCGTACATGCCTCCGCGCCAGCGGGTCGGCGTCTCGTTGCCGCCCCACTCGTTGGCCCAGTTCTTGTCGTGGTTGCCGGGGCGGCGGTTCCAGTGCTTGCCGCTGTCGATGTTGGCCCAGCCCGCCTTGAAGTCGCCGAGGTCGCGGAAGATCGCGCCCCGGTTCTCGTGGACCGCGGTGCTCAGGCCGGTCTTGACCGTCGCGCCGACCGCGGCGTTCGCGAACGCCTTCAGCGCGTCCTTGCCGGTGAACGGCTTGTCCTGGGCGGCGGCGACGATGCCGTTCACCGCCAGGTTGGCGCCGAACTCCAGGATGAACTCCTGGCCGAACTCCAGGGCCGCCTTGTACGCCACGGTCTGCCAGTACGGCTGGTAGCGGGCCTCGCGCAGCGCCGCCGCACCCGCACCGGGCCCCTCGGGCAGGGCGGTGCCGGACCACGGCATGCGCTGGGCCTCGCGGACCCGGCGGCCCCAGCCGCGGATCTCGGTCAGCGGGCCGCGGAAGTCGTACTCGTTGCCGACCAGGCGCATCCGGCCGAGGGTGTCGGTCTCGAAGACCAGTCCGTTGTCGGTGCGCTGGGCGACGAGCCGGCCCCGGGCGTCGTAGCGGTTCCACTGGCCGCGCCAGGCGTCGGTCTCCAGGTAGCCCTGGCCCTCGACCGCGCGCTGCCGGACGACCGCGCCGTGGTCGAACTCCTTCCACACCGAGTGCGCGGTGGCCGCGCCCGTGTCGAACTCGCGCACCCGCAGCGGACCGCCGGAGTGCACCGGGGTCTCGCGGAGCCTGACGGGGGCGGGCTGGACGCCGCCCTGGCCGGCCGGCGGGACGAGTTCGTCGCGGAAGTGGCGGAATCCGGGCCGCCACTGGTTCTGCCAGGCGTGCCCGTTCCACCAGGTGCGGACCTCGCGTCCGGCTCCGGGGTCGACCCGCGTGCCGTTGCGCTCGAACTTGGCGGTGAGCCAGTCGCCGGCGTGCGCGGGGTCGGGGTCGGGCCAGGCGTCCACATAGCGGCCGGAGTCGAGCATGCGGCGCTCGCGGACCAGGTTGCCCTGCGCGTCGAAGTCCCGGTAGGAGTCGTCCCAGGGCAGCCGGGCGTCGTTCGAGCCTCGGAGGAACTCCCGTCGGCCACGGGCGAGTTCGTTGTCCTGGCCGTCCATCCGCCGCCAGGTCCAGCGGGACGAGTCGATCCGCCCGCTGCCCCGGACGAAGCTGTTCTGCGCGCCGCTCGGGTCCGGGTGCTGCTGTCCGGTCAGGTTGCCGTGCGCGTCGCGGGTGACCCAGGTGCCGCGGCCCACGCGGTCGGCGGGGGTCCGCGGGTCGGCGTACTCGCGCACGACGCCGTCGGGCAGGCCTTCGCGGGCGATCCGTACCCCGCCTTGCGCGTCGCGGAACTCGTCCCGCCAGACGATGCCGTCGGGCGAGCCCTGCACCGGGACGCGGTAGCCGCTGCGGGTGCCGTCGGTCCACGGCTGGTGCCCGTGACCGGGATCGGGCTGCGGCCGCGCGACGTTGTCGCCGACCTTGAGGGTCGTGCCGTCGTGCAGCTTGGTGACCGACCGGGCGAACGAGCCGTCGGCCGCGAGGTCGACGATGCCGCCGTCCAGGCCGACGTACCGCACGCCCGACCCGGCCGCGGTCGGGGACTCCTTGACCCAGGTGAACATCTGGTAGGTGCTGTCGCGGAGGACGTGCGCGTACATCCCCTCCGCGCGCCCGGCATCCGGCATCCAGTGGTTGCGGACGAAGGCCGGCGGGCGCTGCTCGCGCCAGCGCTCGGTGGTGAGGTGGCCGTCGCCGAACACCTCGCGCTTGCCGCTCTCCTTGCCGTGCGGCGACTGGCGCTCCCAGGTACCGGGCAGCGTGCGGTCACGGGTGAGCGTCCACTCCTGGTACTGCCCGGCGTAGTCGGGCGTCCGGCCCATGCCCCACTGCCGCTGGACGATCGCGCCGCCCGCGGTGCGGTCGGTCCAGCCGGCGTCATGGAGGTCCCGGGTGCGCGGACCCTGGTCCAGCTCCCGGGCGGCGCCGTCGTAGCGGTACCAGGTCCAGGTGCCGTCGGCGTTGCGTTCCGCGAGGGTGTGGCCGGCCAGGCCGTCGTACTTCTGCAGGCCGTCGCGGTACTCCCGCACCGTCTGCAGGCCCTCCTTGTCCCGCCAGCCGGTGCCCGCGGTGTCGTAGTGCCGGGTGCCGGAACCGAGCGGCGCGCCGCCGTCCCGGTCCCACCGTGCCCACGTGGTACGGGCGTTGGTGCGGCCGAACTGGATGGTATCGGTACGGCGGAACGCGTCGAGCACGTCGCCGCCGGGCAGCAGCCGCCGCTCGAAGACCGCGACCGACGCCTTGGTCGAGCCGAGCAGGCGCACCCGGCCGTTCGCCTCCCCGGCGTGGTCGACGCCGCCGCGGTGGAAGGAGCCGGTGCCGACGGGGTCGCCGACGGCGTCGGTGCGCCGCCAGGTGCGGGCCGCGTGGTCGACCTCGTACCGGAAGCCGGTCGCCCGGCCGTTGTCCAGGACGTTGAAGGACTGCCGGGCCAGAGTGCCGTCCCCGGCGATCTCGACGAACTCCCCGTGCCGGGGCGTGCCGGGCAGGTTGAACTCGGCGCGCACGGCGTTGTTCTGCCGCAGGGTGACGTCCCAGTGCGCGAGGCGCGTGCCCGCGCCGTCCTCCAGCCACCGGGCGCCCTGCGGGGCGGCCGCGGTGGGCTGCTCGGTGACGAGGACGCGGCCACCGGGCTCGTTCGGCAGCGGCGCGCCGTCGGCGGTGCGGACACCGGCACGGTCGTAGCGGCTGAACGTGCCGTCGATCCCGGTGACCTGGTGGCCGCCACCGGGCAGCGGGGTCCTGTCCCCCAGGAACCGCCCGGTCGCCCCGTCGAAGACCTCGTGGCCGCCGCCGGGCAGCACGATCTCGAAGTCGCCGTTCGGGCGCCGCGTGAGCACGCGGCCGGCGTCGGCGGCGAACGCGTCGTCCAGCCACCGGGCCGCGCCGCCCGCCGGGCGGTCGACGTGGCCGGCAGGTCGGCCGTCACGTCCGGTGAGCCGCAGGCCGTCGCCGGTGACGGCGCCGTCGGGCCCGAAGGTGTCGTATCCCGTGCGGTTCGCGATCCGCAGGCCCTGGTTGTCGGGGAGGGTCGTGACCTCGTCGTCCAGCGCGGTCCCGGCGGTGTCGGTGAGCCGGTGGCCCCCCTGTCCGTCCGGCACCGCGATCCGGTCGCCCCGCGCTCCCGTCACCGGGTCGGCGAGGACCACGCCGGTCTCCACCGGGCGGCCGTCGGCGCCGTAGCGCGTCGTCGCGCCCGTCGCGTCGTCCGTCACCCGGAAACCCGCGTTCTCCGGCAGCACCGTCAACCGCTCGCCGCGCACCGTACCCGCCGCGTCCGTCAGCACATGCCCGGCCGCAC
>NZ_JARAWX010000023.1:0-107424 GCF_033793585.1 Streptomyces sp. MI02-7b | reverse complement strand
CCTGCACACCGTGCGCGTCGGCGAGCGCCACACCCGTGTCCCGCAGACGGCCGTCGGCGCCGTGGACCACGAAGCCGCCGGTGGCGTCGTCCGTCACCCGGAAACCCGCGTTCTCCGGCAGCACCGTCAACCGCTCGCCGCGCACCGTACCCGCCGCGTCCGTCAGCACATGCCCGGCCGCACCGCGATCGACCACGAACAACCCACCCCGCACACCGTGCGCGTCGGCGAGCGCCACACCCGTGTCCCGCAGACGGCCGTCGGCGCCGTGGACCACGAAGCCGCCGGTGGCGTCGTCCGTCACCCGGAAGCCGTTGCCGTGGCCGAGATCGGTGACGGTTCCCGAACGGCGGGCGCCGTTCAGGTCGGTGACGTGGTGGGCCGCGCCCTCGGTCATCAGGACCCGGTCCGCGTCCGCCAGAGCGCCGTCGCCGCCGCTCAACCGGATGCCCTGGTCGACGTGGTGGCCCTGCGCGGTGAAGCGCGTGGTGACGCCAGTGCCCGTGTCGGTGACGCGCACATGACCGTCGCCCAGGAGGACCGCGTGCGGCGGCTGCCCCCCGGTGGTGACGACCCGGGGGTCCGCCGGGCGCCCGTCGGCGTCGATGCGCAGCTGGAGGCGCATTCCGGTCGGCTGGTGGCCGGCGTCGCGCATCGGGACGTCCTCGCCGATCCGCACGCCGCCCTGGTCGTACCTGACGACCGTGTCGGTGGGCGTGTGGCGGACGTCGAAGCCGCCGTCCCCCCGGACGGTGACCGTGCGGTCCGGGTCGGGGACAGAACTCTGGTCCACCACCCGGTGGGTGACGCTGCCGTCCGCCCAGGTGTTCCGCTCGATCCTGAGCCCCTGGGTCCCGGCCGGGCCGGGGTCGGACAGCGCGGTCGTGACCGTCGCCGCCGGCGCGGCCGTCGACGAACCGCTCCCGCCGCCGCCCGCGTTGACCGCGCCGCGCCTGGCGGCCTGCTCGTTGACCGCGTGCATCCGCTGGTCCGCGATGTGCGGATCCAGGCCGGTGTCCCGCAGGTTGTGGTACGCGGACTGCATGCGCTCCCGCGCCGCCAGCACCTCGCCCCGGGTGTGCGCGTCGACCGCGCTCACGCCCTGGGACGTGCTCGCCCCGCCGCCGCGCAGGTGGTCCTCCGCCTTGCCGAGGTCCGTCCTGGCGGAGGTGAGGTCGGAGTAGCGCTGCCGGAACGGCCGCCCCTCCCCGCCGAGCAGGTCCTCGACGGCGCGGTACTGGGACCAGGACGCGGGCTGGTCCGTCTCGTCGGCCCGGGCGAGCCAGGTCAGGGCTCCGTCGAGGCGGCCGCGGGTGCTCGCGCGCAGGGTGTCCCCCGACAGCAGCGGTCGGGCGCCGCGCGCCAGGTCGCCCCTTCCGCCCTGCTGGACGTCGTCCAGCGCGCGGTAGACGGCCGCCTCGTCCCGGGCCTGGGTCCGCAGGTCCCGGACGCCGGGAGCGCGCTCCGAGCCGGGCCGGACGCGCAGGAACCCGTCGGCCGCCGTGACCACCCGGTCCAGGGCGTCGGCCCGCCGGGCGAAGTCGGTCTCGGGGACGCCCCGCAGGTCGTTCAGGGCCTGGTCCACGGCGTGGATCTGAGACTGGCTGCGGATACCCGTCCTGGTCGCGGTCCGGTTCCGGAAGACGTCCGGGTCCAGCAGATCGGTGTGCGCGGGCCGCGCGGTCCCGGCTCCGCCCCCGGCGTGCACGGTGAGGTCCGGCGCGGCGGGGCGGCCGGGGTTGCCCGCCGGGCGGACGACGAGGTCGTCGACCAGCGCCGGGCGGGACGGGAGTTCGGCCGGCGGCGCCGGCGGAACCGCGTCCGTGCCGCGTCCACTGCCACTGCCGAGCGGACGGGTCTCCTCGATGTGCCGGACGGGACCGCCGTCCCGCCGGCCGGCCAGGAGGTCGTCCAGCACGCTGGGCCGCGACAGGACGCCGTCCACCGCCTTCGGCGGCGTGAGCACACGCGCCGCCGGGCCACCGGCGAGAGCGTCGTCCACCGGCTTGGGGGCCGGGGCCTCGTGCAGCACGGCGGCCGGCGCCGGGGTGTGCGACAGGCCCGAACCGCTCGCGGGGGCGGGGGCGGGCACCTCGTGGGTGACCCCGCCGAGCGTGGACGGCACCGGGACCTCCGGCGCGGTCCGGCCGGACAGGAACAGCTCGCGAGCCGTGTCGCTCAGGGCGATCACGCGGATCGGGGACCCGTTCTCCGCGGTCCGCTGGTACGCGTACACATAGGTCGACGATTCCTTCGTCATCCTGTCGACCCGGTTGCGGCCCACGCCGAAGGCGTCCTGGTAGCTCGGGCCGCCGGACTTCGGGATCTCGATGCTGCCGTCGCTCTCGACCAGCTTCTGGATCACCTGGCGCAGATCCTTGTCCGCAGCCGGCATCGCCCTGGCGATCTCACCGGCCAGATCACGCACGGGCGGCTGCTGGACCGCCGGCTTCCGCGGAGCCAGTTTCTCCTCGATCGTCCGCAGCAGCCCGTTGCGCTCGTCGAGCAGGCGCTGCGCCAGCTCCTTGCGCGCCCCCTCCGCGGACGCGTGGAAGCGCTGCGTGAGTTCGAGCGACGTCGTGACGTGCTGGTGCGCCTTCCTCAGGTTCCAGCGCACATTGCGATGGATACCCGTGATGCGCTCGGCACGCCCGGTTTCGGTGAGGTCGGTGCGCTTCCCGGTCGCCTCGATGCTGTCCATGCCGCTCAGCGCCTGGCGCAGCCGGTCGGAGGCCAGGTCGAACTGCTTGCCGGAGGCGCGGGCGACCGGGTCGACGGTGCCGTCGGGGAAGTAGCGGCCGTCGCCGTCCGCGTTCCAGACCTTCACCGGGCTGGGCCAGTCGCCGTGTGCCACGACGCCCTCGGCGGTGATGGGCAGGCTGCCGCCGAACTTGGCCTCGGGGCGGAACATCCTGGTGACGATCCGGCCCAGTTCGTCGGGCGTACCCAGGAGGCCGAGGACGTGCTTTTGGAAGTCGCCCCCGATGGAGGCCACTTCGCGCATCACGGACAGCGTGAGGCCCTCGCGCACGTGCTCGCCGTGGAAGACCTCCTGCTCGAAGGAGACCTGGCGCGTGCTCTTGTCCGGATAGGTGTACGTCCACCGGGTACGTGCCCCGGTGCCGGTGGCTCCCGGTTCGAACGCCGCGGTGCGGACCTGCTGCCCGCCGTGCTCCAGGCTCTGCATGGCCGGCCGGTCCAGCGGGTTGAGCTGGTCGTGGAGGGAGACCCAGCCGCCCCTCTCCTCCAGCACCTTGGCGTCGAAGACCAGCGTGGTGGGCCCGTACCGGGTCTGCATCGGCGCGTCGCCCGCTTCCATCCGGAAGAAGACGAAGTCGTCGTTGCCCAGGTTGGAGGTGTTGTTGGCCGAGCTCTTGCCGGAGGCGTAGAACTTCTGGCCACGGCGGCCCAGTTCGCCCTGTGACGCCATCTGCCCGCTGTTCTCGATGGCGCGGTACGCGGGGGTGGCGTGCTTGACGTGGTACGGGACCGCGTCGAGCTGCTTGCGCAGTTCGAGGAACTGCGCCCGGACCGGATCCGGCATCCCGGCCAGGAGGGTGTCGACCTCGGTGCGCAGGTTGTGGACGTTCGTCTCGGAGAGCGTGCGGACGAAGCTCGTCTGCTCGGCGGGTGTGAGCCTTTCGAAGTCCGCGAACACCGAGGACCACTGCCCCTGGTCGCCCGGGAAGACGGCCTTCCACTGGGTGCCGGCCGGCACCGCCTTGAAGGCCTGGTCGGTCCGGTACCGCCGGACCAGGTCCGTCAGCGAACGGGTCCGGTCCACCGCCGCCCGGGGATCGAACGCGCGGTCGGGGTGCGCGGGATCCCGTACCAGCACGTGCGAACCCGGCGCCCCCGGTCCCGCGGCGTCGACGGCCTCGTCGACGAGCTTGGCGTAGTGCCGGCCGACGGCCGCCCACGGCGTGTGCGCGTTGCGCAGCCCGTAGACACCGCCGGAGCCGGCGGCGTCCCTCACGAAGCCCCGCAGCCCGGTGTCCAGGTCGTCCGCGGCCTGCCGCAGCTCACCGGCCATGCCGCGCAACTGGTCGGGGGTCGGCCGGGGACCGGTCCCGTTCAGGGCCTCGTGCAGCCGGACGGCGCGGTTCTCGACGAGGGCGGACTGGTCCGCGATCTCCTGCCCGGTCCAGATCCGCTGCCAGAGGCCCGCGGGCTCCTCCGCGGTCGCGTCGCGCGAGAGCTCGTCGAGCCGCCGGGCGTGGGCCTGCAGCATCTCGGCGTGCTCGACGTCCCCGAGGCCGGCGAACCGCTCGACCAGGTGGTTCACCTCGTCCTGGGACAGGTAGCGCGCGTCCATCAGGTCCTGCACGGCGTCGGTCACCGCCTGCCGCGCCAGCGTCTCCTTGCCGCGGACGTCGTTGATCTTCCCCTGCAGCGCGTCGGTGCCCGTGACGGCCTTGCCGTCCTTCGCGGCCGTCTCCGTCTTCTGGGCCAGCTGCTGCTCGACGCCCTGCAGCTCCTCGACGGCCTTGCCGTGCTGCGACAAGGTGCCGTCGAGCCGGTCGAGCACGTTCCACGGGCGGCCGTCGATCGTGAAGCGGGCCGCCGAGCCGAACTCGTCCGTGACGCGCACGACGTCGCCGCGGAACAGCTCCACGCGGTGCGCCTGCCCGCCAGGGCCGGTGACCGTGGCGTCCGTGGCGTGCCCGCGCCCGTCCAGTTCGACGTGCAGGCGCGAACCGGTCGCGTTCCAGGTGGAGTCCAGCAGCGGGAGGTCGTGGGCGATCCGCAGGCCGTTGTCGTTGTACGTGGCGATCGTGTCGCTGGGCGCGTGGCGGACGTCGAAACCGCCGTCCCGGCGCACGGTGACCGTGTAGTCGGGGTGCGCCGCGAGGTCGTTCCCCAGCACCTGGTGGGTCCGGTCGCCGTTCTCCCAGACGCTCCGCTGGATCAGCAGACCGTTCTCCCCGCTGACCGCACTGTTGAACAAGGGCGTCTCGTCCGTGGACACCGGCACGTGCTCCCGCGGGACGGTGCCGCCGCTGCCCGCGTTGATCGCGCCGCGCTCGACGGCGGCCCGCTCGTTGATCTCGTGCATCCGCCCGTCGACGGCGAGCGGGTCGACACCCGCGTCCTGCAACTGGTGGAACGCGTCCGCCTCGCGGCCCCGCGCCGCCAGCACCTCGCCCTGGTGGTGCTGATCGACCACGCTGACGTGCTGCGACGTGCCCGCCTCGCCACCGCGGAGGTGGTCCTCGGCCTTGCCGAGGTCGGTGCGGGCCGAGGTGAGGTCCGCGTAGTGCTGCCGCGCCGGCTGCCCCTGGCCGCCGAGCAGATCGTCCAGGGCACGGGAGTCGTGGGTCCAGGGGTCGGCGCCGCCGCCGTGGGTACCGGCGGGGGGAGGGGTCGTGGTCGCGTCGTGGGCGACGGCGGGAGGCGTGGGTGCCGACGGGTGGGCGTCGGTCGCCGTGCCCGGGGGCAGCAGCAGTTCGCGGCCCTTGTCCGTCAGATGGAGCCCGTCGTCCGCGCCCCTGACGAGCCCGGCGTCCTTCAAGGCCGAGAAGGCCTTGGAGAACTGGTTCTTGCTGAGCCCGAACGCCGCCTTGGTCTCCAGGTCGACCTTGGAGTTCAGCAGCGGCCGGAACCCGTCGGAGTGGGCCAGCACCTTGGCCACCGACACCATGTGGCCGTTGGCCTTCGCCACCCCGGCGCCCTTCAGCGCGCCCTCCACCCAGGGCGCCGGACGCCGCAGCAGATCCTCCACGCTCGCGACGGCGGCGGCCGGCGGCTGCGCACCGGCGGTGCCGAGGGCCGCGACCGGAGGCTGTGCGGGGGGCGCGGCCTGCGCCGCGGGCGCCAGCCGGGCCTTGATGTCGTCCAGCAGCTTGGTGCGCTCGGCGAACAGCTTCTCGGCCATCTCCAGGCGGTCGCCGGTGGCGGTCCTGCGGAACTGGTCGGTCAGGTCGACCGACTGCTGGGCGTGCAGCTCCGCCTTGCGCAGGTTGAACCTGACGGAGTTGGTGTGCCCGCTCGCGATGCCGTTGTCGGCCTGGCGGACCTTGTCGAGCGCCTCGTCGTGCTGCTTGCCCGCGGCCCGGGCGATCGGGTCGACGGTGCCGTCGGGCAGGTACCGTCCGTCGCCCGCCGGGTTGTGGACGTCCACGAGGCCCGCCCAGCGTCCGGAGACCTCGGACCCCAGGGGCGTGAAGGGGAGGTTGCCGCCGAACTTCGCCTCCGGGCGGAACAGGTCGGAGACGACCTTGCCCAGTTCGTCCGGGTTGTCCATGACGCGGAGCGCATGGGCCTTGAAGTCGCCCCCGATGGACTGCACTTCGCGCACCACCGACAGGGCGAGCCCTTCCCGCACCTCCGCGCCGTGGAAGACCTCCTGCTCGAAGGAGACCGTGCGGGTGGACCTGTCCGGGTACGTGTAGGTCCACCGGGCCCGCTCGCCCGTTCCCGTGAAGCCCTCGTCGAACTCGGCCGCGCGGACGTTCTTCCCCTCGAATTCCAGGTTCCGCATGGTCGGACGGTCCAGGGGGTTGAGCTGGTCGTGCAGGGAGACCCAGCCGCCCCTCTCCTCCAGCACCTTGGCGTCGAAGATCATGGTGGTGGGCCCGTACCGGGTCTGCATCGGGGCCTTGCCGGACTCCATCCGGAAGAACACGAAGTCGTCGTTGCCCAGGTTGGACGTGTTCTTCACCGAGCTCTTGCCGGACGCGAGGAACTTCAGTCCGCGGCGCTCCAGTTCGCCCTGCGACATCATGAATCCGCTGTTGGCCATGGTGTGGTAGGCCGGTGTCGCGTGCTTGATGTGGTGCGGGAGGTTCTCCACCCGGGCGCGGAGATCGCGCAAGGCCTGGGCGTCACCGGCATCCAGCTTGCCGAGCAGGGTGTCGAACTCCTCCCTCAGCACCTGGATGTTCCGGCCGGAGAGGTTCTTGACGAACTCCCCCTTCTGCGTGGGCGTCAGGTTGTCGGGGAAGTCGCCGATCGCCTGGGCCCAGTTCCCTTCGGCGTCGGGAAGGACCTTCGTCCACTGCTTGCCCGTCGGTACGTCCTTGTACGCGCCCCACACCCGGTACCTGCGGGCGACGTCGACAGCCCCGCCCGACAGGCCGCGGGCCGCCTTGCCGACGAGGAACGGCTCGGAAAGGTGCACCGCCTCGCCCGGCCGGGCCGCGGTGAGGGCGTCGTCGACGAGCTTCACGTAGTGGTTCACGGCGACGACGAGCGCCTTGTTCTGGGCTCGCAGCGCGTACGCGCCACCGAGACGGGCGGCGTCCTTGATGAATCCGTCCGTCATCACGCCCAGCCGCCCGGCCGAGCCCTTGAGCTCGTCGACGAGGCCCTGGATCTCCGCGCGGCTCGCCGGGGAACCGGGCAGCAGCGCGTTCTCGAGGTCCGCGACCCGCACCCGCACGTCGCCGGCCTGCGTCCTGATCTCCGGCCCGGTCCACACTCCCTGGTCGGGACGTCCGGCGCCTTCCGGCGTACGGGCGAAGACGTCCAGGTCGTCGCCGTGCGCGCGGAGCCGTACGGCCTGGTCCACGTAGCTCGAACCGGCGAGCCGGTCGACCAGGCTGTTCAGCTCGACCTGGGTGAGGCTCCGGGAGCTGATGAGGTCGTCCACAGCGCCGTCGAGCACCGCCGTGGCCTTCTGCTCGTTCAGGAGGGCGTCGTCCACCTTGGCCTGGGCATCGGACAGCTTGGGGGAGTTGTCCGACAGCTGCGCAAGGTCGTTCTCGACCTGGCGCAGCTTGCTCCCCGCACCGGCGTGGCCTTCCAGGGCGTTGTTCAGCGGCGTGAGGTCGACCGGCGTGTGCGCCGTGGGCGCTGCCGCCGGCGGCTGGTGGGAGCCTGAACCCGAGGGCCCCGCTGTCGCCAGGTCGTCGCCCGCGCTCGTCGTCGGGTGCACGCCGCCGCGCAGCCGCGGGAACTCGTGGCCGAGCAGTTGCGCGGTCACGTCCTCCGACAGCGCCCGCACGGTCAGCCGGCCTTCGAGGGTGCCCAGCCGGTCCTGCACCACGTGGTAGGCCTGCTGGAATTCCGCCCGCGTCACCATTGCCTCGCCGCGCTTCTGCAGCTGCAGGTTCACCGTGTGGAACAGGTCCGTCTCCCGCGACAGCTCGGTGCGGACCGCGGTCGGAGCCTCCCTCCAGGACGCGGGCGTGGGCAGCGGGTTGAACAGATCGTTGTTGTGCAGCACGGTGCCGCGCAGGTCGGCGGCGAGGTTGCTGAAACCGGTGCCGCTCCACTCCTTCGTGAAAGCCCGCTCACCGCCGGTGATCGACACCTCGACCGCGTTGCGCTCCGCATGGTGGGTGACGGTCACGGTCAGCTCGTCCGGGTAGCCGGGCCGGCTCACCACGAACTTCACGACGTCCGGGTTGATGCCCTCGGTCCGGACGATCGCGTCGCCCAGGCCCTCCCAGCGCCGCACCGCGCCCTGCTCGAAAGCGCGGCCGAAGTCCTCGAAGGCCGTCCCCGACGGCAGGCCCTGCCACTCCTCGCGGAGCAGCGCGGGAAGCTCGGCGTTCGGGATCTGCTCCGCACGCACCGGAATGACGGTGATGCCGTCCGGCTCGACGCGGGGTTCGCCGGTCCGCACCAACCGCGTCGGCGACAACGTCACCTCCGACTGGTCGCTCAGCGCGACCGCGACGTCGTCGGACGCCCTCTCATAACCCGGCGGGTAATCCATCGCCAGCTTGCCGTGGTTCGCGGGCACTTCGATCTCGAAGACGACACGGTTGCTGTTGACGCCGTTCTTCGCCCACTCCGCCTGGAAGCCGCGGTTGTTGGACGTGGAGGCGGGCAGCCGCTCGATGAAGACATCGGCCTGCGCGGCGTGCGGGTCCATCGCCACACCGCGCCACACCGTCATCGGCTCGTTCGCACCCTCGTGCAGCAGGCCCTTGGTGACCCTGTTGAACTCCTCGACCTTGCCGATCAGGCCCGGATTCGCCTCCAGAACACCGGCGTTGAGATAACCCCCGTAACCCTTCTTCGACGTGAAGGCACCACCGATCACGTTCTGCATGAACAACTTCAGGTCGTTGTCCACTGCGGCCTTGCCCAGATGCGCACGCGCCAGGTCCGCGGCGGCAGTCCAGTTCCCGGCCTCACCCGGCGACACGCTCCCGGGCACCGCCACCGGCGGCCGCCCGGACGTCTCGGTCCTGATCAGCGTGCCCGTGGCGCGGTCGTAGACCTGGTTGCCCGCGGGCGACGCCACATGGATCTCGCCGTCGCCCACCAGCTTCGCCGGCCACGCCGAACCGCCGACCGACATGTCCGCCACCGCGTTGCCGGTGATCTTGATCTCGGCGCCCGCGAAGTGGCCGTCGGAGAACGACATCGTCTCCTGTGCGGTGCGCAGATTCGGCCCCAGCCGCTTGTACGTCCAGCTGTGGACGACCGTCCCGCCGCCGTCCAGCTCACGCACGGTGAACTGGGGGCCCTCCTGGACCACATCGAAGCGGTGCCCGCCCGCCACAGGGTTCCCCAGCAGCTCCGGAGTCTTGCCGCGCTCGGCACGCACGACGAACCCGTCCTGCCCCGGAACACCCACGACCGAACGGTTGTCGACCGGAGGCAGTGGCGCCGGCTGGTGCGAGCCCGAGGGACCGCCCGCGGCCAGATCGTCACCGACGGTCGTCGGGCGCGCGGCGCCCCGCACCCGCGGGAACGGGTGCCCGAGCAGCTGCGCCGTCACATCCTGCGACAGCACCCGCACCGTCAGCCGGTCCGCCACCGTGCCCAGCTGGTCCTGCACCGCGTGGAACGCCGTCTGGAACTCCGCCCGCGACACCGCTCCCTGACCGAGCTTCTTCAGCTCCAGGTTCACCGTGTGGAACAGGTCCGTCTCCCGCGACAGCTCGGTGCGGACCGCGGTCGCGGTGTGCGCCTGCTGCCAGGACGACGGGGTGGGCAGCGGGTTGAACAGCTCGTTGTTGTGGAGGACGGTGCCGCGCAGATCGGCGGCGAGGCTGCTGAAGCCCGTGCCGCTCCACTCCTTGGTGAAGGTGCGGTCGCCACCGGTGATCGACACCTCGACGGCGTTGCGCTCCGGGTGGTGGGTGACGGTCACGGTGAGCTCGTCGGCGAGACCGGGGCGGCTGACCACGAACGTCTTGACCGTGTCGGTGGCCTCCGTGCGGACGACCGCGTCGCCCAGCCCCTCCCACTGCCGCACCGCGCCCTGTTCGAAGGCCCGGCCGAAGTCGTCGAAGGCCGTGCCCGACGGCAGGCCCTCCCACTCCGCGCGGATCAGCGCGGGAAGCTCGGCGTTCGGGATCTGCTCCGCACGCACCGGAATGACGGTGATGCCGTCCGGCTCGACCCGGGGTTCGCCGGTGCGCACCAGCCTGGTCGGGGAGAGCGTCACCTCCGACTGGTCGCTCAGCGCGATGGCGTCGTCGATGGTCTTCTCGTAGCCCGGCGGGTACGCCATCGCCAGCTTGCCGTGGTTCGCGGGAACCTCGATCTCGAAGACCACACGGTTGCTGTTGACACCGTTCTTCGCCCACTCCGCCTGGAACGCGCGGTTGTTGGACGTCGACGCCGGGAGCCGCTCGATGAAGACGTCGGCCCGCGCCGAGTGCGGGTCCATCGCCACACCGCGCCACACGGTCATCGGTTCATTGGCGCCCTGGTGCAGCAGATCGCGGGTGACCTTGTTGAACTCCTCGACCTTGCCGACCAGGCCCGCGTCCGCCGTCAGCGCGCTGGGGTTGACGAAGCCGCCGTAACCCTTCTTCGAGGTGAAGGCACCACCGATGACGCCCTGCATGAACAGCTTGAGGCTGTTGTCCTCGGTCGCCCTGCCCAGGTGTGTACGGGCCAGGTCGGTGGCGGCCTTCCAGCTGTCCGCCTCGGCCGGCGGCAGGTGCAGGTCCGCGGGCGGGCTCACCGGCGGCCGGCCGGACGTCTCGGTCCTGATCAGCGTGCCGGTGGCGCGGTCGTAGACCTGGTTGCCCGCGGGCGACGCCACATGGATCTCGCCGTCGCCGACCAGCTTCGCCGGCCACGCCGAACCGCCGACCGACACGTCCCCCACCGCGTTGCCGGTGATCTTGATAGTGGAGCCGCCGAAGTGGCCGTCGGAGAACGCCATCGACTCCTCGGCCGTACGCAGCTGCGGACCCAGCCGCTTGTACGTCCAGCTGTGGACGGCCGAGCCGCCGGCGTCCAGTTCACGGACGGTGAACTGGGCCCCGCCGCGCTGGACGTCCACCACCTCGAAGCGGTGCCCGCCGACGGTGGCGTTGCCCACCAGCTCCGGGGGCGTACCGCGCTCGGCCCGGACGACGATCCCGTCGTGACCGGGGATGCCGACGACCGAGCGGTTGTCGATCGCCGGCAGCGCGGGCGCCTGGTGCGCGCCGGACGGGCCGCCGGTCGCCAGGTCGTCGCCCGCGGTCGTCGGGTGCATCCCGCCCCGCAGCCGCGGGAACTCGTGCCCGAGCAGCTGCGCCGTCACATCCTGCGACAGCGCCCGCACCGTCAGCCGGTCCGCCACCGTCCCCAGTCGGCCCTGCACCGCGTGGAACGCCGTGTCGAACTCCGCCCGCGACACCGCTCCCTGGCCGAGCTTCTTCAGCTCCAGGTTCACCGTGTGGAACAGGTCCGTCTCCCGCGACAACTCACCGCGCACGGGCACCGGCGGCGCGGGGGCGGGCTTCGGCCGGGGTGCCGGTGGCGGCGGTGTCGGCCGGGTGTCGGCGACCTTCGCGGCCTCGTCGAGCAGGTCCGCCCGCGGGGCACCGTGCGGGTCCAGCAGGCCCGCGGTGAAGCGGAGGTCCTCGAAGCTCTCGTGGACGCCCGCGCCGGCCGCGGGAGCCGGGGCCGCGCCGCGCCGCGGCTTGGGGAAGACCGGCACCGTGTCCACGGTGAACGAGAAGTTGTTGTCGCGGGCGAACGTCTCCAGGACGGTCTTCTGGGTGAGGGCCTCACCCGCCTTCGCCGCGTCCGCGCCGTCGTGGAAGAGCACGACGCGGTCCAGGTCCTGCCAGGTGATCCGGCCGTGGATCTGCGCCTCGATGTATTGCTGGAGCCGGGACGGCAGGTCGCCGGAGTCCCGCAGGCCGCGGTAGGTCGCGTCGAAGGCGAAGTCGGTCGCCTCGGCGAACGCCAGCCGGACCAGGGAGTCGGGGCCGTGGTTGAGCAGCGGCGCCATGTTGCCGAGGCCGGTCACGCCTTCCGCGCCGCGCGGGCCGCGGCCGAAGCTGTCGGTCGGTGTGAAGGTGGCCCGCTCCATCACCTGCGGCTTGAGGTGGAAGACGGCCGAGCCGTACTGCTGGAGCGCCTGCGGCCGGTGGGAGGAGGTCAGGGCCGCGTAGCCCGGCAGGGTCGAGCGGTCGAGGTCGGTCGGGGCGAAGAGCTCCCCGGGGTCGTTCGTACGGCCGGGGTAGACCCCCGCCCGGTCCGGGCCGCCGGTGCGCTTGACGGTGCCGGCGTAGCCCAACGACTCCTCGGCGGGGCCGCGGCTCTTGAAGAGGTAGCGCAGGTGGTCCGGGGTGGCCTCCCAGGCGTTGCGCACCAGCACGGTGTTGTCCCGCACCATCGCGTCCAGCACGGAGCCGCCGGTGCCCTTGACCGCCTTGCCGAGGTCGACGTTGACCGTCAGGGTCATGTCGTTGCGCAGGTGGTGCAGGACCTTGGTGACCAGGGAGTCCATCACCCCGTCGATGCCGCCGCCCACCAGGTACGGCTTGGCCCACGCCCAGTCGCCGCTGCGCAGCTTGGAGATCAGTGCGGCACGGTCGATCTCCAGGCTCCGCAGGGCGCGCCGCTCCACCATGACGAGCGCGGCCACCTGCGGGGTCCGCAGGTCGTTCCAGACCGGTCGGCCCTCCAGGCCGCGGAAGAGCTCCAGGTCGTCGGTGAGCGAGGCGATCCGCGTGTCCAGGGCCGTGATCAGCTCGTCGTGGGTGGCCGCGGCGCGCGCCTTGGTCAGGGCGTCCATGTCGGCCTGGAAGGCGCGTTGGGCGTCGGCGGGGTGCTGCAGCCAGTGGGCCACCGTCAGGTCGCGGCTGGTGGGGATCAGCACGTGGACGTCGCGGCCGGTGGCCTCGCCCGCCCTCGTGCCGTCGATGACGACATGGCTCGCTGGGGGTACGGGGGTCACCGACTGGACGACGCCGGGAGGGCCGGCGGGCACGTCGTGGTGCCCGCGCAGTCCCCGCAGCCAGCGTGAGACGGGCGAGCCGCCCGGCAGCACGCCGTAGCGGGCCTCGACCTCGCGCACCTCGGGGAGCGGGGAGCCGCCGGTCGCCTCGGACCACTGCCGCTCGGCGAGGGCCTGGTCCATGTCGGCCCGGACGAACCGGTCCCAGGCGTGCGCGAGGGCGGAGCCGTCGGCGTGGCCGGAGCTGCCGACGCCCTGCAGGTGGCGCTGCTCGATGTCCTCGAAGTCGTCCAGCGCGTCGTCCCAGGCGCGCCGGGTGTCGGTGAGGGCGACACTCGCGTCGCCCGTGGCACGCCAGTCGCCGCCGGGCGGGGTGGCGTCGAGGTCGTGCGGCGTGGCCGGCGTGGCGCGTCCCTTGCCCTTCGGCGACACGTGCGGCAGGTCCGACACGTCCGGGCCGTGGTGCGGGACGGCCGTCCCGGCGCCGGGGGCGCCGGCGGAGTGCGGCTCGGTGTGCGGGGTCTGCGGGCCGTGGCCGCCGGTGTCCGGGCGGACCGGGGTGGCTACCAGGTCGTCGGCGGTGGCGGGGACCGCCGGGCGGTGGTCCCCGGTACGGGCGGGCGCACCGGCGAAGGCGTGGCCGGCGTCGCCGTTCTTGGCCGGGGCGCCGGCGAAGGCGTGGGTGTCGGCGGGGCGCACGCCCGGCCCGGTCTCGACGAGGTCCAGGGCGGCGGCCCGGGTGCCGTCGACCGGGGCGAGGGTGTCGCCGCCGGGACGCACCGGGCTGGGCGTGGGACCGTTCGCGGCCGACGTGCCGGGGGTGAGCCGGTCGGGGACGGCGCCGCTGCGGGGGGAGCCCGGGGAGTGGAGGAGTTCGTCGAGGTGGAGGCGGGTCTGGTTGGCCGTCAGGGCGCTGGCGGTACGGTCGCCGAACTGGGCGCCGGAACCGGCCGGTACGGGGCTCTGGGGGCCGTTGCGGCCGCCCGCCGCGAGCAGGTCGAACGCGGAGGCGCCGGTGCCGTCGGCGCCGTGGTGCGCCTGCCCGATACCGGCGATCGGCACGTGGCCGCCCGCGGCCGCGCCGCCCGGGGTCACCCCGGCCGCGAGATCGTGGCCGGCCGCGGTGACCGGCGGCGGCGCCTGGGCTCCGGTCACCGCGGAGTGCAGGACGCCGTTGCCCGGGCCGGGGGTGCCCGGGGTGAGCAGGTTGCCCGCGGCGGCGGTGCCGGGCGGTGGGGTCTGCACGCCGCCGACCAGGATGTTCCCGTGGCCGTGCGCGCCGCTGCCGGCGCCCGGCAGCAGGGTGTCGAGGTGGCCCACGGCGCCCGGGGGCGGTGCCTGCACGGCGGTGAGCGCGGAGTGCGCGGCGCCCGGGACCGGGGTGCCGGTGGCGAGGTTGACACCCTGCACCGCGGGAGCCCCGGCGGATCCCGGCAGGTAGAGACCGGAGGAGTGGAGGCTCGGGGCCGAGGAGGCGGCGCTGACGCCCAGCCCGGCGTCGGTGCGGCCGCCGAACGGGGTGAAGCCGTTCATCTGAAGGTTGTTCAGGTGGGCCTTGGGGATGTCGACGAGGGCGTCGAGCTGCCGGGAGGCGTGGAAGCCGAGTCCGGCCCGGTCGCCGATGGCGCCGACGTTCCCCATGTGCAGCGAGGGGGTGCGCAGCGCGGACGCGAGGTCGACGGGACCGAGGTTGAGGTCGAAGGGCCGCATACCGGCGTTGGCGCCGGCCCAGTCGCCGAGCCGGACATTGCCCAGCTCGACGCGCGGCATGTCGACGAGCGCGTCCAGGCCGTGCGGCCCGCCGTGCGGGATCGGCACCGCGCTGATGCCGTGGCCGACCGCCCCGGCGAGGGGCGCGCCGAAGATGTGCTGGCCCATGACACCGCGCTCGAAGAAGCCGATGCGCAGGGCGCCGCCCAGGCCGTACTGGCCGATCTCGCCGGCGTCCACGGGGAGCAGCAGGCGCAGCCACTTGCCGCCGCCGAGCTCGCGGACGCCGAAGTCGTAGGTGGCCTTGGCGCCGGTGGTCAGTCCCTCCCAGCCGATGGTCAGGCCGCGGCCGAGGCCCTTCCAGCCGGCGGCGAGGCCGCCGCTGATGATCTCCGGCAGTCCGCGGACCACGCCGGGGATGCCGCGCAGGCCCTGCACGACGGTGATGCCGCCGCGCTGGATGACCATGCCGGCGAGGCCGGGCAGGTTGTGGATGCCCTGCATGACCCACAGACCGCCGACGCGGATCCAGGTCGTGCTCAGATGCACGAAGTCGCGCAGGCCCGGCATGATCGTGGTGAACCGGAAGCCGTTGGTGAACAGGTTGCGCAGCGCCTGGAAGGCGGTGCTCGCGATCGCCTTGAACCCCTTGGCGAAGGCGGTGCCGCCGGCCTTGATGATCTGGAAGATCGGCAGGGCCTTGGTGGTGGGGGCGATGATGCCGAGGCCGGCGAGGAAGAGGTCGAGGAAGTTGGCGTCGCCCTTGGCGAAGTCGACGATGGTCTTGATGAAGAGCGTGAGGTTGACGCCCAGGGCGAGCAGCGCGATGGGGCCGCCGAAGATCAGCGCGGGGATGATCAGGATGATCGCCAGCCACTGGAAGGCCTCCCAGAACACCTGGCACTGGGAGATCGGGAGCTGGATGTTGGCGACGCCGTTGATGCTGGAAGCGGCGGTTCCGGCCGCCTCGCCGTGCTCGGTGCCCGCGCCCCTGGCGGTGGTGGCGTAGGTCTCGCGCTGCGGGTCGTCGGCGGAGAGCCCGCGGCCGGCGTTCAGCGCGCCGTCGGCCCTGCCCTGGAGTTCGACGAGCTTGTCCGCCCAGGTGGTGAGCGCGTCCGCGGCCTTCTCGAAGGACTGGGCGACGTCCTCGATATGGCCGCGCAGCCGGTCGTCGACCTTGCCGCGCAGGGCGTCGGCGGCCTGGCCGACGAAGATGCTGTCCCCGGCGGTGTTCATCACCGCGTCGATGGCCGCGCTGATCTCCCGGGCGTTGCCGCCCATGGTCTTCAGCTCGGTGGACAGCTGCCTGATCTGCTCGGGGTCACCCGGAGTGGGGTCCCCGGAGAGTCCGATCGCGTCCCAGTCGGTCGGGCGTGCCATGGGTTTTCCTCCCGGTGACGACGGGACGGAGCAGGGACCGCTCCCTCATCCCGACCACGCACGAACCCGGGGCGCGGTTCACGTGACCTGCGTTACACAAGCGCCCGGTGATGAACCACGGGGGCCACCCGTGCGTGGTCCTGCTGACCGGAGTCTCGACGGGGTAGCCGGGAGGCCCTCATGCCCGACAAACTCAAGATCGACTACGACGTCCTCAACGACGCCAAGACCGACCTGGACAACCTGGCGAGCGGCATCGGCCCGCTCTTCGACACCGGCCTGTTCGCGCAGCTCGGCAACGGCGACGGCACCGCGGTGCTCGGCGACGCCGGGCTGGCCTCGGCGCTGAGCAGCTTCTACGACAACGCCCATTCGACGATGACCCGGGCCGACAAGGGCATCAAGGAGCTGGCGAGCGCCTTCGGGTCGGTCGGCGAGGCGTTCTTGTCCTTCGACTCGGAACTGGCCCAGGGCATGGGCATCACGGGCAGCAACCTGGCCCTGCAGAACTATTACCGCGACAAGGACCTGTGGGACTACAAGCAGAAGCACATGGACCAGTGCGTGCCCGGTCCGGACGGCTCGATGCCGGACTTCTGCTCGGCCACGGACCCGGGCCAGCCCCCGCTGGACCAGCACATCAAGACCGCGCGCGGCGACGTCCACACCCAGCTGACGGTGGACGACAAGGGCAACGTGGTCAAGGAGGTGTCCACCGTCACGTACGACGGCAAGACGTACACCTCCACCACCAACTACAGCAACGACGGCCGTAGTTACACGACGGACACCTCGTACCCCGACGGGTCCACCGTCCACTCGGAGACCAACCTCAACACGGACGGCAGCGGCAGCATGGTCGTCACCAACAGCGACGGTGACAAGACCGAGTACACCCGCGGCCCGAAGGGCGCCGACGGCAATCAGCCGGACTGGGTGCAGGTCGGCGGCAACGACCCGGACGACGGCGACGGTGGCGGCGGTCACCAACCGCCCCCGCGCCCGACCGGTGGCGGCGGCGGTTCCAGGCCGAGCATCGCCTGACGGCAGCCCCTGCCGCGTTCCCCTCTCGATCCCAGAAAGACAGGACACCATGGCTTACAACGGCATCAACCTCGACTACGCCAAGATCGAGGAGGTCGTCAACCTCCTCCACAACGCGCACGAGAACCTGCTCCCCACCCTGAGCAACCTGCGCAACCAGGTCAACGCGCTCGTCGACGACGGCATGGTCTTCCAGCAGTCCAGTGAGGTCATCCGGACCACCTACAACAACTTCGACACGAGCCTGCTCGCCGCGGTGAAGGGCATCAACGACTTCTCCGAGATGTTCAAGGGCATCAAGGAGAACGCGATCCAGTTCGACCAGGGCATCAGCAGCAGCCTGCAGGGCAACAACTGACCTTCGGGACACGGCGAGGGGGCCGGACCGGAAGCGTGCTTCCGGTCCGGCCCCCTCGCCGTACTCGTCGTACCGCCGTGGCGTGCGGGCCGTCCGCTCTCAGTCCGCCCGGAGCGTGGTCAGCGGCACCTGAACCGCCATCACCGTGCTGCCGGGTCCGGCGGTCCAGCCGCGGCCGGGGTGGGTGACCCCGCGGACGACGCTGCCGGTCAGGCGCACACCGATCAGGTCCCCCTCGGCCATCGTCTTGGGGGCGAGCAGCAGGCCGCGGCGGGCCCGGCGGGCGCTGACCGTCCAGCCGCTCATGCCGCCCTGCAGACCGTCCGCCGAGGCGGCGTAGACCAGGCCGAGGCCCTGGTCGCGGCCGGAGAGGGCGATCTCCTTGAGGACCTTGTCGGCGGCCGGATTCATCAGCAGGTCGGCGTCGTCGACCACGACCGCCCGCGGCCCGGGGAGCGCGTCCAGCGCCGCCCGCACGTCCTCCGCCGACGGGTCGGCGTCGGTGAGCACCCGGACCGTGCCGTGCCGGGCGAGGGCGCGCAGCGGCGACTCGCGGGGCGTGAGGACGACCAGGGAGGTGCCGCCGGCCAGCAGCGACACCGCCAGTGACGCGAGGGTGTTGCTGCGCCCGGACCCGGCGGGCCCGAGCACGCCGAAGACCGACGAGGAGCCGGCGAGGTCGGCGCCGACCGGCTCGCCCGCGTCGCCGCCGACGCCGAGCAGGCCCCACAGCGGGCGCCGGAACTCGGCGGGCACCTTGTCGTAGGTGTCGGAGAACTCCACGGAGCGGGGCAGCGAGGCGATCTGGAACGGCCGGCGCGCCTGCGGCACGCGGGCGTCCCGCTTGCGGGCTTCGTCGCCGATGGTGCGCAGCGCCTCGGCCTGCTCGGTGCCGCCGCCCCGGGCGAGCAGCGCCACCTGGGTCTCGGTACCGGTCAGGACGTGCCAGCCGCGGCCGGGCGGGATGTTGGAGGGGATCTTGCCCGGCATCAGGCCGACGGCCTGGTAGTCGCTGCGGTCGCCCTGGCGCAGCAGCAGCTTGTGGTCGTTGTGCGCCGCCATCCGGCCGCCCAGCAGGGAGCGTTCCGAGCTGGCGACGACGTGGATGCCGGCCGCGGCGCCCTCGCGCACCAGCCGGACGACCTCCTGGACCAGGGCTCCGTGGTCGTGGTCGTCCAGGATGGCCGACAGGGAGTCCCAGCCGTCGATGAGCAGCAGGATGTGGGCGGGGCGCTCGGACTCCGGCAGCAGGCGGCGCAGTTCGGCGATGCCGGTCGCGTTGTGCTGCTGGGCCAGGTCCTGACGGTTCGTCAGCTCCTGGTTGAGGCGGCGCAGCAGGCGGCCGAGGCGCTCCATGTCGTGCCGGGAGACCACGGCGCCGCAGTGCGGCAGCGAGCTGAGGGCGGCGAGGCCGCCGCCGCCCGCGTCGATGCCGTACAGGTGCACGTCCGCGCTGCTCACCGCGCGCGCCGCGGAACCGGCCAGGGTGCGCAGCACCTGGGTGCGGCCGGAGCGCGGGGAGCCGATGACGTACAGGTGGCCGAACGTGGCGAGGTCGGCGACGGCGACCCGGCGCTGCTGCAGCGCCGGAACGTCCTCGAGCGCGTACGGGATGAGCAGCCGGCCCTCGCGGGTGGTGCCCATGGCCTCCAGGTCCGCCAGCAGCGTCTCGTCCGACAGCGGCGGCAGCCACGGGCTGGCCTCGGGCGTGAAGCCCTCCAGCCCGTCCGCGGCGGCCCTGATCTCGGCGACCAGCATCTGCAGGTCGGTCGGCGCCGGGGCCTGCGGGGCGCCGGCGGCCACGGTGACCGTCTCGGCGGGCAGCGTGGCGGACCGGCCCAGTCCGTCCCAGGACAGCTCCGCGGCGCGGACCGGCCTGCGCTTGCCGGCCTCGTCCTCCACCGCGCCCGCGTCCTTGGGCCGGGGGCGTTCGGCGCCGACCCAGGCGGTCTGGAACGGCTCGGACTGCTTCGGACCGCGGCGGATCAGGGCCCGTCCCGGGGTGGCCGACGAGATGTCGACGGCGTCCCGGGTGTCGATGATGTCCTGGCTCTCGTTCTGGTCGGTGACCCGCAGCGCGATCCGCAGGTTCGTGTTGGCCCGGATGTCGCCGGTCACCACACCCGCCGGGCGCTGGGTGGCCAGGATCAGGTGGATGCCGAGCGAACGGCCGCGCTGGGCGATGCTGATCAGACCGGGGACGAAGTCGGGGACCTCGCGGACCAGGGTGGCGAACTCGTCGATCACCAGCAGCAGCCGGGGCAGCGGCTTCAGACTCGGGTCGGCGGCCCGCTTCGCCTGGTACTCGGGGTGGTCCTTGGCGTCGGCGGCCGCGAGCACGTGTTCGCGGCGGCGCAGTTCGGCGCCGAGCGACTCCAGGGCCCGCTCCACCAGGTGGGCGTCGAGGTCGGTGACCATGCCCAGGGTGTGCGGCAGTTGCGCGCACTCCTTGAAGGCGCTGCCGCCCTTGTAGTCGATCAGGACGAAGGTCAGCTCGTCGGGCCGGTTGGCGGCGGCGAGCGAGGCGACGAAGGTCTGGAGCAGCTCGGACTTGCCGGAGCCGGTGGTGCCGGCGACCAGTCCGTGCGGGCCGTCCTGCACCAGGTCCAGGGAGAGCGGCCCGTCGAAGCCGGTGCCGATCACGAAGGACGTGGACGCGGGCCGGTTCCGCCAGCCCTCCAGGAGGGCTTCCGCGTTCGGCGGCTCCTGGTCCAGCAGGTCCAGCAGCGCCACCCGCTGGGGGAGCCCGGCGTCGTGCTCGGGGCTGACGTCGCGCACCGGGGCCAGCGCGCGGGCCAGTTGCTCGCACCACTGCGGCGCGACCTGGTCGGCGCGGACCGACGGGACGTCGGGGGTGCCGGGCCGCTTGACGGTCAGGCGGCCGCCGGCGGCGAGCACCACGCCGGTGCTCTCCTCGGGCAGCAGCCGCTCCTGGTCGTCCAGGCAGACGCTGAAGACGCGGACGCCCGGGCCCTCGGTGAGCACCTGCACCATGCCGGGCACGTCGCGCAGGCGCCGGGCGCCGTCGGCGATCACCAGCACGTCGGGGCCGCCGGGTCCGGCGTTGCGGTCGGTGCCGGCCGCCCGCTTGCGCGCCTGGATCTGCGAGACCAGCTCGCCGACACGGGCGTTGGTGGACTCCGGGTCGTTGCCGATCAGCACGACGGGTCCCGCGGTGGCCGCGGGCCGCAGGTGCGCCAGCCACCGCACCCAGGCCCAGTCGGCGGCCCGCTCGGGCTCGGTGAGGACGACGATCCGCAGGTCCCGCGGGCTGTGCAGGACGGCCGCCTGGACCACCAGCCAGCGGGCGAGCGGCTGCACGTCCGCCGCCGGGCCGGCGAGGCCGACCACGCCGTGCGCGGGGATGTCGACGCCGATGGGCGTGTCCGGGATGTTCCAGCGGATCGAGCGGTGGTTCTCGTCGCGGGAGGGGTCCTCCAGCTCACGGAGCGAGGGCTGGTCGGCGGTGCCCAGCCGGAGCACCAGGTGGTCCGGGTCGTGCCGGCGCCGCTCCCACAGCCGGCCGCCGGGACCGGTGGCGATCAGGGCGACCGCGGCCGGGTCGGGGCCGGTGACGTTGCGCACCCGGCGCTCCCGGGCGACGGCCTCCCGGACGCCCTCCTCCAGCGTGGCGCGGCGGCGGGAGTACTGCCGCTCCGCCTCCTCGTAGTCCTTGCGGGAGGTGCGGCGGCCGGTCACCCAGTTCGTCACCAGCATCGCCGGGCCGAGCATGATGAAGACCAGGTAGTAGTACGACTTGAAGACGCTGATCATGAAGAAGCCGAGGATCACCGGCGACAGCATCATCACGGCCGGGAACGGGCGCTTGTTCGGCGGCGTCGGCGGCGACGGCAGCCGGACCCGCTCGGCGTCCAGGTGCGGGGCGATCCGCGGCGGGCGGTTGTAGTCGATCCCGTAGCCGTCCGCGGACGGCGTCACCGCGGCGTCCGGCTCGACGGGACCGCTCAGGCGCAGCAGCACCGCCCCGACGGTCAGGTCCTCACCGGCCGGCCACGGCACGGGCTGCCCGGGGGCGCCGGTGCGCTCGGTGGCCGCGCGCGGCGGGCGGATCCGGCGCAGCGCCGTCACCGCGTCGTCCGGCGGCGGTGCGGCCACCCGGGCCCGCACCGTCTCGCCGGGCAGTTCCCCGGTGCGGTGCCAGGAGGCGGTGCCGTCCGCGGCGACCGTCACCCACAGGCCGCGGACGGGGACGCCCTCGGCCGCGGCGTCGAGCCGGATCGCGCAGAGCGGGTCGGAGCCGATCTCGTGGCTGCCGGGACCGAGCCGCCAGGTCCGCCCGGCGCCGGGGCCGGACACGACGTGCAGCTCGGCCAGTTCCAGTTCGTCGTCGCCGGCCAGGCGCACCAGGTCGGCGGTCCCGGCGGGGGCGCCCAGTCCCAGCAGGCTGCCCTCCCGGACCCCGGTGCCGGCCACCGGCGCGGCGGGGTCGAGGCGGGTGCCGCCGGCGTACAGGGGCCGGGCGGCGGGGGCGGCGGCGGCCGCCCACTCCGGTCCGTGGCCGGCGGCCGGCTGCTCCTCGTGCTCCAGGGCGGCGGCGAGCTCGCCGACGGTGGCGTCGGCGGGCAGCCGCAGCTGGTGGTCGCGGCGGAGTCCGTCCGCGCTGTCCACGGTGGTGATGGTGAGGTTCACGATGTCCCGTCGGTGCGTCAGGGCGTCGGGGGCGCGGCGGAGACGCCGGCGATGCCGGACGTCGTGGGCTCGGCGAGGTCGTCCAGGCCGTCGTCGGCGACGGCGGTGGACGGGGTCCGGACGGCGGCCCGGGCCGGGGGCGTCTCGGAGGTGACACCGAGCGTGAAGTCGGGCTCGGCCAGGTCGTCGTGGGGTGCCGCGGCGACGCCTGCGGGCAGGACGTCGGGGTGCTCCACGGGCGCGACCTGGACCGGCGGCTCGTCGTCGGGGCCGGGGCCGCCGGACGCCGGGTGGGGCGGCAGCGCGTTCAGCGCCTTCACCACGGCGCGCGCGAGCGGCAGGGCGTCGATCCGCCCGACGGCGGGGGCGCCGTGGACGGTGAGCATCCCGTCCGGGGAGGCGGCCAGCAGCCGCACCCGGCCGCGGGCCGGGCCGAGGGTCAACAGCCGGACGTCGTCCGGCACCGGCCGGGACGGCGCCTGCGCGGTGACCACGAAGCCGACGCCCGGCTGGTCCACGATCTCGTCCGCGGGGCGGCCCGGGTGGCGCGGGTGGACGCCGTCGGAGACCGCCACCGTGCCCGCCGGGAGGCGCACCTCCAGCTGGGCCGCGAGCGCCTGGAGGACCGCGCGGGCGGTCCGGGGCGCGCCGTGCACGGAGACCGCGGTGGGGCCGGTGGCCAGGTCGAGGAGGACGGCGTGGCGCCCGTCGGTGCCCGCGCAGACCAGGAGCGGCGCGGCGGCCCCGCCGGCGCCGCCGACGTCGCCGCGGGAGATCCACCACAGCAGCGGGTCGGCGGGGTCCGCGGCCCACGGCTCCGGCGGGACGGGGGCCGGGGAGCCGTTCGCCGTTCCCGCGGCCACCAGCACCCCGAGCAGGTCCGGGCCGGCGAGCACCCCGTACGGGCGGGCCGTCGGGTCCACGTCACCGGCCATGGCCACGGCGCGCTCGGCGTCGGCCCACAGGTCCCGGTCCCGCAGCAGCCGCACCAGCAGCCGCAGCCCGCTCCGGTAGCGGATCTCGGTCCGCACCGGCCCCGTGAACGCCCGGACCGTCAGCCGTGCTTCGTGCCGTGTACGGCGCAGCAGCGCCTTCCATCCGCCCCCGCGCCTGACGAGCCAGTGCGTCACCGCCACCACGAGGATGGCGGCGCCGGCCAGCCCGAACCAGGTGGTCAGCCCACCGTCGCCCATCACGCCGCGGCCTTTCCGCGAGCGGCGCCCTGCGCCGGGCGGCCGTAGCCGCGCGCGCCCAGCTCGTCGCGGAGCGCCCGTATGCCGTGGTGGGTGCGGGACTTCACGGTGCCGCGCGGCACCCCGAGGCTCCGGGCGACGTCCTCGCCGGCCTCACCGAGCAGGTGCACCCGGGTGACCGCCTCGCGGTGCGCCGGGGCCAGCGTGTGCAGGGCGTCGACCAGCAGGCGGCGGTCCCCGACCTCGTCCGCGTGGTCCGGGACGCAGGCGGTGGTCGCCGCGGCGAAGTCGTCGGGGGTGACGCCGACCGGCACGGTCCGGTTCCTGCGGACCCGGTCGGCGACGAGGTTGCGGGCGACCCGGAACAGCCACATGCGGATCGGACGGTCGCGCCACTCCAGGAGCGGCGCGTGCTGCCAGGCCCGGAGCAGGGTCTCCTGGACCACGTCCTCCACGGTGTGGGGGTCGCGTCCTATCAGTCCCGCGACATAGCGACGGAGACTGTCCCGTTCGGCGACGAGGAGCCCGACGGCGTCGGCCAGGTCGTCCGCACGGTCATGGTCGGCGAGGCTCACAATCTCCCCAGGAGTCGGAAGTGTTTGCGGCGGTGTTTGTGGCGCAGATCAAATCAGCGCCCGTCATCGGGCGTACACCGCACTCGGGGCGAGGGCGGCCGGAAAACGGCCGACCGTTCACTCCGGTGATGGTACAGCCGCCAGAATTCGCTACCGTGTCCCTGCCCCCTCGAACGCCTCAGCGGATCGGGCCGGGGCGGCGGATTTCCCCCGCAAGCCCCTAAGGGGCATTTCCGATGAATTCTTCTCGGCTTCAAGGAGGCGACGTGCCGTCCGTTCTCTCTCCCAAGTCCTCCGGGTCCGCCACGGACCCGGGCGACGACCAGGCGGCACGGTTCACCGAGTCCTTCGCCCGGCGCCCCACCCTGCCGCGTCGCGGGCTGCTGCCCGGCGCCCGTGTGTGGGCCACCACCGTCGGGGTGGTGGCGCTGGCCGTGGCGGGCGTCCTGATCGTGCCCCTGCTGGCACGAATAGACCTGTTCTCCGAGTCCCCGGCGACCTCCGTCAGGACGGTCGCGGGAGCCACCCCGGACGCGGCGGCGACCGCGCCCGGTAGCCCCGTGCCCTCGGCGCGGGCGGGCCGGCAGCCCGCGGGCCAGCTGCCCCGGTCCGCGGCCGCGGGCACGGTCGGGGGCGGTTCCGGCGGTTCCGGCTCCGGTGGCGTCGGCCTGCCGGCCGCGGGCACCGGTGGCGGCACCGGCACGGGCACCGGGACATCGGGGGCGCAGTCCGGCACCGGCACCAAGGAGCAGCCCTCCGGCACCGTGCACAGCGGCGGTACCAAGACGACCGCCTCCGCGACCCCCGGCGGCTCGTCGGGCGGCGGGTCCGGCGGCGGCACGGGCACGGTGCCCGGCACGGCCCTGGTCGGCAACGCCTCCCAGCGCTGCATCGACGTCACCGACGCAAACGACGGCAAGGGCAAGGACGGCACCCCGCTGCAGATCTGGAACTGCAACGGCAGGGCCAACCAAAAGTGGGAATTCGCCTCCGACGGCACTCTGCGCGCACTCGGCCTCTGCATGGATGTGGCATGGGGATCCCATGAAAATGGCGCTGTCATTCAACTCGCGAACTGCCACGACAGCGGCGCCCAGCAGTTCCGGCTCAGTGCCGCGGGCGACCTGGTGAACCCTCAGGCCGACAAATGCGTGGACGTGGTGGACGAGGGAACCGGCGCCGGCACCCGGCTCCAGCTGTGGACCTGCAACGGCCAGTCCAACCAGAAGTGGCACAAGGGCTGACGGCCGCCCCCGGGGCCGGACTCAGACCGCCGCCGGCTTGCGCATCAGGAGGAGCGCGGCATCGTCGTGGAGCCGGCCGCCGACATGGCTGAGCAGTTCGTCGCCGAGCGTGCTCAGCGTGCGGGACGGCTCGTCGGTCAGGTGCAGCGGGACCCGGTCGGCGAGCGGGTAGAACTCGCGGTCGCGGTTGCGGGCTTCGATGACGCCGTCGGTGTAGAGCAGCAGTTGGTCGCCGTCGGCGAAGGGCACCACCTGCAGGGCCGGCGCCTGGCCGGTCAGCGCCCGCAGCCCCAACGGCGGCGCGGGGTGCGGCGGTTCGACGGGCTGTACGGTCCGGACGCCGCCGCTGTCGCCACCGCGCATCAGCAGCGGCGGCGCGTGGCCGCAGTTGACGACCTCCAGGCGGTCGGCGCCGGGATGGCCGGTGACGACGGCGGTGACGAAGTCGTCCGGGCCGAGGTTGCGGGCGAGGCTGCGCTCGATGCGGGCGACGACGTCGAGGAGGTCGGGCTCGTCGTAGGCGGCCTCGCGGAAGACGCCCAGCACGAGGGCGGCGGTACCGACCGCGGGCAGGCCCTTGCCGCGCACGTCCCCGACGATCACCCGGACCCCGTACGGGCTGTGGACCAGGGCGTACAGGTCGCCGCCGATCCGGGCCTCGGCCGCGGCGGCGCTGTAGCGGACGGCCACCTGGAACCGGCCGACGGTGGCCGGGACCGGCTGGAGCAGCGCGTGCTGGGCGGCCTCGGCGACCGAGCGCACCGCGGCCAGGACGCGTTCGCGGCGCACCCGCAGCCGGCTGGCCAGGGCGCCGGCGAGGGTGACGGCGACCAGGGTACACAGCACGATGGTCTGTTCCCGTCCCGGCCCGTCGCCCCGGCACCCGGCGAGGGAGCCCAGTGTCACGGCGAGCAGGCCGACCGCCAGCACGCCGCAGGGCCGGCAGGTGACGGCGGCCAGCGCCGGCACGACCGCCAGCAGCGGCAGCCATCCGGGCCCGGCGCCGATCGCGACCGCGGCGAGCGCGACGGTGCACAGCAGGAGTACGGGAAGGGCCGCGGCGAGGCGGGAGCCGGCGGCGAACGGGCGGTGGTGCTCGAGGTCTCGGTTCGGGGCGCTGGTCATGTCCGCTTCCGCACTTCTCCCGTTCACGACGCACGCGCGGGACGCGACGTCTGGATGTCCGCTTTATCCAATGGACTCCAGGGAACAGGGCAGACCGGGCGGCGGCAAGGGCCGCGTTTTCAGATAGTGAGCGACAGGCTCCGGGTGACCCGGCCCGCCGCCGCGAGCAGCCGGGACCGGACCTGTTCGGCCTGCGGAAGCCGGCCGGCCGGCAGGGAGACGCCCAGCGACCCGAGGACGTCGCCGCAGCGGACGGGCACGGCCAGGCAGACGGTGCCGAGCACGTACTCCTCCAGGTCCGTCACCGCGGGGGCCAGCGGTGGCGCGTCGAGCTGCCGGAGCAGTTCCGGGCGGTCGGTGACGGTTTTCGGCGTGAGGTCGGCGAGGGGGTGCCGGGACAGGTAGTCCTGGCGGCCCTCGCCGTCGAGTTCGCGCAGCACGCACTTGCCGAGCGCGGTGGCGTGCCCGGCCTCCTCGGACCCCACCCACAGGTCGACGCGCGGGGCCCGGGGCCCGTCGACGATCTCGGCCACACGGATCTCGCCGTCCTCGTAGAACGTCAGGTAGGCCGCCGCCGACACCTCGTCCCGCAGGACGGCCAGCGTCGGCCGGACCCGGGTCAGCAGGCACTGGGCCCGGCCGCCGGTCGACAGCGAGTGCAGGTGGTCGCCGAGGACGAAGCCGCCGTCGTCCAGTTTCCGTGCGTAGCCGTCGTGGCACAGGGTCCGCAGCAGGTGGTAGGCCGTGGGCAGGGGCAGGCCCACCTCGCGTGCCAGCTGCTTCGCCGGGGCGCCGCCCTCGTGTGCCCCTATGGCCTCCATCAGGCGGAAAGCTCGCTGGACGGACGTGATGAGCGTCGGGCCGTCCTGAGCACCCATGCCCCCAGCCTGCGCCGGGCGCACCGGCCGGGCAACCCCCCTGCCCCGCGACCGGGCGCTACAGGACCAGTGCCAGCACGAGCACGACCACCACCAGCGCGGCCACCGCCACGGCGGCCGCCTGCACCACCCGCCGCCGGGAGGGGAGCGGGACGACCTCCAGGCCGGAACGGCCGGGGAAGACGTAGAAGACCCGGTCCGGATCCTGGTCGGCGACGAGCCGGGCAAGGGGCAGGTGGCGGATGGTGACGCGGCGGGCGACCTCGCCGGGGGTGCGGCCCAGCCGGGGGGCGATCGCCTCGTGGTGCTCGTGCTCCAGGTCGGCCGGCAGACCGGCGCGGGAGGAGGTCAGGACCGTCTCGCGCCAGTCGCCGGCGGACCGGGCGCGGCGCCGCGCCCGTTGGGGCGGCCGCTTGCGGGGCAGCGTCACCGCGTCGGCGCGGTCGCGCTCCTCGATGACGGCGCCGGTCCATGTGGTGAGCACGCCGGTGCCGCCGCAGGCGTCGTGCGGGACGGTGCCGGAGCCCTTGCACTGCGGGCACGGGACGGACCCGCGGCCTTCGCACTTGGGGCACTCCGTACGGGCCCGGCCCGCGCACTTGGGGCAGGCGGCGCGCGGGCTGCGGCACTTCGCGCACCGTACCCGCTCGGGCGAGGCCGCGGCCGGGACCGCGGGCGTACCGTCCGCCGCGCCGCGGCGCGCGGACGCGCGGTCACGGGCGCGGCCGGTGCCCTCGCACGCGGTGCAGGGGTCCAGGCCGCGGCAGCCGGCGCAGACGACGGTGGTCTCGCAGGGGATGTCGCCGCGGCCCTCGCACCGCTTGCAGTGCCATGTCCCGTTGCCGCACTCGCAGGCCCGCTCGCGTATGGAGTCCCGCTGGACGAGCTCGATCCGCCGCGACCGGCCGGCCTCCGGCGGCGGGTCGACCTTGTGGGTGGTCAGCTCGGTGTAGACCGCGCGCTTCGACAGGTCGATCCGGCCCTTGTGGGTCCGCGCGCTCTCGGTGCGCGTCTCCGTGGTCCGTACGATCCGGCAGTCCAGCAGCGAGTGCCAGGAGATCCGCACGGCGGTGGGGGCGCCGAACCGGACGGGGCCGCCGCTGCGCTCGGACAGGTGCCGCTCGACGGCCCGGAGGACGTCCTCGTCGGTCGGCGGTGCGGAAGGCGTTCCGGACAAGGCGTCAACTCCCCATCGCCGGTGGATCAGAAGTGAACAGACCGCAGAGTACGGTCGCCCCGACCGGCCATCAAGAAGACGGGGGTTCGCCGGGACACACGTGCCCCTGCCGCCCCTCCGGGCCCCCCGGCCACACGGGCGAACGGGCGAACGGCCTCCGACGCTCCTGCCCCACCGCCTGAGGAGCCGCTCGACGCGGAGCAGTGTCGTTGCGTGACTCCGCGGCCACGGCGTCCGCGAGGACCGGACGGGCACGGCTCCCGGGGGTCTCGGCGACCGGTAGGACCCCCGGCCTCGCCGCACCCGCCTTCGCCCCGCCGACCCGCTTCGCCGTGCCCGGCTGGGCCGGGCACCTGCCGGGCCAGTACCTCACGCCGCGGCTGACGGCGGGCGACGGCTACCCGGCACAGCGCAAACACCCGCTCGCCTCCGCGCCGGACGGCTCAGGCCACATCGAGCTCCCCGTCGACCGCATCGCCGCGGGATCCACCGCTCGGGTCCGCCCGGTCGGACGGGCGCGGCGGTTCGACACCGCGGACGTCCACACGGCAGAGCGGCGGAAGGGCAGGGCCACCGGCCAGGGCCCCGTCCCGAGCCCGCGCGGCCGGGTCCGGCGACCGCCGCGGCAGCCGCGTCCGGGGCAGCGCGGTCCCCGGCACCGGCGGACCACCCACCGGGCCCGGCGCCCGCCCGGCGGGAGGGTGATGCCCCGGCGGGCCCCCGCTCGTGGGGCCCGCCGGGTCGTGGCTCAGGGGCGGCCGAGGGCGCGGTACTCCCAGCCCGCGGTGCGCCACTGGACCGGGTCCAGGGCGTGCCGGCCGTCCACGATGCGGCGGGAGGCGACCACGGCGCCCATCGCCTCGGGGTCGATCTGCCGGAACTCGGTCCACTCGGTGAGCAGGACGACGACGTCGGCGCCGGTCGCCGCGGAGAGCGCGTCGGTGCCGTAGGACAGCTCCGGGTGGCTGCGCCGCGCGTTCTCGGTGGCGGCCGGGTCGACGACGGTGACGTGGGCGCCGAGCTCGTGCAGGGTGCGCGCCACGTCCAGCGCGGGCGCGTCGCGGATGTCGTCGGAGTTGGGCTTGAAGGCGGCGCCCAGGGCGGTCACCCGCACCCCGGTGAGATCGCCGCCCGCCATCTCGCGCACGAGGTCGACGGTGCGGGCGCGGCGGCGCTTGTTGATGCCGTCCACCTCGCGGAGGAAGGCGACGGCCTGGCCGACGCCGAGCTCCTCGGCGCGGTGCGCGAAGGCCCGGATGTCCTTGGGGAGGCAGCCGCCGCCGAAGCCGAGGCCGGGCTTGAGGAAGCGCCCGCCGATCCGGTCGTCGTACGCCAGCGCCTCGGCGAGGCCGGTGACGTCTCCGCCGGTGGCCTCGCAGACCTCGGCCATGGCGTTGATGTACGAGATCTTGGTGGCGAGGAAGGAGTTGGCCGCGACCTTGACCAGTTCCGCGGTGGTGAGGTCGGTGACGACCACCGGGGTGTCCCGCGCGATCACCGGGGCGAAGGCGGCGCGCAGCTGCTCCTCGGCCCAGGGCGAGGCGATGCCGAAGACCAGCCGGTCCGGGCGCAGGGTGTCGTCCACGGCGTAGCCCTCGCGCAGGAACTCGGGGTTCCAGGCGAGTTCGACCTCGGAGCCGGCCGGAGCCGTGGTCCGCACCAGCTCGGTGAGCCGGGCCGCGGTGCCCACCGGGACGGTGGACTTGCCGACGACCAGGGCACGCCGGCGCAGGTGACGGGCGAGTTCGGTCACCGCACCGTCGACGTAGGTCATGTCGGCCGCGTCGGAACCCCGTTGCTGGGGCGTGCCCACGCAGATGAAGTGGACGTCGCCGAACTCCGCGGCCTCCTCGAAGCTGGTCGTGAAGCGCAGCCGCCCGGAGTCCAGGGCCTTGGCGAGCAGTTCGGGCAGACCGGGCTCGAAGAAGGGCACCTCGCCCCCGGCGAGCCGCTCGATCTTGACCGGGTCGACGTCCACGCCCAGCACGTCGAAGCCGAGGACGGCCATGCAGATGGCGTGCGTGGCACCGAGGTATCCGGTGCCTATGACGGTGAGGCGGGGGGCCGTCCCGTCGGCTTCGCCGGGTCTGGCGCCGGCGACGTCCTCCGCGAGGGTGATGGCTGCCATGATCGCTCCAGGGTGTCTCGGTGTCTTCGCGTGTCGGGGGTGGTGCGGGGCGCCGCGGATCACGGCGCCCCGGGGCGTGGTCCGCGGCCGCGGCGGCCCGCCCTCAGGACGGGCCCCGCACGACGGCGGGTCCGGGGGTGTGGCGGGGCGGCGGGCCGGACGCGGTGCGTCAGTCGGCGCAGTCGGTGTTGGTCAGGCCCTTCCCCGCGCCGGTGACCTTGTTGTCGCAGGTCACCTTGTTGCCGTTGACGGGTGTGAGGTTGAAGCCGTAGCCCGGGCCGTCCACGTGCGCGACGTTGCCCTTGAAGGTGTTGCCGCGGCCCCAGCCCTTGAGGATCTCGTGCGTCTGGAAGCCGTCCGCGGCCGCGTGGCTTCCGGTGTTGAAGGAGATCGTCCAGCTGTTGCCCTTGACGTCGACCCACGAGTCGTTGTGGTCCCCGGACAGGTCGGAACCGTCGAAGGTGTTGCGGGTGACGGTGCCCCCGGTGGTGCCTTCCTTGATGTCGATCGACTCGGCGGTGGTGGCGCTGATGCGGTTGCCGGTGACCACGTTGCGGTCGCTGTTGTCCGGCTTGCACTTGCTGACCGTGCACCAGTTGGACTCGGCGCTGCCGATGTACACGCCCTCGCCGAACTTGGGCTTGCGCAGGCCGGTGTCGCGGACCGTGTTGCCGCGGACGACGTTGTCGCTGCTGAAGTTCCGCAGGTGGATGGCCTCGTCGCCGATGTGCTCAACCGTCAGGCCCTGGATGACGGCGTGCTCGACGTGGTCGGCCATCACGCCCTTCTGGCCGTTGCGCACGGTGAAGCCCACCAGCCGCCAGTAGCTGGCGCCGTCGAGGTGGAAGGCGTAGCCGCCGGCGACGTCACCGGCGTCGATCACCGCGCCGGGGCCGCCGCAGACCCAGATCGGGCGGTCGGAGGTGCCCGCGGTCTCGGCGGTGAACTTGTCCTTGTAGGTGCCGTCGGCGAGCCCGATGACGTCGCCGGGCATGGCGTTCTCCAGGGCGTCGTCCAGCGACTTGGCGTCGCCGACCATGACGGTCGGCGCCGGGCAGGTGACCGAGCCGGCGGAGGCGGTGGCGGTGTCGGTGGGCTCCGGCGAGGACGGCGGCTGTGACGGCGACGGCGCGCCGAGCGGCCCGGTGGCGGGCGCGGTCGGCTCCTCGGCCGGCGCCTGCGGGGCGGACGGCGAGGCACTGCGCACGGTGTCGCCCGCGGCGCCGGTGCGGGAGGCGTCCCCGCCGCCGCCCGAGGCCACCGCGACGATCAGCGCGACGACGGCAATGACGAGGGCGGCCCCGGAGACCCACATGGCCCGCGTTCCCTGCTTCATTCGGCCATCACCGGGACCCGGTCCTGACCGGCGAGCTGGATCTCGCGGACGTTGTCCTTGGGCAGCGGGCGCTTGTCCAGGTAGGGGTGGCGGCCGAGCTGCCGGGTGCGCCGGCCGCGCTGGCCGAGGGCCGCGGAGACGACGATGAGCAACAGGATGGCCGCCCACAGCAGGGTCATCGGGCTCGCGTAGTGCTTGAACTTCACCCAGAACGAACTGGTGTCGTACCAGGCGAAGGTCTGGTTCTCCTTCACCGTGGCGTCGCCGCTGGCGCGGGTGCGGTCGACGGCGCTCGGGCCGACGCCGGCGATCACGTTGTAGGAGATCGTGGATCCCCCGATGTCCCCGACCAGCGAGACGCCGTGGTTGCCCGCGTTCTCGACGGTGTTGCCGCGTACCTCGGCGACGGAGTCGCGCACGTACACGGCCGTGTCGGCGTTCTCCACGATGTTGCCGGTGACCTTGGCGCCGGTCACCCCGTCGCGTACGGAGATGCCCTGCCGGGACTGGCCGATCAGGTGGTTGCCGGTGACGGCGACCTTCTCCGCGTCCTTGCGGACCACGATGCCCATGTCCCCGCCGTTGACGGTGTTGTCCTGCACGCCGACGTCGGTGCCGCCGAGCACCTCGATGCCGTAGTGGCCGTTGTCCTTGGCGGTGCTGCTGGACACCGAGTTGGAGCCGTAGTTGCTGACGGACTGGCCGGAGGCGGACGGGCCGTGGGCCAGCGGCTGGCCGCTGATCGTGAAGCCGTTGCCGCCGTTGCCGATCGACTTGGAGCCGGTCACGCGAACCTGCTGGGTGGCGCGGGCCATGACGAAGCCGTCACCGCCGTTGTCCCGGGACACCGTCTTCTCGACGACGGCGTTGGTGACGTAGCGGTGCAGCACGAGGCCGTCCTGCAGGCTGTCGCGGATGGTGGTGGAGTCGATGGTCACCCCGGTGGCGCCGGAGGCGAACAGCCCGTAGGCGTTGCCGGTCACGGTGGAGTGGCTGATGTCCGCCGACACGTAGGACAGCTTCGGCACGGTGAAGCGGCTGTCCGGGTTGCTCAGGTTGCCCGCGGGTCCGGCCAGCACGCCGCTGCTGCTGAGCTGCCCGGAGTCCTCCTCGTCGGTGGAGTCCGGGCCGTCGAGGCTGCCGGTGTTGGGGCGGTCGGTTCCGGTGAGGCTGAGCCCTCCGGTCCGGCCGCTCCAGAAGCCCAGGTCGGAGATGTCCGCGTAGGTCATGGAGAACTGGCCGCCGATGGCGCGGATGTAGGCCCGCCCGTCCCGGGGGTCGGTGTCGGGCTTGTTCTTCTGCGGGTCCCAGCCGGTGACCTTGAAGTGCGCCTGCGGGGCGCCGTCGAACATGATCCGGCCGCCGAAGGAGACGATGGAGACGAAGCCCAGCCGGCTGCTGGCCAGGTGCAGGTTCAGCCCGCCGGGGTTGGACAGCCGCAGCTTGGCGCCGGAGTTCAGATAGATGTTCTCGGTCAGCAGGTAGGAACCGTCCGGCTTGCGCACGAACGTCTGCGGCGCGAGCTTCAGCAGGTCGGCGACGGTGTACACCTGGCTGCGCCGGGTCAGTACGAGGGTGTAGCCGCCGGTCGTCTCCAGCCGGTACGGCTTGGTGTACTTCAGGTCCTTCAGCGACGCGACCGCGGCGATCGCGCGGATCTGGTCGAGCCGGTGGTCCTCACCGGCGACCAGCGCGGTCTGCGTCTCGGACTCCTCGGCGGTGTACTGCGAGGTCGTGTCCCCGGAGTCGTCGGCGAGGGCGGGCACGGCCGGGGCGAGCAGCAGCGCTGTGAGGGGCAGCGCCGCCGCGGCCCGCAGCGCGAGGCGGACGCGCCGCGCGGGTATCGGGCGGTTCATGACTGGAGGGCCCCCAAGCCGGAGGTGGCGGTGGTCTGCGTCGTGCCGAGCGATGCGGAGTCCTGGCCCTCGCCGCCGATGGTGTCGCTGCTGCGGGTGAGCCAGCCCTGCTTGTTCATCGTGGCGAAGGCGTACAGCTTGATGGGGAGCGAGATCATGATGACCACCAGGGCCAGCAGCGGCAGCAGCAGCACCTCGTGGGGGTGCTTGCGCAGGTGCGAGTAGCCGCGCACCCCGCGGCCGACGAGCAGCCAGATCAGCGCCAGCACGATGCCGCGGACGCTCAGGTCGAGGCGGCTGAAGACCAGGTAGCCGACGGCCATGCCCATGGTGACGGGGGTGAGCAGGATCTGCAGCACCGTGATCTTGGTGACCAGCGGCTGGCGCCACAGCCAGCCCTTGTACACCGCGGTGAGGTAGCAGCGGTAGGAGTTGCGGCTCCAGCGCACCCGCTGCTTGACGAACGCGCGGAAGGACGAGGGGAACATCGACAGCGCGCGGGCCGAGGACTGGTGGACCGTCTTGTAGCCGGAAGCCAGAACCAGCCAGGTGAGCCGTCCGTCGTCGCCGGCTATGCAGCGGCGGCCGAGGAAGAACTCGTCCTCCAGGTTGGTCAGTACGGGCGTGATCGCCGCGCGGCGGTAGGCCGCGGTGCGCCCGGAGAGGCAGGCCACCGCGCCGGCCCGGCCCATGGCGGGGACGTAGTCGTAGTAGCGGAGGTTGACCAGCCAGTCGGCTATGCGGCGCCAGACACTGGACCCGCGGAGATAGACGTTCTGCTGGGTGCCGACGCCGCCGACCGCGGGGTCGACGAAGGGCATCTGCACGGCGTCCAGCAGTCCGGGCTCCCAGCGGGTGTCGGAGTCGACCAGGACGACCACCTCACCGCTGGCCGCGCGTATGCCCACGCCGAGCGCGGACCGCTTGCCGCGGTGCTCGAAGGCGATCACGCGCACCCGGGGGTCGGTCACCTGCGACAGCCGGCGGAGCACCTCGTGGTCCTCCACGTCGGGAACGATGATCACCTCCATCGGGTTCTGCGCGAGCCAGGTGTCCAGGCAGTCCAGGAGGATGTCGGGGTCCTCCCGGTAGGCGGGCACCACGACGGAGGTGGTGGTACGGAAGTTGTTCACCACGGGTCTCGCGAACCGGGACAGCACCGCCCGGTAGAGCCAGAGTCCCCACACGAACACACCGGCGAGGCCCAGCGGCATCACGTCCCGCCAGGACGTCTCACCCACCGCCTCCACCAGCCATGACCAGGACGAGTCCAAGAAACTCGACATGAAAAAGGCCCCCACACGAACCGGGTCAAACACGATTGACCAAAAAAGCGACGCAAGCGACTCAGGTACGGAAAATCTAAGGCATCAAACACAACGCCTTCACGTGGGTTACACAAACTTCACTTTGGTCACGAAGGCCCCTTCATGCAGGGAAGTGCTCTCGGTGAACCGGAACCGATCGGACAACGGCCGAGATTGACGGCTCGGCCGACGAGACCGAAGGTCGCCACCCGCTCTCTATCAGGCCGGGACCCCCACAGCTTCCACCGGGTCGGCTCCGCTCCGGCACCCGGCACCCGGGAGCGGCGGGCACTGACGCTCCGTAACCTGTGTGGCCGATGTCACATCACCGCATCGGACCTGGTGAACGCGCGATGAACGCCCCCTCGGGAGGCCCCGATTGTCCGCTTCGTCCAGCGGCCCGGGCGGCGGTCAGTGGACCGGCGGCCCGCCGTGGGCGGTGGCGAGGCGGCCTCCCGCGGGGTGCACGACGTGGAACTGGGGACCGTAGGTGCGGCCGCTGCCGTCGGGGAGGGGCATCTCCATGAGCCGGACGGCGGGCTCCTCCAGTTGCCGCATCACCTTGACCGCCGTGTCCAGCGCGTGGGCGTCGCCGGTGCCCCAGGCGGTCTGGAGGCCGCGCAGCATCTCGCTGAACCGGACGTCGAAGTGCTGCAGCAGACGGCCGGGTTCACGCGCCGGACGGGCCCAGCCACCGGCCGGCACCACACCCATGGGGCGGACCTCGGGGAACGGGACGAGGTCGCCGGTGAACTCCCACAGCCCGCCGACCCGGCGCAGGGCGCGCCCGTGGTAGATCTCGGCGAAGGCGTAGTAGTGGCCGAGGGCGCCATGGGACAGGTGCGCCTGGGGCGAGGAGGACGTGCCCTCGCCCTGCTCCTTGATGATCTCGATCGCCCACTCGACGTCGGCCGGCGTGCGGATCGGCCGCAGCCCGTCGCCGCCGACCCGCTGGGTCATCTGGCCGCGGGCGGTGAGCCGGGGCCGGACGCCGCGGAAGGCCTCCAGCAGCCCGTCGTAGAAGTCGCCGATGGTGGGCGGCCCGCCCAGCGAGCGCAGCAGCGGGTTCTCGGGCATCTCGATGCCCATCATCACGTCGTGGACGTATCCCTTGGTGAGCCCGGACAGGTACACCGTGAGCTCGCTGCGCACACCGCCCGGCAGCGGCCCCGGGTACGCCGGCACCGCGCCCGCGATCCAGGGGCGGCCGCCGACGGCGGTGAGCATGTTGCAGGCCAGGCCCATGTGGAACATCTCGTCCATGACGATGCTCCGGAGCCTGCGGGCCACCGCGCCGCGGCGGTCCTTCACCGACCACCAGGCGCACAGGTACGGCGGGATGGTCGACAGCTCCAGTTGCACCGCCACCTGCAGGGCCTGCCGGATCCAGCGCACGTCACGGCCGGGCGCGGGGATCTCCAGCAGCCGGGCGACCGTGCCGCGCCGCACCGGCGCGGCGGCGGGCGCGGCAGGCGCGGCGGCGTGGGACGGGGCGCCCAGGACGACGGGCGCCGCGGCGGCCAGCGCGGCCGAGGCGACGAAGCCCCGCCTGCCCAGGGCCGCGGCGTCGTCGTGCGCGTCGGCCGGGCCGTCGCACGGCCGGTTGTCGGTGTCGTCGCGGCGCTGAGTCACCCAGTTCTCCGTCCCGAGGGGCCGTCTGCGGAGGGTGGCGAAGCTACCAGCCGGCGCCGGCGCCCCCGGGGCGCTGCGCCCGGCGTGGCGGCGGGCTCCGCCCGTGCGGCGCAACGTGCCGCACGGGCCGTGCGGCCGTTTGGGACGCCGGAGGCGGGGCAGCCGACGGTCGCGGCGGAACGGCCGCGGGTGTGTGGGGAAAGAACTCCGGGCGCCGGGTTTCCCCCGGCCCGGCGTCCGGTGCCTCCTCGCCTCGCTCCTGACGCCCCGTTCACTCCCGCGAGCCGGGCACGGCCGCGAGGGCGACGGCGGCGAGCAGCAGCAGCGCCGGGGCGAGCGCGACGGCGTTGCCGCAGCGGATCTGCAGCAGGCCGCCGGTGAGGGCCCCCGCGAACATCGCCGCCACCGACAGCACCCGGCGCGGCGTGGCCGGTCCCGGGCGGTCCGCGGCGAGCCCCGTCACCGTGAGGGTGAGCACGGTGGTCGTCAGATCGGGCACGGCGAGCTTGCGGACCACGGCGTTCTGCAGGCCCATCCCCAACGCGAGCAGCGCGATCGGCACGTACCGGGAGGTGCCCGCGGCGCAGGCGCCGATCGCGGCCGCCACCAGCACCGCGTGCGCGGCCACCAGCAGCGTGAACAGCCGTACGGGGTGCGCGACCCGCAGCACCAGCCGCCCGCCGGCCGCCGCCCCGGCGAAGAACGCCGCCCCCGCGGCCACCGACGCCACCGCGGACAGCGCGTGGTCACCGGCCAGCGCGAATCCCAGGAAGACCACGTTGCCGGTCATGTTGGCCACGAAGACCCGGCCGAGGCCGAGGTAGCTGACGGCGTCCACCACGCCCGTGACGAAGGTCAGGACGACCAGCAGCGGCGGCAGCACCCCGTGGTGGCCGGGCGTGCCGGGGAAGAGGCGGGCGGCGGCCCGGCCGAGCGTCGGTTCCATGACGGAAGCCTGGCCGCGGCCGCGACGGGGCGCCACCACCCGTTCCGGGCGGGGGTGTTGCGGTCACGGCGCGGGCAGCCTGCGCAGCGCCAGCAGACCGCCGACGCCCGGGACCAGGGCGCGGATGCGGGCTCCGGTGGCCGAACCGTCCGCCCGGTGGACGGCGATGACGACCCAGAGCCAGGCGCAGCCGTGGACCGGACCCATGAGGGAGGAGACCGGCGGCAGATGGACGGTGGCGAGGTTGGCGAGCAGCACCGCCAGCGAGAGCAGTTCGACGGCGGAGGCGATCCGCAGCGGGCGCACCGCGGTCACGCTCCCGTCGTCGAACCGGGGCGGACGATCATCAGTACGGTGACCGTCGCCCAGAGCAGGTTGAAGACACCGGTGAGCATGGCGAGGCGCCCGACGGTCCCGCCCGGGTCTCTCCCCTGGTCGAGCGCGGCGAGCACCGCCTCCTGTCGCGGCAGGACGAGCAGGCCGAGCACCCCGGCGGCCGCGGCCGTCAGGGAGATGGAGGTGACGAGCCAGGCGTCCCCGAGGACGCCCATGCTGCCGGCCGTGGCGAGCCCGAACACCGGGACGGCCACACCGAGACCCGCGTACACCCGGCAGATGCGGTGCAACAGCGGTGCCGACCGCGGTGCCCGGCGGACCATGCGGGGGAACATGCTCGCGGCCACGGTGACCGGGCCGACGGCGACGATCGCGGCCAGAACGTGGACCGCGAGAAGGAACTTGGTCACGGGCGGCGTCCTCACACCCCGGCCGGAACGGCGCCCGCGGCGCGCCAGACCACGCCGCGGCGCTCATGGGCGAGCAACCGCTCCACCGCGTGCGCGACGCGGGGGCCGAACTCCCGCTCCAGCAGGTACAGGGCGAGGTCCAGCCCCGAGGTGGCGCCGGCGGCGGTGACCAGGTCGCCGTCGTCGACCACGCGGGCGTCGACGACCTTCACCCCGGCGTTCCACAGCGCGTCCAGGCCGAGGGCGTGGGTGGTGGCGTGCCGCCCGCCGATCAGGCCCGCCCCGGCCAGCACCTGCGAGCCGCCGCACACCGTGGCGACGGTGGTGCCGGGCCGGTCCATGGCCGCCTTGAGCAGGCCCGGCAACGGGGTGCCGAGCGTGCGGGCCAGGCGGGCCGCGACGGTGTCGTCCGCGCCGTCCTCCTCCTCGTCCCCGGCCGGGACCCGGCCCGCCGCGCCGGGCACGACGACCAGGTCCGCGCGGTCCGGGTCGAGCACCGCGCCCGCCCGCAGGGACACCCCGCGGACCCCGCTGGGCACCTCGCGCGGGCCCTCGGCGCAGACGAGCGAGACCTCGGCACCGCCTACCCCCAGCGTCTCGTAGGGCGCGAGGACATCGAGTGGGTCGAAGCCGTCGAACAGGACGAACTGGGCGTGCATCGGCACCCCTCCACAGCGGTGGACATCGATCGGACGCCTCCGACGCTAGAGCGGTGGGAAGCGCGGCAGAAGTGGCGCTGTTGCCACATCCCAACGGATTCTCGCCAACGGTATCCAGCTGGGGAACTCGGCTGTATCCCTGATACACGCCTTGGCCAGAACTCGTCGCACCTCTACACTCTCGCCATGCACACGGTCGCCGTCCTCGCGCTCGACCAGGTCATCGCCTTCGACCTGGCGGCCCCGATCGAGGTCTTCTCCCGCACCCGGCTGCCCGACGGCCGCCCCGCCTACCGGCTGCGGATCTGCGCCCCCGACCCCGAGGTCGGCGCCGGTCCGTTCACACTGCGCGCCCCGTACGGACTGGAGGGCCTGGCCGACGCCGACACGATCATCGTGCCCGGCACCGCGGACCCCTCGCGGCCGGTCCCTGAGGAGGTGCTGCGGGCGCTGCGGGAGGCCGCGGCGAACGGCACCCGCATCGCGTCGGTGTGCGTCGGCGCCTTCGTCCTGGCCGCCACCGGGCTGCTGGACGGCCTGCGGGCGACGACCCACTGGCTGGCGGCCGCCCAACTGGCGGCCCTGCACCCGGAGGTGACCGTCGACCCCGATGTCCTCTACGTCGACAACGGGCAGTTCCTCACCTCGGCGGGTGCCGCCGCCGCGCTCGACCTGTGCCTGCACATGATCCGCAAGGACCACGGCTCCGCCGTCGCCGCCGACACCGCCCGGCTCTCGGTCATGCCGCTGGAACGGGAGGGCGGCCAGGCCCAGTTCATCGTCCACGAGCAGCCGCCGGCACCCGCCGGGGCCACGATGGAGCCGCTGCTGTGCTGGATGGAGGAGCACTGCGACCGCGAGCTCTCCCTGGAGGACATCGCCGCGCACGCCGGCACCAGCGCGCGCACCCTCAACCGCCGTTTCCGCGAGCAGACCGGCACCACCCCGCTGCAGTGGCTGCACCGCGCCCGGGTCCGCCGGGCCCAGTACCTGCTGGAGTCCACGTCCCACTCGGTGGACCGCATCGCCGTACAGGCCGGGTTCGGCTCCCCCACCGCCTTCCGTGAGCGCTTCAAGCGCGTCGTCGGCACCAGCCCGCAGGCCTACCGGCGCGCCTTCCGCGGCTGAGCGGCGTCTTCCCGCCATCCGCACAGCGGCCGCACGTCAGCGGGAGGACACCGGAAAGTCGTGTCGGCAGGGCAAGAAGGGACGACAGTACCTGCGGACAGGCGCGTGAGGCGCGGGGGCTAAAGATCATGGCCATATCCATCCAGCACATCCGAGCCGCACTGCGGCGCATACCCGTCCGCCAGATCGCCTGCACGGCCCCCATCGTGCTGGTGGGTTACTGGGTCGTCCTGCACTGGCCGCTCATCGCCTCCGGCGGCCGGCAGCTGCTCGACGCCGACCGCGCCTGGCTGGTGGCCGCGATGGCCGCCACCGGACTGGGCTGGGTCGCGGTGTCCCTGATGCGGCAGGGCGTCGTCCTGGAACGGCTGCCCGCCGGACGCCTGCTGGCCACGCAGTTCGCCGCGGGCGCCGCCAACCACCTGCTGCCCGCCGGCATCGGTGCGAGCGCGGTCAACCTCCGCTTCATGCGGGCCTGCGGCCTGCCCCCGGCCCGTTCGGCGGCGGCCATCGCCCTGTACTTCCTCGCCGAGTGCGTGGGGCGCGGGGCGCTGCTGGTGCTGCTGATAGCCGTCTTCCCGCACGCGCTGCGGCTGCACGGCCTGCTGCCGAACGGCCTCTCCTTCCCGGTCGGCACCACCGCCGCCGTGGTCGCCGGCGTCTGCGCGGCGGCGGTGATCGCCCTGCTGGCCGTGCGGAAGGTGCGCACCGCCGTCCGGAGCTTCCTGGCCACCGCGCTCACCGACGCCCGCACGCTGCACGCCCGGCCGTCGCGGGCGCTGGCCCTGTGGGCCGGTGCGCTCGCCTTCCCGGCCCTGCAGGCGGCCGGCCTGGTCGCGGTGTCGATGGCCCTCGCCATGCCGGTGCCGATCGGCCACGTCGCCGTCGCGTACGTCGCCGCGAGCATCGCGGCCGCCGCCCTCCCCACCCCGGGCGGCCTCGGCTCCGTCGACGCCGCGCTCGTCTTCGCCCTCGTCGCCTCCGGCGCCTCCGTCGCGGCCGCCACCTCGGTCGTGCTCGGCTTCCGCATCGTCACCGTCTGGATTCCGCTCATCCCCGGCGCGCTCACCCTCGGCGCGCTGGTCCGCTGGAAGGTCGTCTGACCGCCGCGCCGCCGCCTCGGCCCATGAACGGGCCCAACGCGCGCGGCCCCCGGCCGTCGTGAGCGACCGCACCCGGGGCCGGAGCCATCACCTCCCCGACGCCCGGGCCGCCGGCCCGGACACGTGTCGACGGCCTTCGCCATGCGACGCCGACCGGCCACGTCACCGTCCACATCGCCGCCAGGGCCACCCCCATCCCAGGCAACCCCGGCCCCCGCCCGTCGCGGACGGTGGCGTCGCGGACCCGGGGCCGTCACGTCCCCGGCCCCCGGGGGAAGCCCCGGCTGCCGCCCGTCGTCGCCGCGCTCCCGCGCCGGCGAACGGCCGACCGTCCCGCCCCGCGGCCCGGACGCACGCCGCCCCTGTACCTCGTGGGCCACCGCACCGCGGGCCTGCGCCCTCACGTCCCCGCCGCGCTCGCGCCGGAGGGTCGTACCCCGCGACCCGCGGAAACCCCGTGGTCGGGCGGGTCCGCGGCGTGCCAGTCTGACCGCCGGGCACGAGCCGGAGGGCAGGGGTGTTGGAGCCGTACGAGTACGCGGAACAGGACGCCGTAGGGCTGCGGGAGTTGATCCGCGCGGGGGAGGTGTCCGCGGCCGGGGTCGAGGCCGCCGCGCGGCGCGCCCTGGCCGAGGCGGGGGCCGAACTCAACGCCCTCACGCTGCCGTTGTTCGACCCTGCACCCGCCCATGCCGGCGACGGGCCGCTCGCGGGCGTGCCGTTCGTGGTCAAGGACGGCGGCCCGTTCGTCAGGGGTGTGCCCTTCACCCTGGGCAGCCGCGCCGTCCGGGGCGCCGTCGCGGAGGCCGACCACGACCTGATGGGCCGGTTCCGGGACGCCGGTCTGGTGGCGCTCGGCCAGAGCACGGCGCCGGAGTTCGGGCTGAGCTTCGCCACCGAACCGCTGCGGTACGGGCCGACCCGCAACCCCTGGGACCCGGCACGCGGCGTCGGCGGCTCCAGCGGCGGCGCGGCCGCCCTGGTGGCGGCGGGCGCGGTGCCGGTGGCCCACGCCAACGACGCGGGCGGTTCGATCCGCATCCCCGCATCGTGCTGCGGCCTGGTCGGCCTGAAACCGACCCGGGGCCGCACACCGTCCGGGCCGCTCGCGGGCGAGGCCGCCTTCGGGCAGCAGACCGAGTTCGCCCTGACCCGGACGGTGCGGGACGCCGCCGCCCTCCTCGACGCGGTCGGCGCGCCCGTGCCCGGGGACAAGGTGACCCTGCCGCCGGTCCCGCGCCCTTACGCCGACGCGATGCGCGCGGACCCGGGACGGCTGCGGATCGCCCTGACCACCGCGGCCTGGACCGGCGACCCGGTCGACCCGCGGGTCGCCGCCGTCACGGTGGACGCGGGCAGGGTCCTGGAGTGGATCGGGCACACAGTGACCGAGGCATCCCCCGCTCTGGACGGCGAGGACCTGGTGGAGGCCTCGGTCCTGGTCGCGCTGGCGAGCGGCGGCGCGGTGCTGCGCGCGGCGCCCCGGCTGGACCGGTCGCGGCTGGAGGCGGTGTCCCGCGCGGTGCTCGCCGAGACCGAGGCGTGCACCGCGCTGGAGCTGATGGCGGCCGTCGACGCCCAGCACCGGGTGACGCGCGCGGTCGGCCGCTTCTTCACCACGTACGACCTGCTGGTCACCCCGACGCTGGGCGCCCTGCCCGCACCGCACGGCACGTTCGCCCAGGACGACCCGGGCCACACCGTGCGGTCCTGGCTGCGGCGGCTGTTCGCGTACGGCCCGTTCACCGCGGCGTTCAACGTCTCCGGCAACCCGGCGGTCAGCCTGCCGCTGGGACTGAGCCGCGAGGGGCTGCCGATCGGGGTGCAACTGGTGGCCGCCCAGGGCCGGGAGGACCTGCTGCTGGGCGTCGCCGCCCAGCTGGAGCAGGCCGTCCCGTGGCGGGACCGCAGGCCGCGGTACGCCGTCGGTCAGGTCGTGCCCGGGGTGGGCGGGACGACGGGGACGGTCGGCCCGGAGGTGGGCGGGACGACGCTCGGGGAGGCGGAGGGGGCGGAAGGAGCGGAAGGAGCGGAAGGCGTGGCCGTGCCGGGCGATGAGCTGGGGACGGGGGTGGGCGGGGTGCTGGCCATCGCCGGGAGCGTGTAGACGTGGCCGGGCGACACGATCTTCGTGACGGCCTGGGCGAACAGGGTGCTGGGCTCGCTGCCCTGGTGCGCGGTGTCCGAGTTGAGCAGCAGGACGAGCGTGGCCTCCGCCTCCGGCAGGTAGACCACCACGGCCTGGTAGCCCGGCAGGGAGCCGTTGTGGCCGATCCAGCCGTGGTTGTCGAAGATGCCGAGGCCGTATCCGGTGCCCGGGAGCCCGGTGGGCTGGAAGTCCAGGCGTGCCTTCTGGCTCGCGGGGGAGAGGATCGTCCCGGTGGCCAGGGTGTGCGCCCAAGTGCGCATGTCCCGCAGGTCGGAGACCATCGCGCCGGCGGCCCAGGCCCATGAGGGGTTCCAGCCGGTGGCGTCGGCCTCCTGCCCGTCCGTCGTGTCCGTCGTGTAGCCGCGGGCGTGCGGGTCGGGCAGGGAGGCGTTCCTGGGGAAGGACGTGCGCCCGAGCCGGGCGGGCGAGATGACGTTGCGCTGCAGATAGCCGGCGAGCGGCTGCTTGGCGACCTTCTCGATCACCATGCCGATCAGCACCGTGTTGGTGTTGGAGTACTGGAACCGCTGCCCGGGCGGGAAGTTCGAGGGGTGCTGGAACGCGTAGGCCAGCAGTTCGGCGGGGAGGAACGTGCGCTCGGGGTCCTCCTTGAGCGTCTTGTCGAAGCCCGCGTCCTCGGAGTAGTTGAACAGCCCGCTGCGCATGTCGGCCAGCTGACGCAGGGTGATCTTGTCGCCGTCGGGCACGCCGTCGACGTACTTCCCGACCGGGTCGTCCAGCTTCACCTTGCCCTGGTCGACCAGCCGGAGCAGCCCGGTGACGGTGAAGGTCTTGGTGACGCTGCCGATGCGCATGTACAGGTCGGACGTCATCTTGGCGTTCGACTGCTTGTCGGAGACGCCGAAGGCGCGCACGTACGAGCCCTTGCCGTTCGCCCACACACCGGCGATCACGCCGGGCACGCCCGTCTCCTTCAGCACGTCCTGGATCGCCGAGTCGAGCCGCTTGGTGATGTCGCCGCTCAGCTGGGGGAAGGCCGCGCCGCCGGGCGGGGCCGTGCCCTCGCCGGGCCCGGTGGCGGGGGAGGAGGAGGCCGCGGCGGGGGCGGTGGCGTTCGGCCGGTCGGTGCGGGTGGGGCCGCCGCAGGCCAGGGCCGTGGGAAGGGCCGCGGCGGCCAGCGCCACCGCGATCGCCCGACTCACGTTGCTGCGGTTCCGGGGCGGACGTGCGCACGTGGGCGTCATGTCTGTTCTGTGCCTTTCGGCCGTGGGATGAGGACGAGGGCGCGCCATCGCGAACGTAAGCCGCGGTCCGGGGAACGGCGACCGGAGAGCGGCCCGGCACGGCCGTGCGGGTGACGACCGTGCGCCGCCCGGGTCTTGACGGGGCGTCGGACGATTGGATTGAGTGGATGAGCCACTGAGCCACTGGAGGGTGAGATGGAAGCGCTGCCGCGCGAGTCGATCGTGGACGTCCTGGAGGACCGGTTGCGCGAGGAGATCCTCGCCGGCCGCCACCCCGCCGGCAGTCTGCTGCCACCCGAACGTCAGCTCGCCGAGGGGTACGGCGTCACCCGCACCACGCTCAAGCACGCCTTCGGGCGGCTCGTGCAGGCCGGGCTGCTGGAGACCCGGCACGGCATCGGCACCCGCGTGCGCGACTACGAGCGGCTCGGCGGCGCCGACCTGCTGCCCATGCTGGTCCGGCACGACGCGCGCTGGCTCGGCGAGATCTTCGAAGTGCGGCGCGGAGTCGGCACGTTGATCGCCGGTACGGCCGCCTCGCGGGCCACCGCCGCGCACCGGGCCCGGCTGCGGACACGGATCGAGGCCGTGCGCGAGGCCGAGCAGCCGGACGCGGTGCAGCTCGCCGACGCCGAGGTGCACCGCGCGCTGGCCCACGCGACGGGCAACCGGGTCTACGTACTGCTCACCAACACCCTCTTCAACGCCTATCTGCCGATGCGGCGTCACCTCTCCGGTCCGTTCCAGGACCCGGAGGAGGCCCACGGGCGGCTCGAACCGGTCGTCGCCGCGGTCGAGGAGGGCGACCCCGCGGCGGCCCGCGAGGCGGCGGAGGCCTATCTGACCGCCACCGAACGGATCATGCGCGCCGGGCTGAAGGCGGCGACCCGGTGAGCGGCCCCCGCGCCCGGCGCGGCACCGTCTTCGCCGAGACGATGTCCGGCACCGTACGGCTGTCCGGCGAGGACGAGGACCGGCCGGTGCGGATGGAACTCGCCGTCCGCTGCGACCGGTTGCTGCTCCCCCACCGCACCACGCCCGCCCGGGTCACCGGACGGCTGCGCATCGCGGGCCGCGCCGACGACCCCGAGGCCACCGGCACCCTGGAGATCTCACCGCTGGCCCGGCGGCGCATCCACTACCGGCTGGAGTTCGCCCTCGACGGGCGAAGGTGCGTCCTCGACGGCTGGAAGTCGGTCACCCCGCGGCACCCGCTGCGGTCGACGACCGTCCTGCCGTTCACGCTCACCCGGGACGGCTCCGCGGAACCGGCAGGCACCGGGACGCTGCGCTTCCGCACCGCCACCGCGCTCGGGCCGTTCCTCACGAGCTTCCGCTTCCCGGTCCGCGACGAGGCCCGCGCGCACTGGGCGCCCCGCTCCGGCGGCTCCCCCGGCCGCACCGAGGTCTGGTACACCACCGCCACCGACCCCGCCACCGGCGCGGGACTGTGGCTGCACCACGAGGTGGTCACCCCGGCCGACGGCGGCGGCGCCCACGCGCACGGCTGGGCGGCCGTCTTCCCCGCCAAGGGCGCCGAACCCGTCGAGCACGCCCGCTTCGGGCCCGTCCCGTGGCCGGAAGCGACGGCGGGCACGGCCGGCACGGCGGAGCAGCCGGAGGGCTTCACCGCGGGCGGCGTCGAGGCCCTGCCCGGACGGCTGCGCGGCACCGCGGGCGCCCTGTCCTGGGACCTCACCGAGGAACCCGGCGACGCGGAACCGCTCTACACCTTCCCGCGCTGGTCGTGGCGGCGGCCGCTGCTCCCGGCGGCGCAGATCGTGCCGTCCCCCCGGGCCCGCTACACCGGCCGCGTCCGCCACGGCTCCGGTGAGCTGGACCTGCGCCGGGCGCCCGGGGCGTCGGCCCGCATCTACGGGCACGGCAACGCCCGCCGCTGGGCCTGGCTGCACGCGGACCTCGGCGGCGGCGACGTCCTGGAGATCGTGGCCGCCGTCTCCACCCGCCCCGGGCTGGACCGGCTTCCCCCGCTGGTCTTCCTCCGCCTGCGCAAGGACGGCCGTGACTGGCCGCGCGGCGGACTGCGCGCCGCCCTCGGCCGCGCGGGCCTGCGGCGCTTCACCGCCGACATAGGCCTCCCGCAGTGGACGGTCACCGGCCGCGCCGGCCGGCGGCGCGTCACCGTACGGGTCGTCCAGCACCCAGAGCGCACCCTCGCCCTCGACTACGCCGACCCCGACGGCGCCGCCGCCGTCTGCCGCAACAGCGAGACCGCCGACGCCCACGTCCTCCTCGAACGCCGTGCCGCGGGCCGCTGGCACACCGAGGCGGAGTGGACGCTCGACGGCACCGCCCACGCGGAGGTCGGCGACCGGTGAGCGTGGTGGAGGGCCTGGTGGCGGCGTTGCTCGCGGCCGACGGGGACGGCGACTGGACCGCGGGGGTGGCCGCGCGGCTGGAGGGCCTGCTCGCGACGATGCCCGCACCGGCGCGGCACGGGTTCCGGGCGGCGGCAGCGGCGGTCGACGGGTACGCCAGGACCCGGACCGGGCACGGACTGGAGCGGCTGACACCGGGTCAGCGGGAGGCGTTGGTGACCGGAATCGCGGCCCGGCCCGCGCTGCTGCCGCTGCTCGACGTGGTGAAGGTGCCGGTGCTGCTGGCCGCCGGGACCGAGCGGATGCTGCGCACGGGCGCGCCGGCCGTCGCACCGGCCGCCCCGCAGGACCCGCCGCTGGACTGCGTGCCCGCCGCCCGGTGGCCGGACCGCTCACGGGCGGACGCCGTGGTGATCGGGTCCGGCGCGGGCGGCGCGATGGCGGCGCGGACCCTGGCGCGGGCCGGACTGCGGGTCCTGGTCCTGGAGGAGGGCCGCCGGCACACCACCGCGGAGTTCGGACGCCGGGCCCCGCTGGACCGCTTCGCCGAGCTGTACCGGGACGGCGGTGCGACCGTCGCGCTCGGCAGCCCGCCGCTCGTCGTGCCCACCGGCCGCGCGGTCGGCGGCACCACGGTCGTCAACTCCGGTACCTGCTACCGCACCCCGGACCATGTGCTGGCCCGCTGGCGCGAGGAGCACGGGCTCGGCGCCCTCGCCGACGCGGAGACCTTCGGCGCGCGCCTGGACGAGGTCGAACGCACCCTGCGGGTGGCCACCCAGCCGCTCGGCGTGCTGGGCCGCAACGGCACGCTCGCGCTGCTCGGCGCCCGTGAACTCGGCTGGCGGGCCGGTCCGCTGCGGCGCAACGCGCCCGGCTGCCGCGGCTCGTGCCAGTGCGTGGTGGGCTGCCCGGCCGGCGCGAAGCAGAGCGTCCAGCTGTCCGTGCTGCCGCAGGCCTGCGCGGCCGGGGCGCGGATCGTCACCGGCGCCTCGGTGCGCCGGGTGCTGACCGATCCGGACCGGCCCGGCGGCCCGCGGGCCCGCGGTGTCGCCGTACGACGCGCCGACGGCAGCATGCTGGAGATCATGGCCCCGCTGGTGGTGGTCGCCGCCGGCGCGCTGGAGACCCCGCCGCTGCTGCGCCGCTCCGGGCTCGGCCGGCATCCGCGCACCGGTCGCAACCTCGCCGTGCACCCGGCCACCAGCGTGGCCGGGCGCTTCGACGAACCCGTCGCGGACGGCGGCCCTGCGGTGCTGCAGAGCGCGGGCGTCGAGGAACTGCACGCGGACGGCATCCTCATCGAGGCCACGGCCCCGCCGCCGGGCATGGGCTCCTTCGTCCTGCCGGGCGTCGGGCGGGAGTTGCGTGCGGAGCTGGAGGACTCCGGCCGCCTGGCCACCTTCGGCGCGATGATCGCGGACCGGCCGGGCGGGCGCGTACGGGGCCGCGGTCGCCCGCTGCTGCGCTACGACATCGACCCGCGTGACGCCCGGCGTCTGCTGCGCGCGGTGCGCGCCATGGGCGACCTGCTCTTCGCCGCGGGCGCGCGGGAGGTCCTCACCGGCATCCCGGCCGCGCCGAGGGCCCGCACTCCCGCCGAACTCCACGACACACTCGACCGCGTGACGGTACGGCAGCTCCATCTGTCGGCGTTCCACCCCACCGGCACCGTCGCGATGGGCGCCGACCCGCGCACCGCGCCCGCCGGGCCGGACGGCCGGCTGCGCGGCGTGGCGGGCGTCCATGTCGCCGACGCCTCCGCGCTGCCCAGCTGCCCGGAGGTGAATCCGCAGCTCAGCATCATGGCGACGGCCCTGGCCGTGGCCGAGGCGGCGGTGGCGTCGGTCAGCTGAGGCGGAGCACCGCGCAGGTCGTCGTGCCGTGCGCGTAGAGCTTGCCGTCGTGCGTGCCGACGACGCGCGCCTGCGCGGTGGCCGTCGTCCGGCCGACGTGCAGCGCGGTGCCCTCGCAGCGCAGGGTGGGCGTCCCCGCGAGCACCGGCCGGATCATGTGCACCCCCAGCTGGACGGTGGTGTACGCCGATCCGGCCGGCAGCCGGCTCATCACGGCGGAGCCGAGCGCCGAGTCCAGCAGGGTGGCGAGGAACCCGCCGTGCACGGTGCCCATCGGGTTGATCAGGTGGTCGCCGGGGTCGCCCTCGAAGACCGCGCGTCCGTCGCCGACCCCGACGAGCCGGAAGCCGAGCGTGCTCATGATGGAGGCGGCCGGGAACCTCCCGTCCAGCGCGCCCTGGAGGATCTCGCGGCCGGTCATCCCCGGGATCTCGGAGGTCGGCTCGGGGCGGGTCTGCCAGGTGTGGGTGCGCGAGCGGGTCGCCGTGGTGGCTTCGTGCGTCGTCATGCCGTCGAACCTAGGCGCCGCCGCGACCGGCCGGGAGTGTCGCTCCCGGCAGGCTCGATACCGTTTCCGACGTCCCCACCTCGGGATGGTGCAGGTCGAACGCGGGCGACTCGGACCGGATGCGCGGCAGGGAGCGGAAGTTGTGGCGCGGCGGCGGGCAGGAGGTCGCCCACTCCAGGGAACGCCCCCAGCCCCACGGGTCGTCGGTCTCCACCTTCTTCCCGTACTTCGCCGTGCGCCAGACGTTGTAGAGGAACGGCAGCAGGGAGAGCCCCAGCAGGAAGGAGCTGATCGTCGAGACGGTGTTCAAGGTGGTGATGCCGTCGGCGGCCAGGTAGTCCGGGATGCGCCGCAGCATCCCCTCGGTGCCCAGCCAGTGCTGGACCAGGAACGTGCCGTGGAAGCCGGTGAAGAGCGTCCAGAAGGTGATCTTGCCCAGGCGTTCGTCGAGCATCTTGCCGGTGAACTTCGGCCACCAGAAGTGCAGTCCCGAGAACATCGCGAAGACCACCGTCCCGAAGACCACGTAGTGGAAGTGCGCCACCACGAAGTAGGTGTCGGAGACCTCGAAGTCCAGCGGCGCCGAGGCGAGGAGCACCCCGGTGAGACCGCCGAACACAAAGGTGACCAGGAAGCCGGTCGCCCAGAGCATCGGGGTCTCGAAGCTCAGCGAGCCCTTCCACATCGTGCCGATCCAGTTGAAGACCTTCACCCCGGTGGGCACCGCGATGAGCAGCGTCATGAAGGAGAAGAAGGGCAGCAGCACCCCGCCCGTCACGTACATGTGGTGCGCCCAGACCGTGACCGACAGGCCCGCGATGGAGACGGTCGCGGCGATCAGCCCGGTGTAGCCGAACATCGGCTTGCGGGAGAAGACCGGGATCACCTCGCTGATGATCCCGAAGAACGGCAGCGCGATGATGTACACCTCCGGGTGCCCGAAGAACCAGAACAGGTGCTGCCACAGCAGCGCCCCGCCGTTGGCCGGGTCGAAGATGTGCGCCCCGAACGTCCGGTCCGCCTCCAGCGCGAAGAGCGCGGCGGCCAGCACCGGGAAGGCCATCACCGCCAGCACGCCGGTGAGCAGCACGTTCCAGGTGAAGATCGGCATCCGGAACATCGTCATGCCGGGGGCGCGCATGCAGACGATCGTGGTGATGAGGTTGACCGCGCCCAGGATCGTCCCGAAGCCCGACAGCGCCAGGCCCATGATCCACAGGTCGCCGCCCACACCCGGCGAGTGCACGGCGCTCGACAGCGGGGAGTAGGCGAACCAGCCGAAGTCGGCCGCGCCCTGCGGGGTCAGGAAGCCGCTCACCGCGATGAGCGAACCCAGCAGGTAGAGCCAGTACGCGAACATGTTGAGCCGGGGGAAGGCGACGTCGGGCGCGCCGATCTGCAACGGCATGATCCAGTTCGCGAAGCCCGCGAAGAGCGGGGTGGCGAACATCAGCAGCATCACCGTGCCGTGCATCGTGAACAGCGGTTGAACTGCTCGTTGCTCAGGACCTGCAGTCCGGGCCGGGCGAGTTCGGCGCGCATCAGCAGCGCCATCACACCGCCCGCGCAGAAGAACGCGAACGCCGTGACCAGGTAGAGCGTGCCGATGGTCTTGTGGTCCGTGGTGGTCAGCCACCGCACCACCGCGGTCCCGCGTACGTCTTTGAGCCTCATGCCCGCTAGGTGTCCGGGACCGCCCGGTGCGTCACGGGAGGACGCCCGCGAGGACCGGCGAAAAGATCACACCGGACGGGTGTGATGATCGGGGCCATGTCGGACACCAAGCGGTCATGAGCACGGACGAGACGCACAGCGAGGCGTTCGCCACGGCCTACCGCGAGCACTACTGGGCGATCTGCCGCTACATCGCGCGGCGGCTGGACGGCCAGGAGCAGGACGAGGTGGAGGAAGTCGCCGCGGAGGTCTTCGCCGTCGCGTGGCGGCGCCGCCGCGAACTCCCCGGGCAGCCGCTGCCCTGGCTGTACGGCGTGGCCCGCAACTGCCTCGCCAACACCGTGCGCGGCCGGAGCCGCCGCCGCAGGCTGCTGGACCGGGTAGGGAACCACGAGACGGCGCACGGCACGCACCTCGTGCCGAGCCCCGACACCGAGCGCCCCGGGGCGTGGGTGCACGAGGCGCTGGAACGGCTGCCGGACACCGACCGGGAGGCGCTGCGGCTGACCGCCTGGGAGGAACTCGACGTCGGCGAGCTGGCGGTCGCCCTCGGCTGCGGCCGGAGCGCGGCCGCCATGCGGCTGCACCGCGCGCGGCGCAGGCTGCGCGAGCAGATCGACCGCATGGGGATGTCGGTGGCGGCGGGCGCGGCGCCCCACGGCGTACAGGCCGCACCGGCCACGCGGAACACGGGCGAAGGGGAGTCACGGCGATGACGGAAGAGCGGGACCTGGAGCTGCTGAGGCAGGCCGACCCCGTACCGGCGGGCGATCCGCGGTGGGCCGACCGCCCCCTGGACGCGCGCGCCGAGCACGCGCTGCGCCGGCTGATGCGGCCGGCGCCGGCGCGGCGGCGCCGGCGCGTGCCGCGCCTGGTGCCGGCCGGCGTGGCGGCGGCCGTCGCCGTCACCGCCGTCCTGGCCTTCACCCTGTCGGACGCGGGCAGCACGCACGCGGTCGCGGCGCCCGTCGCGCTGCGGCCCGAGGCCGGTTCCCCGGCGGTGCCGCTGGCCGACATCGCGCGGGCGGCCCGGGACGCCGCCGCGGGCGGGGACACGGCGCCGGGGACACGGGGCGGCACGCACGTGATGTCGTGGAGCATGAGCATGGAGGAGGGTCCCGGCGCACGGCCGCCCGTCACCGTCCCGGAGGAGCGCCTGACCCGGTGGAACGCCGACGGCAGCGGTACCGAACTGGTCGTCGCCACCGACCCCCTGCACCCGGGCGCGCCCGTCATCACCGACCCCGGCGGCGCTCCCCGCACCGTCGCGGACGGCAAGGTGCTGCACCGCGCGTCGTACCCGCCCGGCACGCTGCCGCCGTACGGGCTGTCCGGTTCCGAGCCGCCGCACGACGCCGGCGAGTGGCGCGGCTACCTGCGCGACGTCTACGGCTGCGCCTGCACCCGCACGCAGGAGCTGCTGGACGTGCTGCCCTCACTGCTGGGCGACTGGACGCCCGGCGCCCGGGACATCGCGGCGATCGACGCCCTGCTGGCCGCCGCGAAGGACCTGCGCCCGGTCGGCGCGATCAGCGACCGCCTCGGCCGTCCGGGACAGGCGTACGTCCTCGACACCGGCGTCACCCGCATCATGGTGATCCTCGACCCGCGCACCGGCGGGGTCCTGGGCATCGAGACCACCTTCACCAAGGACGTGGCGGCGTACCGGGTACGGGCCGGCGACGTGATGTCCTACGAGGCGTGGATCCGCGACGCGGACTGACGGGCCGCCCCGCCGCTCACTCCATGCCGCGCTTGCCCGGGCTCCAGAACGGCTTGGTCAGCACCGCCCGGCGGTCCCAGCCGCGTTCGCGGACCAGCACGCCGCGCACCAGCTGCACGGTGCGGGCCTCCCCCGCGACGTAGGCGGCACCGCCCGCCGGGTCCTCCGGCAGGTCCAGCGCCCGGACGGCCTCGGCAAGTCCCTCGGAGGCCGCGGCGGAGGTGCCGCCGCGCAGCCGCCAGGCGAGCCGGTCCGCGTGCGCCAGCGGCAGCCGGTCCTCGGCGGTCGCCGTCTCCACGCAGCCGTGCACGGACGCGTCCCCGGGCAGCGCGGCGAGCATGGCGCCCAGCGCCGGCATGGCCGTCTCCTCGCCCACGAAGACGTGGTGCCGGGCCTCCGGCCGCAGCACGAACGACCCTTCCGGCCGGCCCAGCCGGACCCGCGTCCCGACCTCCGCCGCCGCGCCCCAGCGCGCGCCGGGTCCCGGTTCCGGGTGCTCCATCACGCACAGCTCGATCGCGCCCGCCGGGTCGTGGTGCCAGACCGAGTACGTCCGCCGGGTCAGCCCGTCCACGTGCACCCGCACCTGCTGCCCCGGCCGGCAGGCCGTCCCGCCCAGCCCCGGGCCCTCGATCCGCAGCCGCCGCATGCGGGCGGCCACCCGCTCCACGGACACGACGGTGCCGTGCAGCAGGAACCGGTCGAGCAACCGGTCCCGCAGCGCGACGCGTTGGGTACTGGGCGCGTTCATGGATGGAACTCCTCACCGCCGGGCCACAGTTGCGGGTCCACCGTAGGCGCCCGGGGACCCGCGCCACCATCGCCCCCTCCGGCGAACCGCGCGTTCCCCCACCGGCCCGGCCGAGGCCCTCCGTTCCGCAGCCCGCCACCGTCCGGCCCCCCGCGCGGCAACCGACGTGTGTCGCACGGGCACTCGTCCGTGCCTCCGGGGGCGGCCCCCGCACGGGCCGCCCCCCCTTCCCCCCCGCCGCCGCGCTACCGCGCCCCGAGCAGCGTGACCAACCGGGCCGCCGACGTGCCGAGTCCGTGCGCGCCGGAGGGCATCCGGGACGAACCGGGCGGCCGGCGCAGTTCCTCCTCCTCGTAGCGGTGGCAGCCGCTGTGCCAGGCCAGGATGCCCGCGAGCCAGTTCTCCAGTTCGCGCACATAGCCGTCCAGGACCGCCCGGGCCTCCGCACCGAGGGCGAAGTCGTCGTACAGCACGGGCAGTTCGTTCGCCGCGACGTGCTGGAACTCCTTCATGCGCCCGGTCATCAGGTCGTGGACCACGGCGAGCGAGGCCGGCTCGTCGCAGCCGAAGAAGTTCTGCACCACCAGCAGGGCGTTGTGGATCTCGCCCTCGTACTCGATCTCCTTCTGGTACGAGAAGACGTCGTTCATCAGGCAGGCGTAGTCGGCGGCGGAGTTCTCCAGCGACCGCATCGGCCCGCTGCGGTAGACCTCGTCCGGCACCACCTGGCCGTGCCCGAGCCGGCACAGGCTCATCGTCAGGTCGGAACCGAAGGTGCGGCGGCGCATCTCCAGGTAGTCGACGGGGTCGGGGATGCGGTGCTGCGCCTGGTTGGCCAGCTCCCACAGCCAGCTCGCGGTCATGCTCTCGATCGCGGCGCGGAAGCGGCGGCGGGCCTCGGACCGCATCGGCCCGGCCGTGCGCGCCCACAGATCGGCCAGTCCGCGCTCCAGGGCGTTGACCGGGCAGGGCGCGGGCGTGCCGTCGACCGGCATGAAGGCCGACAGGCGGTCGTTGGCGGCGCGCGCGCCGGCCAGGTCGCGGGTGCGGCCGAAGACGGCCGGGAACCAGTCGTCGGCGTAGGTGCCCCAGGTGAGCCACCCGGAGGTGATGTCCAGCTCCTCGGGGGACGCGTCCGGGTGGATGCCCGCGGCGCACAGCGGCAGGTCGAACGCGATCAGCTTGCGCTCGTCCCACACGAAGGAGAAGGGGACGCCGGGCTGCGGTTCCAGCAGGCCCATCCGGTGCGCCCAGTCGACGATGGTGCGCCGGGCGGCGTCCAGGTGCGGGCTGAGCGTGACCTGGAAGGGCATCAGGAAGTCGGGCGGCGGGACCGGCCCGGTGCGCCGCGGCGCGTGGGTGAAGGCCCGGACGCGGGCGGCCTCGGCCCGCCCGGTGGTCCGCACCGTGCCGGCCGACAGGCCGATCCCGCCGGGCAGCGCGAACGGCGACCAGCCGGTGCGGGCGGGCGCCCCCGCGCCGCCACCGTTCATGTAGCGGCTGGAGCGCATGTGCCACTCGTGGCCGCCGGACTGCCAGTCCTGCAGGCCCTTGACGTACCCCAGCACGGCCGCGCACTGCGCCGGGTCGAGCCCGTGCTCGGCGACGAGCGGCGGCAGTTCGGTGACCGCGGTGTTCTCGAACTGCTGCAGGCGCGAGGTGAGCAGGTCGTTGACGGACTCCGCCGCCTCCTGGGTCGTGCACCCCAGAAAGCTCTCCAGGACCAGCACGCCGTTGCTGAGCTCGCCCTCCTCCTCCGTCTCGCGCTGGTACGAGAACAGGTCGTTGCGCAGGTGCACCGCGTCGGAGAAGGCGTCCCGCAGCACGAGCACCGGACGCGACCCGGCGATCGCGGCCGGCACCTCGGCTCCGGCCGCGTACTCCACCAGACCCGCGGACCAGGGCGCGCCGCCGACCTTGCGGCGCATCTCGATGTACTCCACGGGGTTGGGCACCCGGCCCGCGTTGATGTTGGACAGCTCCCACAGCGACTCGTTGAGCAGGTGCTCGGTGCTCTCGGCGAACCGCCGGCGCCAGTCCAGCGACATGGCCGGGACGGTGCGCCGCCACAGATCGGCGAGCCCCGCCTCGACCGGGTTCGCGGCCTCGGGCATGCCCTGCGCCAGGTCCATCGGCATGAAGGCGGGCAGCCGGTCCAGGTAGGCCTTGCCGCCGCGGCGGTCCTGGGACCGCTTGAACGTCTCCAGGAAGTGGTCGTCGAAGAAGAACACCCACACGTACCAGTCCGTCACCAGGGAAAGTTCCGGTGCCGGGCAGTCGGGATGGGTGTAGGCGCACAGCAGCGCGTAGTCGTGCGCGTCGAGGTCGGCGGTGTCCCAGATGCCCGAACCCTCCAGCATCCCCATGTCCCGCGCCCAGGTGCGGGAGTGCTCCCGCGCCTCCTCCAGATGGGGATTGAGGCGCGCGGGGTACGGCATGTAGAAGTCGGGCAGTTCAAATGGCTGCGTCACTCGTTCAGCGCTACCCGCGCGGGTGGACGCTATCCGGCGTACCGGTCATGCCACACGAAGGGGTGACATCCCGCCCATGACGCCGCGGCCCCGGCGGCGTGGGGACGCCTCCGGGACCGCGGCGCGCTGCGTACGGGGCCGTCAGACCGGGTGGCCGAGCTTGTCGTCCCTGCCGTGGTGACCGTCCCCGCCCAGGTGGTCGTGATGGTCGGGGTGGTCGCCCCAGCCGCGGCACAGGGCCCAGATGATGAAGATGTCGATCGCGATCATCAGGAAGGCCCAGAACGGCGTGTACGGCAGCCAGGCGAAGTTCACCAGGATGTTGAACGCGATCAGCGCCACACCCGCGACCCGCGCCCACCTGGGCGCGCTGGAGAGCAGGGCCGTGCCGACGATGAGGACGAGGACTCCCAGCACGAGGTGGATCCAGCCCCAGGCCGTCAGGTTCCACTTGAAGATGTAGTGGCCCAGCCGGACCCAGACGTCGTCCTTGGCGATGGCGGAGATGCCCTCGAGGATGGCCCAGACACCCGAGACCATCATCAGGATTCCCGCGAACACGGTGCCGCCCGTCGCCCAGCCCGAATGGTGATGCGGCTTGACCGACTGCGTCTGCTGGCTCATCACAAGGCTCCCATCGCGTCGGTGGTGGACACCTCACACGGTCCGCCCGCACCGCCCGGTCGGCCATCGGCACTGGGCCGTTCGGGTGACGCGGGAGCGGCGCCCCGCCGCACGCGGGATCATCGGTCCATGGCAACCACACTCCGGCTGTCCCAGCAGCCCGAGGCCGACGCGCTGCTCGGCCGCAGCCCGCTCGCCGCACTCACCGGCATGCTCCTCGACCAGCAGATCCCGATGGAGTGGGCCTTCACCGGCCCGCACACCATCGCCACCCGCATGGGCCGCGACGACCTGGACGCCCACGAGATCGCGGCCTACGACCCGGAGGCCTTCGTCGCGCTGTTCTCCGAGAAGCCGGCCGTGCACCGGTACCCGGGTTCCATGGCCAAGCGCGTCCAGCAGCTGTGCCAGTACCTCGTCGAGCACTACGACGGCGACGCCGAGGCGGTCTGGCGCGGGGTCGGCGACGGCAGGGAACTGCTGACCCGGCTGGGCGACCTGCCCGGCTACGGCAAGCAGAAGGCGCAGATCTTCCTGGCCCTGCTCGGCAAGCAGCTCGGCGTCACCCCCGACGGCTGGCGCGAGGCCGCCGGCCCCTACGGCGAGCAGGGCTCGTTCCGCTCCGTCGCCGACATCACCGGCCCGGAGTCCCTGGACAAGGTGCGGGCCTTCAAGCAGGAGGCCAAGCGCGCGGCGAAGGCGGCCCGGCCGGCGAAGCCCGCCAAGGCCGCCGCGAAGAAGGCCGGGAAGGCGTAGGCCTACCGGCGCCGCCGCCGCTTGGACGTGCCGAAGAGGGACCGGCTGATCTCGCGCCCGATCTGGGTGCCCACCGAGCGGGCCAGCGACTGGAAGACACCGCTGCCCATCACCTGCTCCACCACCCCCGGTTCCTCCCCGGGCCGCTCCTCACGCTTCCGCGTCGCGGGGGCGGGAGCAGGCATGGGCGTGGGCGTGGGCGTGGGCCGCTCGCTCAGCCGCTCGTACGCCGACTCCCGGTCCACAGCCTGTGCATAGCGCGCGTACCGCGCGGACCCCTTGACCGCCGCGTCCAGCGCTTCCGGGGCGACCGGTCCCATCAGCGAACGCGGAGCACGCAGCCGGGTGGCGGCGACCGGGGTGGGGGCGCCGTTCTCGCTGAGCACGGTGACCACCGCCTCGCCGGTGCCGAGACCGGTGAGCAGTTCCTCCAGGTCGTACGGGGAGGTCGGGAAGGTCCGCACCGTCGCCTTGAGCGCTTTGGCGTCCTCCGGGGTGAAGGCGCGCAGCGCGTGCTGCACCCGGTTGCCGAGCTGGCCCAGCACCTCGGCGGGCACGTCCTTCGGCGTCTGCGTCACAAAGAAGATCCCCACCCCCTTGGAGCGGATCAGCCGCACGGTCTGCGTGATCGCCTCCAGGAAGGCCCTGCTCGCCCCGGTGAACAGCAGGTGCGCCTCGTCGAGGAAGAAGACCAGCTTCGGCCGGTCCAGGTCGCCGACCTCGGGCAGGTCCTCGAAGAGGTCGGCCAGCAGCCACATCAGGAAGGTCGAGAAGAGCCGCGGGCGGTCCTGCACGGCGGCCAGTTCCAGCACGGACACGGTCCCGCGCCCGCCCCCCTCCGTCGTCCGCAGCAGTTCCGCCGTGTCGAACTCCGGTTCCCCGAAGAAGGGGCCCGCGCCCTCCGCCTCGAACGCCGTCAGCGAGCGCAGGATGACCCCGGCGGTCGCCGGGGAGATCCCGCCGATCCCCTTCAGCTCGCCCTTGCCCTCCTCCGAGGTGAGGAAGGCCACGACGGCCCGCAGGTCCTTGAGGTCCACCAGCTCCAGGCCCTTGCCGTCCGCGTAGTGGAAGATCAGGCCGAGCGACTGCTCCTGCGTCGTGTTGAGCCCGAGCACCTTGGAGAAGAGCACCGGGCCGAAGCTCGTCACCGTGGCCCGCACCGGGATGCCGGGGCCGATGCCGCCGAGGGCGTAGAACTCGGCGGGGCAGCCCTGCGGCGACCAGTCCTGCCCGACCTCGGCGGCGCGCCGCGCCACGCGGTCGCCCGCCGCCCCGGGCGCCGAGACGCCGGAGAGGTCGCCCTTCACGTCGGCGAGGAAGACGGGTACGCCCTGGGCGGACAGCTGCTCCGCGATCAGCTGGAGCGTCTTGGTCTTCCCGGTGCCGGTCGCGCCGGCGACGAGCCCGTGCCGGCTGAGCATGCCGAGCGGGACGCGGACGGAGGCGTCCGGCAGGCACCGCCCGTCCCACAGCAGCGCCCCCAGATCGAGCGCCGGTCCGGTGAAGGCGTACCCCTGGGCGATGGCCCGCGCGGCGTCGGGCGTCGTCGGCGTGGTCATGGGCTGCTCCGCTGCTCCCGCTATCACCGTATTTGCCCACCATCGCACTCCTGCGCCATTGCTGCGCCCGTACGCCCTTGCCCGGTAGGCTTTCCGTGTGATCTTCAAGCGCATCGGAAACGGGCGGCCGTATCCCGACCACGGCCGGAAAAGCACCCGTGAATGGGCGGACGTCGCCCCACGTCCGGTACGCCTCGACCAGTTGGTCACCACGAAGGGGCAACTCGACCTGGAGACCCTGCTCGCCGAGGACTCGACGTTCTACGGGGACCTGTTCGCGCACGTCGTGAAGTGGCAGGGCGACCTGTACCTCGAGGACGGGCTCCACCGCGCCGTGCGCGCGGCGCTCCAGCAGCGGCAGGTGCTGCACGCGCGCGTGCTGGAGATGGACTGAGCCCGGACCGGTCCCGGGCGCCCCGGATGGGCCAACGGGTCCCGGCGAGCCGGTCCTGACATCCGTTCAGCCGATTGTTGACCCTTTCGGGTTCAAGTCGTCCCGATTGGCCGCGATTGGTTGATCGTTTAGTAGGCCAAGTCGGAATCCCGCACTACGCTGCGCACATGAGCATGCTGACGCCCCCTGGCATGGGCGGGAAGTACCGTGTCACCGGGAACCAGTACCCACGAATGCGCCGTCCACGGAGCAAGTTCCGGATCGTGACGGTACTGGTCACGACCGTCGCCGTGCTCGGCCTCGCCGGCTGGGGCACGCTCCAGCTGGTCGACGTCTTCGACGGCGACGCCGCGGCGAAGGGGAAGCCCGCGCAAGCGGCCAACGCCTCCAAGGAGCGGGCCTGCAAGGCGGTCGCCCCGGCGCCCGGTACCTCCGGCACCAAACCCATCGTGTTCCCCGAACCCGGGCAGCTCACGGTCAACGTCTACAACGCGACCGCCAAGAGCGGCCTCGCCAAGAAGACCGCCGACCAGCTCGCCGCCCGGGGCTTCAAGATCGGCACCTTCGGCAACGCCGACCCCGAGTACGACCGCAAGGTCACCGCGGCCGCCCTGCTCCTCGGCGGCTCCGGCACGAAGGCGGAGGCGGCCATGAAGCTGGTCGGCGCCCAGTTCAAGGGCACCACCACCTACAAGCCCGCGGCCCCCAAGAGCAAGCACGCGGCCAACACCGTCGACCTCATGCTCGGCAAGGGCTTCACCACCCTGGCCGCCGACCGGGTCGTCGAGCGGAACCTCGTCGTCCTGGCCAAGCCGAGCGCGGCCCCCCGGCCCGCCGGCTGCTGACGCTCCCGTAGGCCCGGCACGGACGTCAGGGCGGTACCGGACTCCCGCGGGGGTCCGGTACCGCCCTGACGTATCGGTGAAGGAGCCCGCTAGCCCGCGGTGCCGTAGAGGCGGTCGCCCGCGTCGCCGAGACCGGGGACGATGTAGCCGCTCTCGTTGAGGTGGCTGTCGACGGCGGCGGTGACGACGGTGACCGGCTTGCCCGCCAGCGCCCGCTCCATGGCCTCGACGCCCTCCGGGGAGGCGAGCAGCACCACGGCCGTCACGTCGTCCGCGCCGCGCTCGATCAGCAGGTCGATGGCGGCGATCAGGGTGCCGCCGGTGGCCAGCATCGGGTCCAGCACGTACACCTGCCGCCCGGACAGGTCCTCCGGCATGCGGGTGGCGTAGGTCTTGGCCTCCAGCGTCTCCTCGTCGCGGATCATGCCGAGGAAGCCGACCTCGGCCGTCGGCAGCAGGCGCACCAGGCCCTCCAGCATGCCGAGGCCGGCTCGCAGGATCGGCACGACCAGCGGCCGCGGGTGGGAGAGCCGTACGCCCGTGGTCCCCGCCACCGGCGTGGTGATGTCGACCTGCTCGGTGCGCACGTCACGGGTGGCCTCGTAGGCGAGCAGGGTGACCAGCTCGTCGGCCAGCCGCCGGAAGGTCGGCGAGTCGGTGCGCTCGTCGCGCAGCGTGGTGAGTTTGTGCGCCACCAGGGGGTGGTCGACGACATGGATCCGCATGCCCCCGACTTTAACGTCGCCGCCGCCGCGGGGCAGAAACGGGCGCCCGGAGCCGCTGTGCAAGGGGCGGCTTTGAAACCACACTGGAAGGGGAAGGCGAGCCCCTACGCCCGGACTGTCCCGACCGGGCCCCGCGGATCACTTGAGGTGGTGCCCCATGGCGGAGCACGACAGTGGTGGCGCCGACGCGAGCGACGCCCGTACGCAGCAGGAGCGCGATGCCGAGCGCAGAAGGCGGCGGGCGATGTTCCTGCGCGAACTGAACGAGGCCAAGGAGCTCCGCGACCGGGTGCAGCCGCGCAGGGCGCGCGCGGCGCGGGCGCGCCAGCAGATGCGGATGCGCACCTTCCGCTGGTAGGCCACCGGGACGGGCGAACCGCCCGCGCCGGAAGGGTTCCCGCGGGTCCCCGCAGGCCGCCGCAGGGAAAAAGCCGGAAGCCCTGGCACGCGGCACGCGCGGAAGACCCTTCGCAAAGCCGAGGTTTCTGCCACGATGCCGAGTGTGGGCGGGGACCCCCGAGCTGATCATCCGGCTCCCGCCCGAAAGTCCGGACGGCCTGAGACCTGTGGGAGAGTCACGGTGTATTTCGCCGCACTGCTCGCGCGCACCGAGGACGGTTGGGAAGCGCGCGAGACCGATCTCGACGATGTGGAAACCCTCGGCGACCTGACCGAGGTGGCCCGCTCCGCCTCGACCGAGGAAGATACGGTCCTGGTCTTCATCGAGCAGGAGGACGCCTGGTTCGGCGTCGTCCGCGTCGACGGTGAGGAGGACCCCCGGATCTACGTGTCCGACGCCGCCGCGGCGGCCCGCAGCTCCTACGGAGAGATCCTGCTCACCGACGAGCTGCTCGGCCGCGACCCGGAGGACCTGGACGAGATCGTCGACCTCGACGGCACCGAGGAGGGTGACAGCGAGGAACTCGACGACGACGTCGTGCCGGGGCCGACGGAGGTGCACGTGCCCGTGGGCCCGCTCGGCGACGCCGAGCTGCTCGTGGACCTGGGGATGAGCGACAAGGAGCTGCTGGCGCTCAGCGGCGACGGCGCGCTGACGGGCGAGGCCCTCGGCGAGATCGCCGACTCCCTGGGCTGTGCGGACGTACTGGAGGCGGTCCGCTGACCGACCCGATCCGCGACCCCTGGGCCGGGCCCATGCGGCTCGCTCTGCACGAAGCGACCCTCGCCCCGCGCACCGGCGACGTGCCGGTGGGCGCGGTCGTGCTCTCCGCGGACGGCACGGTCATCGGCCGGGGCCGCAACGAGCGGGAGGCGGTCGGCGACCCGACCGCCCACGCGGAGGTCATCGCGATCCGTGAGGCCGCCAGGACGGCCGGTTCCTGGCGGCTCGGCGGCTGCACGCTGGTGGTGACCCTGGAGCCCTGCACCATGTGCGCGGGCGCCGTGGTCCTGTCCCGGCTGGACCGAGTCGTCTACGGCGCCCTCGACGAGAAGGCGGGCGCGGCCGGTTCGCTGTGGGACCTGGTCCGCGACCGGCGCCTGAACCACCGCCCTGAAGTGATCTCCGGGGTGCTCGCGGAGGAGTGCGGTGACCTGCTCACCCGCTTCTTTCGCACAAACGATTTCGGAGCACACCCGGACGTCCGCTAAGCTCTCCCTCGGTAGCGTGTCCGAGCGGCCTAAGGAGCACGCCTCGAAAGCGTGTGAGGGGGCAACTCCTCCGTGGGTTCAAATCCCACCGCTACCGCTCTGAGCAGGAGAACGAGGGGCCCGGCAGCTTCGGCTGCCGGGCCCCTCGTCGTATCCGCTCCCCGGACGGATCGGTCGTCGTCGGTCGTCGTCGGTCCCCGTCAGTCCTCGTCAGTCATCGTCAGTCCTCGTCGTCCCGCGTCACCCGGGGGGCGACGGTGGCGACGTTGTTGTCGGGCTCGGGGTCGAGGGTGGTGGTGACGGCCCGGGCCGTCGAGGTGATCCGGCCGAGACCGGACGGCGCGGTCAGGTCGACCTCGAAGGTCGCCGTCCGGCCGGGGGCGAGATCACCGATGGTCCACACGACCCGCTGGATGGACGGGTGCGGCCCGCCACCGCTGAGGAACCGCACACCGCCGGGCGCGCGGGTGCTCGCCCCCCACCAGGTGATGTCCGGGATCGAGCCGGGACCGGGCCGCGGGTCGTCCTCGAAGCGCGGTCCGGGGCCGAGGAGCTCCAGCGTGGCGGCCACGCCGGCGGCGGTGTCCGGGCCGTTGTTGACCACCCGCACCGTGTACGTGAGGGGGCCGCGCGGCGCGACGGCCTCCGGCGCGCTGAGGGTGATCTGCACGTCGGCGCTGCTCGTGCCGGCGACACCGACGCCGGCCAGGGCCGCGCTGCGCGGGCCCGCGGAGGTGTCCACGTCCAGCGCGGCGGTGCGCGCGCCGGTCGCCGTGGGCCGGAAGGTCACACGGACCGTGCAGCGGGCCCGCGGCGGGAGGCTGCCCGTGCAGGTGCCGGCGCCGAGCGCGAAGTCCGCCGCGTCCGCTCCGGACAGGGACACTCCGTTCACGGTCCGGGCCGTGCCGCCGTGGTTGGTGAGCGTGAACGTCCGGGCCGCGCTGGTGGTGTTCACCGGCCGGCTGCCGAAGTCCAGGCTCGCCGGGCTCAGGGTGAGGGCGGGCGTGGCGATGCCCAGGCTCAGGTCGCTGGGTCCGGCCGCCCCGTTGCCGAAGGCCACCGTGACCGAGGAGGTGGCGGTCGGACCGGACGGGGCCGCGGCCACCCGCGCCGTGTAGGACAGGGTCACGGTCTCCCCGGCGGCGAGGGTGCCACCGGAGGCGGCGCCTGCTCCGGTGCCGAGCCGCGCGGTGACCGAGGACGCCGTGACGGTGACCGTGTCCGGCGCCGGCGGGGCGCCGTCGACCCGGACGTCCGTCACGCCGGTGAGGTCGGTGAGGGTGTCGGTGAGGACGACGCCCGTCGCCGGGGCTCCGCCGGTGTTCACCACGGAGCGCGAGACCGCGACCGCGTCGCCGGGGGCCAGGTCGCCGCCGTCGACGTCGGTGATGCTCGACGTCCTGAACTCCGGCTGGGCGGCCTGCGGGTAGCTGAAGCCGTAGCCGAGGGCGATCCCCGCGGCACCCTTGCCGCCGGTGAACCGGCCGTCCACGGCGGTCGCCCCCGGCTGCCAGGCGCTGTCGCCGACGGCGGCGAACTCACCTGCGCCGATGGCCACCGGCGACCCCCTGGTCGCGCCGCTGTCGACCCGGACCCCGACCGGGGCGGCCCCGGTGCCGACGGCATCGTCGAGCAGCCCGCCGACCCGTACGGTCCTGGCCGCGCCCGCCGCGATCTGGGGCGACGCGGCGCGCGGGGTGTCACCGCCGTCCACCAGGGCGCTGGGACCGGCGACGAGCACCACCCGCTTCGGCACCGCGCCCTGGGCGGCGCCCCCGGTGTACGTGGCGGCGAGCCGCCAGCGGGTCGCGGAGCCGCCGTCGATCGTTCCGGTGAACGTGGTGTCGGCGGCGCGGCCGGCGAAGACGGCCGGCAACTGGGCCACGGCGATGGTGCGGCGGCCCACGGTCGTGGTGGTGACGTCGGCGTCGGGGAGGGTCACGGACGTCTGTCCGTCGCCGAAGCGGTAGGGGCTGGCGTCGCCGGCCGGGTCGACGGGAGGGCTGTCGGAGGAGAAGAAGACGACGCCCGCGTCGAGCGTGCTGCCCTCCGGAGGTGCCGCCGCGAGCCGCGAGCCGGTGCCACTGCCGCCGCCGGCGTGGGCGAAGCCGTCACCGGCCGTCGTCACGGTCCTCTGCAGCGTCAGCGGAAGGACGGGGGCGCCGGCTCCGGCGGCCGCGGCCGGCAGGACGGCGGGGAGCCCGAGCGCGAGCAGCGCCGGGGCGACGACGGCGGCCGCGACGCGGGGGAGGGACAAGCGCCGGGATATGTGACGCACGGTCAAGGAAACCTCCGCTGGGGAGCGCGGTCGTGGGGGGACGAGGCGCACTTCTGTGTGGTGATCAGTCAATTACGCACCGTATGAGCGGGGGAAGGTCCGGGCCACCGGGCGTCCGCATCCGGGTGACCACGCACCGACCCGCCCCCCGCGGCGGAATCTGACAGCCCGTCGGTAGCGGGTGCGCCGGGGAAGCGCGGGCCCCGCGCACGGCCGTCCCGGCAGGGCGCGGAAAGGCCTCGGGAAGGCCGTTTCCCACCGTCCGCGAGGTGCCGCGGCCGCGTTCCGCGAGCGGCGGGCAAGAGCCGGGAGCGAGGGCAGATGAGACCGCCTGATTAGCCCATTCGGTGGATACACTCCAGCCATGGCGCAGGCGAAGAAAGTCACCATGTACGTCCTCGTGGTCTTCGTGCTCTATACGATCATCACGTCGCCCGGGCGTGCTGCTGATCTTGTACAGGTAGGCTTCCAGGGCATATCGGACGCCGCCAAGGGCGTCGGTGAGTTCATGACCGCGCTGATCAACTGATCGGCCGCGACCCCGAGGAGTCAGCGCCGTGATTCGCCACCTGGTCCTTTTCAAGCTCAACGAGGGCGTCGAGCGGGACGACCCACGAGTGGTGGCCGGCGTGCGCGCCTTCGAGGAGCTCGGCGACCTGGTCCCGGAACTCGTCTCCTGGGAACTCGGCTGGAACATCTCGTCGCGCCCCATCGCCTACGACTTCGCCCTCAACGCCTCGGTCGCCAACGAGAGCGACCTCGGCGCCTACCTCTGGCACCCCGCCCACCAGGCAGGAGTGGCCCTGTGGCACGAATTCGCCACGTGGGTGGTCGCGGACTACGTGTTCGAGTGACGGCCCCCGCCGGCCCCGGTCCCGAACAGCCCTTCGCCCGCCGGGCGGAGGGCTTTTTCGTCTAGCACCGCGCCTCGCTTGCACACAGTGCACATGAATTGTGATGCTATGACCGCTTTTGCCGGATGAGTGGACCGATGAGGAGTGGCATGCCCGTGTCGGCCCGTACGGCGTCACCAGCAATTCCCGGCGACGACAGCGGGACCGGTACAACCGAGGACACCCGGGGTGAGGGAGGCGGCGGCCGGGACGGCAGGATCCACAGCGCCCGCGAGGCCGCGGACGGCCACGAGGGGCGGGCCCCCGGCAACGCCGCTCCCGGCGCCGACGGCACCGTCGGCCCGGACGCCCACGAGGGCCCCGGGGCCGGGGAAGGCCCTGACGGTCACGCCCCCCAGGACGCCCCGGAGCCCCAGGACGGCCAGGCCCGGCAGGTCGGCCGGCCGGGCGGGACCCGCTCCGGGACCACCAACACCAACGCGATCGAGGCCCGGGCACTGACCCAGGTGCTGTTCGAGGAACTGACCGGGCTGGAGCCGGGGACCCCGGACCACGCACGGGTGCGGGCCGCCCTCATCGAGGTCAACCTGCCGCTGGTGCGCTACGCGGCGGCGCGCTTCCGCAGCCGGAACGAGCCGATGGAGGACGTCGTCCAGGTCGGCACCATCGGGCTGATCAACGCGATCGACCGGTTCGACCCGGAACGCGGCGTGCAGTTCCCGACCTTCGCGATGCCGACCGTGGTCGGTGAGATCAAACGTTACTTCAGGGACAACGTCCGCACCGTGCACGTCCCGCGCCGTCTGCACGAGCTGTGGGTGCAGGTCAGCGGCGCCATCGAGGATCTGACGGTGGCCCACGGGCGCACCCCGACCACCGCCGAGATCGCCGAGCGGCTGAAGCTGTCCGAGGACGAGGTGCTGGCCTGCCTGGAGGCGGGGCGGGCGTACCACGCGACCTCGCTGGAGGCGGCCCAGGAGGGCGGGGAGGGCTCGCCGGGCCTGCTGGACCGGCTCGGCTACGAGGACCCGGCGCTGACCGGGGTCGAGCACCGCGACCTCGTGCGGCACCTGCTGGTGCAGCTGCCCGAGCGCGAGCGGCGGATTCTCCTGCTGCGCTACTTCGGGAACCTGACCCAGTCCCAGATCAGTGCGGAACTGGGGGTTTCGCAGATGCATGTGTCGCGTTTGCTGTCCCGGAGCTTCGCTCGGCTGCGATCCGCAAATCAGCTCGAATCGTAACCTTTGCGAGCGACCCTCCCTGCGGAAATAAGTCGACATGGCGCTACAGCGTGTTGCCGACATGTGACATTCTGCGGGAACAGCGTTTGTCGCGGTCCGGCCTCCGGTATTCCAGTGGAGGAACGAACCGTCGCCCGCGACACCCGTCCGCGACCTCAAGGGGGTGGCATGTCCGTAGAAGTGGGCAGTCCGAAGGTGCTGAACACCGAAGCGCCGCACGATGCTCCTGACGACAGCCTCGACATCGCCGAACCCGCCGTCGTCGACACCCGAACGCTGTCCCGCTCGCTGTTCCTGCGGCTCTCCGAGCTGACGGACGACAGCCCCGAGCGGGCCTACGTACGGGACACGCTCATCGAACTCAACCTCCCGCTGGTGCGGTACGCGGCGGCTCGCTTCCGCAGCCGCAACGAGCCGATGGAGGACATCGTCCAGGTCGGCACGATCGGTCTCATCAAGGCCATCGACCGCTTCGACTGCAACCGCGGTGTGGAGTTCCCGACCTTCGCGATGCCCACCATCGTCGGCGAGGTCAAGCGCTTCTTCCGCGACACCTCGTGGTCGGTGCGGGTGCCGCGCCGGCTGCAGGAACTGCGGCTGGCGCTGACCAAGACCAGCGACGAGCTCGCGCAGAAGCTGGACCGCTCGCCCACGGTCGCCGAACTCGCCGTCGCGCTGGGCGTGTCGGAGGAGGACGTGGTCGACGGCCTCGCGGTCGGCAACGCCTACACCGCCAGCTCGCTGGACTCCCCGCCGCCCGAGGACGACGGCGGCGAGGGTTCGCTCGCCGACCGGCTCGGCTACGAGGACGCCGCCCTGGAGGGCGTGGAGTACCGCGAGTCGCTCAAGCCGCTGCTCGCCCAACTCCCCCCGAGGGAACGGCGGATCATCATGCTCCGCTTCTTCGCCAACATGACCCAGTCGCAGATCGGCGAGGAGGTCGGCATCTCCCAGATGCACGTCTCCCGGTTGCTGACCCGCACGTTGGCGCAGCTGCGCGAGGGACTCACCGCGGAGCACTAGGCAGTTGCCGAACCGGCCGCCACGACCTGGCCGGTTCGGCTCCTCACGTACTGACGGTTCGTCACCGCACCGACATGACAGTGCACATACCGACCGGCCGCCGGGGCGCGCTCGCCGCACCCTCGGCGGCCGTCGTCCGTCTCGGCGCCTTCGCCGCCCTGGGCCGCACTGGGACAGCGCGGGAGCGGGCCCGGTCCTCCCGGCCCGCGGTCCGGCCGCGACGGGCACGCCGGTCCTCGGCACCCAGGTCGGCGGCCTGCTCGGCCTGGAGTCGGCCACGATCGGGACCCGCGACGTCACCGTCCGGGTCCCGTCAGCACGCGGCGCCGCGGTGGGACGGGTCCCGCGGGGCCCGTCCCACCGCACCGGGGTACCGCCTGTCAGGCGGCGAGGTAGGAGCGGATGTCGCTGATCGTGCTCAGGTCGGAGAGGAACCCGATGTGCGTCGTGCAGGCGACCAGGTGGTTGGTGGCGCCGCTGAGCGGGGTGCTGGTGTAGGGGATGATGATGCCGTCGCACGGCGAGTACCAGGTCGCGTAGACCGTGGCCCCCGGCGTCTCGTCACCGCTGCTGATGGTGCGGACGAAGGCGGAGCCGGGGAGCATCTCCACGCACGAGGTGTAGATCACGCAGGCCGAGGCGTACGTGGTGCCGTGGTTGGCGCCCGCGATGGAGGCGACCCGGCGGACCGACGAGGTGCCGCCGAGCTGGGTGAGGTACCACTGGGTGACCAGGCCGCCCATGGAGTGGTTGACGATGTCGACCTTGGTCGCGCCGGTGCGGGAGAGCACCTGGCGCACGTAGCTCGCCAGCCCGGCGGCGCTGGTCTTGTTGGACTGGCTCCAGTTGTACTCGTACGCGAACAGCTCGCCGCGGCTGTAGCCGGCGCTCACGAACACCGACTCCGCGTAGTCCCAGTTGCTCGCGCTCCCGGTGTAGCCGTGCACGAAGACCACGGGGGTGTGGGTGGCGGCGTTCGCGGTGCCCGGCAGGGCGACGGTGCCGAGGCCGAGCGCGGCGGCCAGGGTGAGGAGGATGGCCCAGATGCGTCGCATCACAACTCCTTGTCGTGTGGGGGTCGGCAGGAGTCTCGGAGCGACGGGCGCGTGGCGGACCGGTGGAATCACCAGTGGCGTTCCCGGCCGTCCCGCCGCGCGATTTCTGTCATGTTCGGAACATCGCGCACATCTCTTCCCTCTCCCGACCCGGCCAGTCGACACTGGCGACATGGAGGCCGAGCGGAGTGCGGACGCTGCGTGGCCGTCCGGGCTGTACGGCAGGGAACGCGAACGAGCCGCCCTGACCGCCCTGCTGGACGCGGCCCGGACCGGCCGCGGCCGCGCCCTGCTGCTGTCCGGGGAACCCGGTTCCGGGCGCAGCGCCCTGCTCGGCGCGGCCGCCGCGACGGCGGCCGCCGCGGAGTTCACGGTACTGGGCACCGCCGGCACCCCCGCGGAGACGGCCGTCCCGCTCGCCGGGCTGCAGCGGATGCTGCTGCCGGTCGCCGGGCGGCTCCCCGAGCTGGCCGCGGCGCACGCGGCGGTGCTCACCGCGGTGCTCGCCGGCCGTCCCCCGCCGGACGGCGAACTCGCCCTGGGCACGGCGCTGTTCCGGCTGGCCGCCACGCTGTGCGCCCCGGCGCCGCTGCTGTGGTGCGTGGACGACGCCCATCTGCTGGACACCCCGACGCTGCGGGCGCTCGGCATGGCCGCGCGCCGGCTCACCGGCACGTCCTGCGCGCTGCTGCTCGCTGCCGACGCGTACGGCGACGGGGACCCGGCCGCCGCAGGCCTGGAGGGCGTCGACCACCTGCGCCTGCGGCCGCTCGGCCCGGCCGCCGCGCGTCGCCTGCTCGCGGGGCGTCCGTCCGCGACAGCGCTGCCCGACCCGGTGGCCGCCACCGTGCTGACCCTGGCTGGGGGCAATCCGCTCGCCCTGACCGACCTCGCCGACGCCGCGGCCGCCGGTCCGCTGCCGGACCCGCCCGCGCTCCCGGCCGGCAGCAGTTTGCGGAAGCGGCACCGCGACCGCTTCCAGGCGCTGAGCCCGGCCGCCCGCGCCCTGGTGTCGCTGGTCGTGGCCGGCGGCCCGCTGCCCGCCGCGCTGCTGCGGGCCGCCGCCCGCCGGCTGCGCCTGGACGCCGGGGCCCTGGACAGCGCCCACGCCGCGGGGCTCCTGGTCACCCGGGACGGCACGACGGCCGTACCGGGCCGGCTGCTGCGGGCCTCGCTGGCCGCGGTGCTCTCCCCCGCCGACCGCACGGCGGCGCACGCCACGCTGGCCGCCGTCCTGGACCCCTGCTCCGCCCGGCTCTACCGGGCCCTGCACCGCCTCGCGCTCGCCACCGGGCCCTCACCGGCGGCCGAACGGCAACTGGAGGAGGCCGCCACCGCCGCCCGCCGCGACCGCGGCCACGCCGCGGCGGCCGAAGCCCTGGAACACGGCGCCGGTACCACCGCGCATCCCGCCACCCGCGACCGCTGGCTGCTCGCGGCCGCCGCCGACGCGCGGACCTCGGGGGACACCCGGTGGGCACGGGAACTGCTGCGCCGCGCGGGACCGGGCGGCGGCCCCGCTCTGTCGGAGGCACTGCGGGCGCTCGTCCAGGGCGAGATCCAGCTGCGGGACGGCGTGCCCGCCGCGGCCTGCCGCGAACTGACCGGCGCCGTCGGCCGCTTCCCCGAGGCCCAGCGCGCCCTCGCCCTGCGGGCGCTCATGCTGGCCGGTGAAGCATGCTGTCTGGCCGGCGACTTCACCGCCTACTTCGCTCTCGCCGAGCGGGCGCGGTCGATGCGCCGCGACGACGAGACCCCCGCCCAGCGGCTGGTCCTCGACCACTTCACGGGCCTCGCCGCGACCTTCGCCGGCCGGCACCGGGAGGCCCACTGGGCGCTGCGCCGGGTGGTCCGGCTGGCCGAGGCGGCCGGCGACCCGGAATCGGCGATCTGGGCCAGCCAGGCGGCGTACACCCTGGGGGACGCGCGGCGGGCGCTGGCGCTCGCCTCGGCCGCCGCGCACCGGGCGCGGCGCCAGGGCGCGACCGCCCTGGTGCCCGCGGCGCTGGTGTACGAGGCGCTGTGCGCGCTCGCGCTGGACCGCTACGCGGCGGCGGGGGAGGCCGCCGAGGAGGGCGTACGGCTCGCGCAGGAGACCGGGCAGCGCAATCTGGCCGTGGACCATCTGTCCGTACTGGCGCTGCTGGCGGCGCTGCAGGGCGACAGCGCCACGGCCGCGGCGCGGATGGGGGCCGCCGGGCACGCGGTTGCGTCCCGCGGTCTCGGCCGGCCCGAGGCGTTCAACTCCTGGGCGTCGGCCTGCGCCGACCTCGCCGCGGGCCGCCCGGCCGACGCGCTCTCCCGCTTCGGGCGGATGCGCGCCGGGGCGGGGCAGGTCAACCTGGCGATCCGGGGGCTGGCCACACCGCACTTCGTCGAGGCGGCGGTGCGCTGCGGGCAGCGCACGAAGGCCGAGGGCGCGCTGCGCGGCTACGAGGACTGGGCGGCGGGCAACCGCAGCACGCTGCGACTGGCGCAGGCCCATCGCTGCCACGGCCTGCTGGCCGAGGACGACGCCGCGGCCGTCGGGCACTTCCGCGAGGCGCTGCGGCTGCACCAGGACGACGACACCGTCCTGGAACTGGCCAAGACCGAGCTGTTCTACGCCTCCCGGCTGCGCCGCACGCGCCGCCCCGGCGAGGCGCGGGGTCTGCTGCGCGAGGCGCTGGCGGTCTTCCGGCAGTTCGACGCGCGCCCGTGGGCCGAGCGGGCCACCGCCGAACTACGGGCGGCGGGCGACCGCGTCGGACCGGTGGACCGGGCACCCGGCGGGGCACGGGAGCTGACCGCGCAGCAGACCCGCATCTCCGAGCTGGTGGCCCAGGGGGCCACCAATCAGGAGATCGCCGACCGGCTGGTGCTCAGCACGCGCACCGTCGAGTACCACCTGCGGAACATCTTCAGCAGGCTGGGCGTGCGCTCCCGCGTCGAACTGGCGGCACTGTTCAGGTGACCGGGGGCCCCGGGCACCGGTGGTGGGTCAGGACAGGGCGAACCAGGCGACGGCAGCCACGACCACGACGGCCGCGATGATGCCGACGATCAGTCCCGTCCGGCTGCCGCCCGAGGTCTGGACCTGCGCGGGCTCCTCATCGACGAAGGCACGGAACATCTGGGTGTTGCCGGCCGGGTCGTAATTGTTGTCAGGGGTAGTCATGGTGCAGGACCCTAGCGAAGTCCTGTCGCACCGGTCACCCCTGGGGCCCGGACAACCGGGGAACGGGTACGGGAATACCGCCCGTCGAAACGGTGTCGCACGTTGCATGGCACTCATCGGCACCACTGAACTCGACGTCTTCCCCCTCTCCCTCGGTGGCAACGTCTTCGGCTGGACGGCGGACGAGGAGACCTCCTTCGCCGTACTGGACGCGTACACGGCGGCCGGCGGCAACTTCGTCGACACCGCGGACGCGTACTCGTCCTGGGTCCCCGGCCACAGGGGCGGCGAGTCCGAGCTGCTGATCGGCAGCTGGCTCGGCAAACGCAGGCGGCGCGACGACATCGTCGTCGCCACGAAGGTCGGCTCCCACCCGGACTTCAAGGGCCTGAAGGCCGCGACGATCAAGGCCGCGGCGGAGGAGTCGCTGCGCCGGCTCGGCACGGACCACATCGACCTGTACTACACCCACTTCGACGACGTGGAGACGCCGGTCGAGGAGATCATCGGCGCGATGGACGCCCTGGTCCGCGAGGGCAAGGTGCGGTACGTCGCTGCGTCCAACATCAGCCCGGAGCGGCTGACCGCGTCGCTGGAGTTCTCCGACCGGGAGGGCCTGGCGAAGTACGTGGCGCTCCAGCAGCACTACAACCTGGTGGAGCGGGACTACGAGGGCCCGCTGCGCGAGGTCGTGCGGGCGCACGGGCTGGCCTCGGTCCCGTACTTCGGCCTGGCGCGCGGCTTCCTCACCGGCAAGTACCGGCCCGGCGTCGCGGTGGACAGCCCCCGCGCGGGCGCGGCCGGCGCCTATCTGGAGTCCCCGCGCGGCCCGCGTGTGCTGGCGGCGCTGGACGAGGTGGCGGCGGCGCACGGCGCGGAGCCGGCGAGCGTGGCGCTGGCCTGGCTGCGGTCCCGTCCCACGGTCGTGGCCCCGATCGCCAGCGCCCGGACGCCGGAGCAGCTGCCGGCGCTGCTGGCCTCGGCGGAGCTGGAGCTGACCGCCCAGGAGCTGGAGCTGCTCACCGAGGCATCCGCCTGACCTGCGCCTTTCGTCGCACGGCCCGCTTCCTTGACCGGAGGCGGGCCGTTCCTTTTGGAGCTTTTTACCCATAAGAATTTGCCTGCAGCAACCAATCAATATTACGGTTGCTCAAGGCAACCAATAGTCCGGAGAGAAGGCGGCGGTCCCCATGGCATCGCAGGAGCTGTACGGGGAGCTCGCAGGCCAACTGCGCGCCATTCCCGCCGTGGCCCGCGAGCTCAGCCGCTCGTGCCCGGCGAACTGCCCGCCCGCCTCGCTGGGCGTGCTCGCGGTCGTGAGCCGCCACGGCGAACTGCGGATGAGCCGGCTGGCGGAGCTGCTGGACATCGACATGTCGGTCACCAGCCGCCATGTCGCGCACCTCGCGGAGCGCGGCTGGATCGACCGGCTGCCCGACCCGCACGACCGGCGGTCCCGGCTGCTGCGACTGACCCCCGGCGGCACGGACATGCTCCGCGCCGCACTGGACGGAGTCACCGCCTCGCTCGCCGACCACCTGCGGGACTGGTCCGACCAGGACGTCATGGAGCTCTGCCGGCTGCTGGAACGGCTGCGCACGGCCTTCACCGCCGACTGCCGCCCCCGTACGCAAACGATCACGATGTGAAGAGGATGACGATGGCAACAACCGCATCACCTGCCGGTGTGCGGGGGACCGACGCCCAGAGCGGACACGCGGCCCCCATGTCGCACCGGCAGATCATGGAGGCCCTGACCGGGCTGATCCTCGGCCTGTTCGTGGCGATCCTGTCCTCCACGATCGTCTCCAACGCGCTGCCGAAGATCATCTCCGATCTGCACGGTGGTCAGAGCGCGTACACGTGGGTCATCACCGCCGCGCTGCTCACCACCACGGCCACCACCCCGGTGTGGGGCAAGCTGTCCGACCTGTTCAGCAAGAAGCTGCTGGTCCAGCTGGCGCTGGTGATCTACGTGGTCGGCTCGCTGATCGCGGGCGTGTCCCAGAACGCGGGCATGCTGATCGCCTGCCGGATCATCCAGGGTGTCGGCGTCGGCGGCCTGATCGCGCTGACCCAGGTCATCATGGCCGCGATGATCTCGCCGCGGGAGCGCGGCCGGTACAGCGGCTACCTCGGCGCGGCCTTCGCGGTCGGCACCGTCGGCGGCCCGCTGCTCGGCGGCGTCATCGTGGACACCGACTGGCTCGGCTGGCGCTGGTGCTTCTACGTCGGCGTGCCCTTCGCGGTCCTCGCGCTGGTCGTCCTGCAGAAGACCCTGCACCTGCCGGTCGTCAAGCGCCAGGCCAAGGTCGACTGGGCCGGCGCCACGTTCGTCACCGCCGCCGTCAGCCTGCTGCTGGTCTGGGTCACCTTCGCCGGCGACAAGTACGAGTGGATCTCCTGGCAGACCTGGGTCATGACCGGCGGCGCGGTGCTGCTCGGCCTGGTCTTCGTACTGGTCGAGTCCCGCGCGCGCGAGCCGATCATGCCGCTGCGGCTGTTCCGCAACAAGACGATCAGCCTGACCTCGACCGCCTCGCTCTTCGTCGGCCTGGCGATGTACAGCGGAACCGTCTTCCTGAGCCAGTACTTCCAGCTGGCGCGCGGCAAGTCGCCGACCATGTCCGGCGTCCTGACCATTCCGCTGATCGCCGGCCTGTTCGTCTCCTCCACCGTCTCCGGCCAGGTCATCACCAGGACCGGCCGCTGGAAGGCGATCCTGGTCTCCGGCAGCGTGCTGCTCACCGCGGGCCTGGGCCTGCTGGGCACGCTGCGGTACGACACCGTGTACTGGCACATGGCGATCTTCATGGCGCTGCTGGGCCTGGGCCTCGGCATGGTGATGCAGAACCTCGTCCTCGCCGTGCAGAACCAGGTGGGCGCCGCCGACCTCGGCGCGGCGAGCTCCATGGTCACCTTCTTCCGCACCCTGGGCGGCGCGGTCGGCGTCTCCGCGCTGGGCGCGGTGCTCGCCAACCGGGTCACCCGCTACACCACGGACGGGCTGTCCGCACTGGGCGTGGACTCCACCGGCTCCTCCGACGGCGCCATCCCGGACCTCGGGTCGCTGCCGGCGCCGATCCGCCACGTCATCGAGACCGCGTACGGCCACGGCGCGGGCGACGTCTTCCTGGTGGCGGCCCCGGTCGCGTTCCTCGCGCTGCTGCTGGTGCTCTTCATCAAGGAGGTGCCGCTGCGGACGTCGAGCGGTCTGCAGCAGGCGGCCGGCGTGTCCGGACGGCCGGAGCCGGCGGCCGTCGTGCCCGCCGCGCTGGAGCCCGTGGCCGTTGCCCCGGCCGGCGTCCCGCAGGCCGCCCCCGTCCCTGCCCCCGAACCCGCACCGGCTCCCGTACCCGTCCAAGAGGGACCCATGATCCACGGCCAGGTCCGCAACTCCGAGGGCACCGGCGTCGGGCACGCCACGCTCACGCTGATCTCCCTCACCGGCAAGCAGCTCGGCCGGGCCGCCACCGGCCCCGACGGCGGCTACGCGCTCACCGCGCCCGGCGCCGGCTCGTACGTCCTGATCGCCGCGGCCGACGGCCACCAGCCGCAGGCCACCACGGTCGTGGTCGGCGAGGAACCGGTCGCCCACGACGTGGTCCTGGCCGGCACCAGCGGCCTCACCGGCACCGTCACCTCCGAGGCGGACGGCATCCCGGTCCACGGCGCCGTGGTCGTCGTCACCGACATCCGCGGCGAGGTGCTGGCCAGCGGCGGCACCGGGCAGGACGGCGGCTTCGGCTTCGACGAGCTCCCGGCGGGCGACTTCACCCTCGCGGTCAACGCCACCGGCTTCCGGCCGGTCGCCCTGCCCGTCGAGGTCGCCGGCACCGGCCCGACCCACGTCGACGTCGCGCTGCGGCTCGGCGCCCGGGTCCAGGGCACCGTCCTCGGCGGCGCGACCCGGCTGCCGCTGCCCGAGGCCCGCGTCACCCTCGTGGACGCCGCCGGCAACGTCGTGGCCACCGCCACGACCGGCGGCGACGGCGCGTACGCCTTCGGCGACCTGGACGCGGGCGAGTACTCGCTCATAGCCAGTGGCTTCCCGCCGGTGGCGACCACCATCACGGTCGGCGACGAGAGCGCCAAGGACGTCGACGTGGAGCTCGGCCACCCCGAGGGGTGAGCGGGCCCGCTCGAGAACGGCCGGGTCGTGCGCCTGCGGAGACGCGCGGACCGGCCGGCCGGGGGAACCCGGGTCCGGTCCGGAGGGCGCAGGCAGGGGACGGCCGCGCTGCCAGGACCGGACCACACCGGGTGGCTCCCGCGGGGGCCCGGGCACGTCCCGGGCCCCGCTCCCCCGGGGAACACACACGCGACGGAAGGCGAGCGATGAGCATGACCACGACCGGCAAGACGGGCCTGCGGGGGCGGGTGCGGGCCAAGGACGGCTGGGCGGTGCCGCACGCCGTGCTGACGGTCACCGACATGGCGGGTCAGCAGATCGCCCGCGAGGCCGCGGACGCCGAGGGCGCGGTGCGCACCGCCGCACTGGCCCCGGGCGCGTACACGGTCATCGTGACGGCCGTCGGCTACCGCCCGACGGCGGCGACGGCCCTGGTCACCGCCTCGGGATCGGCCGATGTCGGCACGCTGACGCTCGCCCGCTCCGGCGGTGTCGAACTGCCCCCGCCGGGTGTGTGGACCGTCGACCCCGCGCACTCCGAGATCCGCGCCGTCGCCCAGCACCTCGGGCTGTCCAGCGTGCACGGCCGCTTCACGGGCTTCGCGGCGAGCATCGAGATCGCCGAGCAGCCGCTGCACTCCGGCGTGCAGGCCGTGATCGACGCGGCGTCCATCGACACCGGCAACGGCACCCGCGACGCGCACCTGCGCTCCGCCGACTTCCTGGACGTGGCGGCGCACCCCAGCGTCACCTACCGCAGCACCTCCCTGGAGCAGGCCGCCCAGGACCGCTGGACCGTCCACGGCGAGCTGGCCATGCGCGGCGTGACCCGCCCGGTGGACCTGGACCTGGCCTACCTGGGCACCGGCCCCGACCCGTGGGGAGGGGTGCGCGCCGCCTTCCGCGCGACGGCGCAACTGCGGCGGGAGGACTTCGCCATGCACTACAACCAGGTCGTGCAGGCCGGCATCGTCGCCGTCGGCACCACCGTGAAGGTCGAGCTCGACATCCAGGCCGTGCAGGGCACCGCCCTCCCTGCCCTGTAGCCGGCGGCAACATAGGCTGCTGCCATGGCCTACATCGCGACCAACACCGCCGTGCAGCTCGATCAGTTGCTGGAGTTCGTCCGACCGCGTCACCGCGCGCTGCTGCTGACCACCCGCTCGGACGGGCGCCCCCAGGGCTCCCCCGTGACCTGCGGCGTCGACGACTCCGGGCGACTTGTGGTCTCCACGTACCCCGAGCGGGCCAAGACCCGCAACGCGCGCCGCGACCCGCGAGCGAGCGTGATCGTGCTCTCCGACGAGTGGGACGGGCCCTGGGTCCAGATCGACGGCACCGCCGAGGTGATCGACCCGCCGGAGTCGGTCGAGCCGCTCGTGGAGTACTACCGCAACATCGCCGGCGAGCACCCGGACTGGGACGAGTACCGCGCCGCGATGCTCAAGCAGGGCAAGTCGCTGGTCCGGGTGACCCCCGAGCGCTGGGGGCCCCTGGCGACGGGCGGCTTCCCGGCCCGGTTGGCGCCCTCCGAGGACTGACCTGCCCACGGGGAAGGGCGGCGGCCGCCGGGCCGCCGCCCTTCCCGCGTCCACGACCCGGGTCAGCTCGGGTCGGTCAGGTCGTGGACGGTCACGCCGCCCGGGGTCGTGGACCGGAGTCCTCCTCGACCCGTGAGCCGATCCGCGCAGCGGTGCCCTTGCCATTGCCGCCCCGGCCGCCGCCACCCATGCCGCCCGAGGCGATGAACCAGTGGATCCGGCCCGGTGCCACCTACGCCCGGAACCCCGCTTTGGGCCGGGAACTGCTCCCTGCCGACGAAGCCGCCGACGGCCGTCACGGCCTTGCCGGTCGGTGGCTCGCCGCGTTCTGCGAGCCGACCGAGGCGGCCATCCGGGTGCGGCGGCCGTCGTCGGTCAGGAGCGCCTGCCCGGCGGCGTCGCCGACGGTCGCACCGCGGCTGACGTCGTCTCGCCCGGCTTGATCAGGTATCCGGCGCCGCGCCGGGTGTGGATCATCGGCGCGCGTCCCGCGTCGATCTTCTTGCGCAGGTAGGAGATGTACAGCTCGACGACGTTGGCCTGGCCGCCGAAGTCGTACGACCAGACGCGGTCGAGGATCTGCGCCTTGCTCAGCACCCGGCGCGGATTGCGCATCAGGTAGCGCAGCAGCTCGAACTCGGTGGCGGTGAGGTGGATGCCGGCACCGTCGCGGCTGACCTCGTGGCTGTCCTCGTTGAGTACCAGGTCCCCGACGACCAGCAGGGACTCCTGGCGGGCGGCCGCGACGCCGGCCCGGCGCAGCAGGCCGCGCAGCCGGGCGACGACCTCCTCCAGGCTGAAGGGCTTGGTGACGTAGTCGTCGCCGCCCGCGGTGAGCCCGGCGATGCGGTCCTCGACGGCGTCCTTGGCGGTGAGGAACAGCACGGGTACGTCGGTCAGGTCGCGGCGCAGCCGGGCCAGGACCTCCAGGCCGTCCATGTCGGGCAGCAGCACGTCCAGGACCACGGCGTCCGGCCGCCGTTCGCGGGCGGCGCGCAGGGCGTCGGCGCCGGTGCTCTCGGTGTGGACGTCCCAGCCCTCGTAACGCAGGGCCATGGAGAGCAGATCGGCCAGGGCGGTCTCGTCGTCCACGACGAGGACACGTACGGGGGAGCCGTCCGGACGTGTGAGGTCGGCGGCGGAGGAAGGAGACGCGGTCATGGGGGAATCCTGTGAGCCGCCGCTGAGAGCACCCTTGGCGGTGCCTTTGAATTGTCTGAGAACCGCCCGCAGGCCGGATGACGGCCCGCCAGGGGCCGCGGGGAGCACGGGACGCGGGGGTGTGCGGCCGCGAACACGCCGCCCGGCGGGGGAATGCGCGGATCGCCGGGCCGCGTTTGGTACGACGGACATCGGACTTCAGTCGACCTGGTGGTGGGAGACGGCCCATGGGCTTCAGCGGCAGCAGCACGCAGGCGCAGGCGATCGGCCGGTACGGGCTGTGGAACAGCGGCCTGCGCGACCCCGACCCCTCCCGGGCGAAGGAACTCGCCGAGACCGCGGCCGAGTTGGAGGAGCTGGGCTACGGCGCCCTCTGGCTCGGCGGCAGCAGCGGCGTGGAGCACGCGACCCCGCTGATCGAGGCGACCTCGTCCATCACCGTCGCGACCGGCATCCTCAGCCTCTGGCAGTACGAGGCCGTGGACGTCGCCGCCCGCTGGTCCGCCCTGGAGGCCTCGCACCCCGGCCGCTTCCTGCTCGGGATCGGCGTCAGCCACGCGAAGCTCGCCGCGCAGTACGAGCGGCCCTACGCCGCCATGACCGGCTACCTCGACGCGCTGGACGCGGCCGGTGTCCCGGCCGACCGCCGTGTGCTGGCCGCGCTGGGCCCGAGGATGATGGAGCTCTCCCGCGACCGCGCCGCGGGCGCCCACCCGTACCTGGTCACCCCCGAGCACACCGCGCAGGCCCGCGAGATCCTCGGCCGCGGCCCGCTGCTCGCCCCGGAGTTCACGGTCGTCCTGGACACCGACCCCGAGCGCGCCCGGGCGACCGCCCGCTCCATGCTCTCCCTCTACCTGACGCTGCCCAACTACACCAACGCCTGGCTGCGCCTGGGCTTCACCGAGGACGACCTGGCGAACGGCGGCAGCGACCGCCTGGTGGACGCGCTCATCGGCTGGGGTGACGAGCAGCGGGTGCACGAGCGCATCGACGCCTTCCTCGACGCGGGGGCCGACCACGTCGCCGTCCAGGTGCTGACCGCCGGCGAGGACCGCAGCGGTCTGCCACGCGAGGAGTGGCGGCGGCTCGCGGTGGCTCTGGGGCTCTGAGCCCGTCACCGAAGAGGCAGTTGGGGACAGCCGCTCATCAGGAACGGAAGCCTCCGCTCAAAGCCGGTCAGCGCCCGGCCGGACGCCGGGGCCGGGCGTATGTTCGGCCCATGGACAGCGGCACCGTGCCCCGAACCGTCCCGGTCGACCGCATGGCGTCCGGCGACCACGCCTGCCTCGGCTTCGAGGACGAGGAGGCCCGCTGGGAGGTCCGCGCCGCCTTCACCGCCATCGGCCTCGGCCAGGGGGAACGCGTCCTGCTCTTCAGCGGACGCGGCACACCCCCCGCGGAGGCCGTCACCCGGCTCACCGCGCTCGGCGTCCGCGCCTCCGAGGCGGTGCGCCGCGGCGCACTGGTCATCACCCCGCTCGTCCCCGGCTACGACTCCGCGTCCGCCTGGACCGCCCTCACCGACACCGCCCGCCGCCTCGGCTACCGCGGGCTGCGCGCCGCGGGCGACATGTCCTGGGCGCTGCGGCCGGGCCTCGACCGGGACCGGCTCGTCGGCCACGAGGCCGCCATGACGCAGGTGCTGGCCGGTCTCGGGCTCACCGCCGTCTGCGAGTACGACCAGCGGCGCTTCCACGCCTCGCTGCTGGCGCGGGTGCGCGCCGCCCATCCGATGTGCCTGCGGCCGCCGTCCGGCGCCCTCCACGTCGAGCGGCTCGGCGGCACGCTCGCCCTCAGCGGCGACGCCGACCTGGCCACGCGCACCGATTTCGAGGTCGGCCTGCGCCACGCCTTCGGCTCGCCGGCCGGCCCGCCGTGCGTCATCGACCTCACCGGGCTCGGCTTCATCGACGCCCGCTGCGCCGGCGTCCTGATCCGCCACGCGGCGTCCCTCGGCCCCGCCGACCGCGTCACGGTCCGCTGCCCGCGGCTGCACGCCCGGACCCTTCGCCTGTGCGGCGCGACCGAGGTCCCCCAACTCGTCCTGGACGAGACGGCCTGAGGCTCAGGCCTGCTGCGCCGCCCAGAACTCGTCCCAGGAGATCTTGCCGTCGCCGTTGGTGTCGACCCGGCTGATCACGGACTGGGCCACCGTCTCGGTCACGTGGAAGTCGCCCAGCTGGGCCATCACGCTCTTGTACTCGCTGGCCGTGATGAGACCGTCCCCGTCGATGTCGTACCGCGTGAACGCCCGCTTCGCCGCGTCGATGTCGGCCATCGTGACCACCCCTCCATGTATGTGTCGGTCTGTCGCGCACACACCCTAGCCGCCCCGGGTCGCCACCCCGCCATGGGTACATCCGTGCCTGAGCTCTCACCAGCGGATACGGAGAAAGAACTGTCCCGTACAGGGAGGACTCGGAACGGAAAGGCGGCCCGCACCGGCTCAGCGATCCGAGGCACGGACCGCCTGTTGGCCACGGCGAGCGGGCTCTTCCGGGGCGGCTCTCATGCACCGGGCCCGGTTCCACGACGTTGTCCGGGACCCGCTCCAGGAGCCGAACGCCGCGGACCCCGAGCCTTCTGCCGACCCGATGGTCGCCCTGCCGCGACGGCGCGACGACTGCCGGGCACGTGGGGGGCTCCACGGAGCGGCCTCCGCCGTCCCGACGCGGAGGCGGAGGCGGCCGCGTACCGGTCAGCGGGCGGTGGCGGCCCGCTCGACGAGGCGCGTCACGGCGCCCGGGTCGGTCAGCGGGACCGCGTGCGGCGCGTTGATCTCGACGGTGTGGGCGTGCGCACGCGATGCCATGAACCGCTCGGCGGCCGGCGGGATGGCGTGGTCGTCGTGGGCGACGAGGTACCAGGACGGAATGGTCTTCCAGGCCGGGGGGCCCGAGGGCTCGCCGAAGGCCTGGGCGGCGATCGGGCGCTGGCTGACCGCGAGTTGCGCGGCGGTGGTGCGGCTGAGGCGGTTGCTGAGGAACACGTCGCGGTACTTGTCGGGCTTGATGGTCAGGTCGATGCCGGTGCCGCCGTCGGGCTGGGCGAACGGGACGGCGTTGAGAGCGGTGGGCACCGGCGCGGCGGGGTCGTCGCTGAGGTGGCTGCCGGGGAACTTGGCGGTGATGGACGCGAGGGTCTCGTCCTTGTCGGGCGCGAAGGCGGCGATGTACACGAGCGCCTTGACGTGGGTGTTGCCCGTGGCGGCGTTGGTGATGACGCTGCCGCCGTAGGAGTGGCCCACCAGGACGACCGGTCCGTGGACGGTCTTCAGGTAGTCGGCCAGGTAGGCGGAGTCGCTGGTCAGGCCGCGCAGGGGATTCGCGGGGGCGACGACCGGATAGCCGTCGGCCTGGAGGCGCTTGATCACGCCGCTCCAACTGGAGGAGTCGGCCCAGGCACCGTGGACCAGTACGACGGTCGGCTTCGCGGCGGCCGGCTCGGCCGTACCGGCCTTGTCCCCGGGGGCGGCCGTGGCGGTCGCGGCCAGGCCGGCTGCAAGGGCGACGCCCGCCGCTCCCACGACGGCAATGCCCACACGGCGGTTCTTGGTACGACGGTGCTTGAACACCTTTTGTCTCCTGGCGGGTCGAGAGGGCGCCAGGGGCGCGGTGTCACGCGCTCCAGGCGATGGATAGAACGTTCTATCCACTTGGAACCTAGCCCCAACGCCTCGCCAGGAGCAACGAGATCTGGACCCCAATTCGAACACAGGCACGGATCGTCCTTCCGGCACCAGCGGCACCTCCGCCGGCACCCGGGACGATGCGGGAATTGACACGAAGAGAGGTGACAGGATCGCGTAAATAGCCACCGGTGGTGGGGTTGCGGAGTCGGGGTTATCCTGATATACGGCAAAACGCCGAATTACCGAATGGCAGATCCGTGGACGAATTCACTTCATTGCTCCTCGCCACCGTTCGCAATGCCGTGAAGTCACTCGATGCGGTGGCTGCGACGGTGTACCTGGTCGAAGCAGGTGGAAGCCACTTGCGCGCTTCGATGATAGGAGGGCGGCAACCAGCGGTGTTCGCCATTCCGGAACGAATACCGATCGACTCGCCCTACGTTTCGGCTCGCACGTTCCGTACGAAATCCATATCTTTTGCCGAAAGCGAGGATTCGTCCGACCTCTACCAGCAGCACCAGCACATCTCCATGTTCCCCTATGCCGCGGCTTCCGTTCCCCTGATGTCCCATGACCGCGTGCTGGGAACTGTCACGATACTGCGCGACCCGATTCCGGACGGCGAGACGAAGGCACGGATAGAGGAGTGGCTCAAGAAGGCCGGAGCCCGCCTGGCCGATGAGCTGTCGGCACACCCGGAGACGAGCTCCCCCGGGCCGGCCCCCGTCATCGTCCCGGTGGGGGGCCCGGCGGAGACCCGGGGTCCGACGCCGTCACGCTGGGGCATCCCCGAACTCCCCGACTCCACGGGGATGACGTGCATGTACCAACTTCGACGCCTCTCCAGCGAGCTGAACTCCGCCACGGGAATGAAGGACGTCGTGGCGGCCGCACATCGCCGGATCTCCCTGCCGTTCGGCTGCCGTGCGGTGGTCCTGTCACGATTCGTCGAGGGGCGGACCTGGGTGGTGGGCCACACCGGCGCTTCGCACGAAACGGTGAGACTGTTCCACGGTGCGAGCATCCAGTCGCGGAGCCCGCTGGCCGAGGCCATGAGCGGGAAACCTCTCTTCCTCGAGAACGGAACCCCTGTCCACGCAACCCGTCCCGACTCCGCCGCGCCTTCCGGCGACGCCCAGGTCTTCCTGCCCCTTCCGGGCAGCAACGGGATCGCCGGCGTCTGCCATCTGGGCTTCTCCGACGAAAGGACGTTCGCGCCCGAGGAGAAATCACTGCTCATGATGATGGCCGGCCTCCTGGGATCTGCGCTGGAGCGCATACAACTGACCGAGGGGAAGTTCGAAATCGCTTCGAGTCTCCAAAGAAAAATGCTTCCCCGGTCGCTTCCCGATATCCCCGGTATGGTCAGCACCGCCCGCTACGCTCCCGCTTGCACATCGTCCGAGGTGGGTGGGGACTGGTACGACGTGATCGCCGCTTCGAACGGGCGGGTGGTACTCGCCATCGGCGACGTCGAAGGCCACGGAATCGACAGTGCGGCGGTCATGGGACAGGTGCGGAGCGCAGTATTCGCCTTCGCGTCCGAGGGTCACGGCCCCTCGGCGATCATCGAGCGAACCAGTGAACTCTTCCTGACTTTCGGTTCCGACCTCATCGCCACGTGCTGCATCGTGTGCGTCGACGTCGCGGGCGGCTTCCTGGAAGTGGCATCAGCCGGCCATCCGGCACCTTTGATCAGGGACAGGGATGGGAGCGTCTGCAAGCTGGACACGCCTCCGGGAATTCCACTGGGCGTTCCCTCGTCGCTGCCGCCGCCGGAATCCTACACGTTCTCCGTGTCCCCTGGCAGTCTCATTCTCCTGTACTCGGACGGATTGATCCAGAACCGTCAGTGCGACACCGAGGAATTCGCGCTCCGCCTTTTCGCCAAGTGCGCGGCCGACGGGCAGGACAACGTGGAGGACGTGGCGGACCGGCTGATCTCCGGAGTTCCCGACCCGTCCCGACGATACGACGACGCGGCACTGCTGCTGGTCAGAGCCGACACGAAAGACGGCCGCACCGGTTGTGAAATGGCGCGCCTGGAGCTTCAGTCACGAGACCTGAGAAACGTCTCCACCGCCCGCAGGTTCGCCCGGGACAGTCTCCGCGGATGGCACGTGGACGACATCACCGACGACGTGGAGATCACGGTCTCGGAAGCGGTGACCAATGCATTGATCCATGCGGGGAGCGATGTGGACATGCGGCTCTACCGATACCCCGACCGCGTGCGTCTCGAAGTGCGGGACTCGGATTCCGCGCCCCCGGTTCCCTCTCCGTTCTCCGTTTCGGAAGAGGGCAGGTCAAAGGCCGAGAACGGACGCGGGATGGTCATCGTCGAGAATATTTCAGGATCGTGGGGCACTTCACCGAACGGGCGAGGGAAAACCGTGTGGATGGAATTCGTCACCCACGATCCCCGTCAGGAGCTGCCGAGCGGCAACTCCGCGTGAACCCGGGACCCCTGCAATCTGCCGCCGCGACGCGGGCACGCACCAGGCACGCCCGGGTGGAGGGGAGTCACGCATGATCAAACACTCGCAGCGCGGGCGGGGTTGGAGAACCGCGGCGGTGCTGCTGAGGTGCGCGCCGTCCCGGCGGGACGTACGCCCCGACGCGAAAGGCCCCCGGATCGTCTCCGGGGGCCTTTGGCCTGCTGTGCACTCGGCAGGATTCGTACCTGCAACCTTCTGATCCGTAGGCGCGTGCAGCACCATCACGAACCGTTCGCCCGCAGGGATCCGTTGGTTCGTCCGCCGATTGCGGGCCTGCCGGCGTGCGCGGTTGTACGCCTCGTTGATGTCAGCTACTGATGTCACGCAACAGGCACTGACTTGCGGCTCCGCAAGGGGGGCGCCCCACCAGTGGCCGTGGTGGTCACAGTGCTTGCCGTGCTGGTCGCGCTTGATCTTGGTGGGCGTCGGTCGAGCCCGCCCCGGCGGCGTTGCCCACGGCGATGGTGTAGCGGCCGTCCCGTCCTTGCACGAAGTGCCCGGTGTGGTTCGCCGGGCCGGGGTGATCGCGACACCGACCGGCTGGCCGCCGACTGGGGCGGTCGCGGTGATGGTGCTGGTGGCGGTGTTGATCACCGGCACCGTACTGCCCGCGAAGTTGGCGACGTAGACGTGCAGGCACAGGTCGGCGCGAGTTCGGCCGTACAGGGCAAGTGAGTCACGTAGCGCGGTCTGATCGGTGGTCCGGTCGGGTGCGAAGGGTCGGCGGAGGCTTTGGGCGGGGGCCGTGGTGTGGGGTGTGGGGTTGCGTGGTCACGGGGTGCCCCGGCGTCGGCGGTCCGAGGGTGGGCGGTCGGCGCCGGGGCGTTCGTCATGCCGGTGTGCGGTTACAGGGGGCCGGGACGGTGGCCGTGGTTGGCCGGTCGTGGCCTGGCTTTCCGTGACCCGGCTTGCCGTGGTCTGGCTTCCCGTGACCCGGCTTGCCGGGGCCTGGGCAGGTCACAACCCCGATCGCCACCCCGAACGGGAGGTCGTCGACGGGGATGGTGGCCACGACGGTGTTGGTGGCGGTGTTGATCACGGACACCGTGTCGGCGTTGGCGTTGGTGACGTAGGCGCGGGTGCCGTCCGGCGACACCGCCACCTCTCGAGGCGCATCGCCGACGGGGATGGTGGCCACGACCGTGTTCGTCGCCGTTTTGATCACGGACACCGTGTCGGCGTCGGCGTTGATGACGTAGGCGCGGGCGCCGTCCGGCGACACCGCCACCCCCTGGGGCGCATCGCCGACGGGGACGGTGGCCACGATCGTGTTGGTGTTCGTGTTGATCACGGACGCCGTGTCGTCGTTCAAATTGGTGATGTAGGCGCGGGTGCCGTTCGGCGACACCGCCACCCCGAACGGGAAGGCGCCGACGGGGACGGTGGCGACGACCGTGTTCGTCGCCGTTTTGATCACGGACACCGTGTCGGCGTTGGCGTTGGTGACGTAGGCGCGGGTACCGTCCGGCGACACCGCCACCCCGATGGGAGCATCGCCGACGGGGACGGTGGCGACGACCGTGTTCGTGTTCGTCTTGATCACGGACACCGTGTCGGCGCTGAAGTTGGTGACGTAGGCACGGGTACCGTCCGGCGACACCGCCACCCCTAGGGGCTCAAGGCCGACGGGGACGGTGGCGACGACCGTGTCGGTCGCGGTGTTGATCACGGACACCGTGCCATCGGCGCGGTTGGTGACGTAGGCGCGGGTGCCGTCCGGCGACACCGCCACTCCCCACGGCGCAGCGCCGACGGGAACCGTGACCGCCACCGTGTTCGTCGCGGTGTTGATCACCGACACCGTGTTGGCGTTGAAGTTGGCGACGTAAGCGTAGGTGCCGGGCGGCACGGCCTGGGCGGGCTGCGGGGCCGCCATGGGCATGGCCAGGCCGGTCACTAGCACGAGACCCGCCACCAGCGCCCGCAGCAACCCACCCCACCACGAGCGACGCACTCGAGGATCAGGCGGCGCCGACGACGGGAGGATCTCCTGCGCGCCCACCCCCCTCACGGCTTGACAGACAGTCACAGCAATCCCCTCGACCGGGATGACAAAATAGGATGCATTGTGACAGTTCATCACATTCGGAGCGACGGAGACGCGCGACCGCCCCGACCATGGGCCGGGGCGGTCGCCTGGACGTTCCTGCGCCCCACCGAGACCGCACCCGGTCGGGTGCGGCCACCGAACAGATCCGCAGGGTCCGGGTGCACGACCTCCGGCACACGCGCGCGTCGCTGCTGCTGACTCAGGGGGTCGACGCCCGGACCATCATGGAGACGCTGGGGCACAGCACGATCACCATGACGCTCGACACCTACGCGCACGTCATGCGGACGACCCTGCGGGCCGCGGCCGACCGCATGGACGATGCCCTCGGACTGGACGACGAGGGGGAAGGTGACGACGGCGACGCGGTGAGTATCGCGGCCGGCTGAGACGACGGTCGAACCGCGTTGATGTCAGCCGTTGATGTCAGAAGGCCCCCGGGATGATCCCGGGGGCCTTCTGAGCTGTGTGCACTCGGCAGGATTCGAACCTGCAACCTTCTGATCCGTAGTCAGATGCTCTATCCGTTGAGCTACGAGTGCTTGTGCTTCCCGGCGTTTTCTTGCCGGTCGGCGTTGCGGGAACAACATTACATGACCTGCGCCGTGAGGTGAAATCCATTAGCCGCACCCCGCGTGACCTGCGAAAACGCGCCAGCGGAGGGGTCATGAGTCCGCCCCGGAACGGCAGAAGCCCCGGCCGAGTGGCCGGGGCTTCCGGAGAGCGGAGGCGGAGGGATTTGAACCCTCGATGGACGGTAAAGCCCAAACCGCATTAGCAGTGCGGCGCCATAGACCGGACTAGGCGACGCCTCCAGGTGTCCCGCGCGAGCGGGTGCACGCAGATGATGACACAGCCCACTGGGCTGGGACCAATCGCTGACCAGATTACTAGGCCGCCCATGGGCAGGGCAAAGGCGTTGCGGCGGGCGTCGCGGCGGCGCGCCCACGATCGGGTGAGTTGCCGGGCCGCGGCGGGTGCGGGGAGGTAGGGACGAGGCATGCGAATGGCTCGGATGCCCTTGACCGCCGCGCTCGCGCTCGGCCTGTCGCTGACCGCCGCCGCACCTGCCGTCGCCTGCCCGCCGGACCGGGCCGGGGACCGGCTGACGGTGATCGTGGACGACGGGAACGGCGGCCTGTCCTCGTACGACCTCCGATGCGGCCCGGGCGGCGGAAGGGGGACGCACCCCGACGCGCGGGAGGCCTGCGACCGGCTGCGGCGGCTGGGCGGCCCGGTGGGGCCGGCCCCGAAGGGCACGCTGTGCCCGATGATCTACAGCGGCCCGCAGCGTGCTCGGGTGCGCGGCACCTGGGACGGCAGGCCGGTGGACGACCGCTACGACCGCACGAACGGCTGCGAGGCCGACCGGTGGCGGCGGATGGCCCCGGTGCTCCCCGCGACGCCCGGCGCGGCCCCCGACGGGGCCTTCACCGAACCTCCGCGTCGCGACCCGCGGGCGTGACCGATGCCACATCCGCGCCGCCCGGCGGTGAACGATACCCACACGTACGGGACATGGGCATCCCGAGCCTCCCGTCCAACGGCTGCCCGTACACTCGCTCTAGTGACATGCCCTCCGGTCGGCGGCAAGATGGGCCGCCACCGGTAGAAGCCCCTTGGTGGGTGGTGGCGCGGCGGCAAGTGCGGTTTCCAGGGAGGACGCGTCTCGTGAGCAGCAGGCCATCCCGAGGCGCTGCTCGCCTCGCGGCAATACTCGACGCGCTCCCGGACGCGTTGCTGCTGGTCAATGCCAACGGCACGGTCGTCAACGCGAATTCCATCGCCCTGGAGACCTTCGAGTCCCCCGGAACGGCGCTCGTGGGCCGCGGTCTGCTGGACCTGCTGCCGTCGTTCGACGCCCGTCGCATCCCCGGCTCCATGCGCCGCCCCGACGACGACGTGGGCCGGACGAAACCCACCCGCATGATCGCCCGGCGGACCGACGGCAGTGAAATTCCGGTGGAGGTTACGAGCGCCAACCTCGACGACGCCCGCACACCGTTCGCCGAGACCTACAGCTACACCGGTGACGAGCTGCTGATGCTGGTCGTCCGCGACCTGACCGGCACCCTCGACACCGAGACCGAACTCGCCCGCCAGCAGCGCCAGACCGAGATGATCCTGCGCGCGGCCAGCGAGGGCGTCATCGGCGTCGACACCGACGGCAAGATCGTCCTGGTCAATCCCGCGGCCGCGCAGATCCTCGGGTTCCGTGCCACCGACCTCGGCGGCCAGGAGATGCACCCGCTGGTCCACCACTCCCGCCCGGACGGCACCCCGCTGCCGTACGAGGAGACCCCGCTCGCCGGCACTCTGCGCTCCGGGCTGAAGCACCGCGCCCGCGGCCAGGTGCTGTGGCGCAAGGACGGGCGCTCGGTGCCGGTGGACCTGATCACGGCGCCGGTGCGGGAGGGCGACCAGCTCGTCGGCGCGGTGATGACCTTCACCGACCGCTCGCGCTTCGACGCGGTCGCGGCCCGCAACGAGCAGCTGCGGTCGCTGCTCGGCGACACGCTGCGCGGCCCGCTGGACGAACTGCGCGGCGAGCTCGCCGGGCTGGCCAACGACCCGGCCGGACAGCTGTGGCCGGAGGCCAACCAGATCCTGCACCACCTCACGGCGGGCTACGCGCGGATCACCACGCTGATCGACAGCGTGCTGACCTTCCAGCGGCTGGACCGCGGCGAGGAGAAGCTGCAGCGCGAGACCACGTCCATGGACAAGGTCGTCGCGTCCGGCGTCGAGGCGGCCATCGAGCTGATCGGGCCCGGCCGGGCCCAGTACGCGGTGCACTCCCCGCCGATCGAGGCGACGGTGGACCCCGAGCGCATGGCGCAGGCGCTGTCCCACCTGATCGCGGACGTGGCGGGCGTGGACGCGGCCGGCAACGTCCCGGTCGTGGCGAACAGCGGCGACTCGACGATCGTGGTCGCGGCGGCGCAGCGCGGCGACTCCGTGCGCATCGAGGTGCGCGGGCCGCACGCCGGCGCCAACCCGGTGCACCTGCCGATCGCGCGCGGCATCGTCGAGCGCCACGGCGGGGTGCTCCAGACGCACGACGTGCCCGGGCAGGGCAGCGCGTACGTGGTCGAGGTGCCGGTGGGCACGGCCGGCGGCAAGACGGCGGCGAAGGAGCCCCGGCGGGAGTCCGAGACGACTGTGATGCCGGTGCCGTCCGAGCCGGTGCGCGGTACGGCGCCCGCGGCCCCCGCGGTCCCGGCGCCGGCTCCCCCGGCCCTGGCGCCGCCCCGGCCGGGCGACGGCATCGCGGCGCCCGCACTGCCCGCCGGCGGTTCCGCGCTGGCGCTGCCCGCGGCGCCCACCACGGACTCCGCGACCCCGACCGGCCGCCGCCGGGCGCTGCGGCGTCCCGATGCGGCGCAACAGCAACCGGCACAGCCGGTGCAACCTGGGCCACCGGCACTGCCGGCACAGGAAGTCCGCCCCGTCGCGATCCCCGTCCCGGCCCCGCCCCCGCAGATCCCCGTCCCGGCACCCGCGCCACAGCCCCCCGCGCCGGCCCCACCGCAGCAGGTCCAGCAGCAGGGCGCCGAGCAGCCCACGGGCCGCCGGGCCCGCCGCGCGGCGGCATCCGCCCCGCAGGAGCCGCAGGCGGATCTGCTGCCCGCCCTCCCGCCGGCGCCGTCCCCGAACGGCCGGAACGCCCCGGGGCCGAACGGCAGCGGCCCCGGGCACGGAACCGCCGCCCCCGAGTGGCCGGAGGCCGTGGGCTCCGCGCCCCGGTCGCGCGGCGTCATCGAGAGCACTCCGCGCCCGTCGGCGATCGTCGACCCGCGCCGGCTGCCCGCCCCCACCCCGGCGCCCGCACCGGTCGTGCTGCCCACGCCGGAGCCGCCGCCCGCCCCCGCCGCGCCGGTGATCCCGGAGCAGACGCAGCGCAGTCCCGAGCCCCCGGCCCCGCAGCCGGAACCGCCGGCCCCCGTCCCCGCCCCCGTGCAGCCGTCCCCGCCGCCGGCGCACCCCCAGGCGTCGACGACCCAGGGCCGCGCCATCAGCGTGCGCACCCTCGGTCAGGGCGTGCCCTTCGCCCAGCAGATCAGCGAGCAGACCGCCCACCCGGTGACGCCGACCGGCCGCCGCCGGAAGCTGGCCAATCCCGGTGAGTCCGAGGCCCGCCCGGCCACCCCCGCCGCCCCGGCCCCGGCACCCGCGCCGTCCCCGAACGGCCAGAGCGCCCCCCAGAACCCCCCGAGGGGTGCCGACACCCCCGGCCGCGCGTACGCCATAGGCGCCCCGACCGAGGACACCGAGGGCCCCGAGCCGCTCGACGGCCCGAACGGCGCGGTCGACGTGACCGACGAGTCGCCTCGCGAGCCGGAGGCCGCCTTCGACGAGCCGCGCCGCCTGCTGGTGTGGCCGGAGCCCGACGTCTCCACCCGGCAGGCGCTGACCGACCGCGGCTACCGCCCGGTCATCGTGCGCTCCCGCGAGGAGGTCGACGCCCAGGTCGCCGAGCCGCCCGCGGCACTGTTCGTGGACCCGCTCACCGGGCCCATCACCCGGACCGCGCTCCAGTCGCTGCGCCAGGCCGCCGCGCAGGCGGAGGTGCCGGTGCTGGTCACGGCGGGGCTGGGCCAGGCGACCCGGGAGGCGGCGTACGGCGCGGACCCCGCCGTGCTGCTGAAAGCGCTCGCCCCGCGCGACAGCGACCAGCACCCGCCACGCGTGCTGCTGATAGAGGAGCACCTGCCGATCGCCCAGGCCTTCACCGGCACGCTGGAGCGGCGCGGGATGCAGGTGGCGCACGCCTCCTCGGAGGCCGACGCGATGAACGTGGCGGCGCAGTTCCACCCGAACCTGGTGGTCATGGACCTCATGCTGGTGCGCCGCCGGCGGCAGGGCATCGTCGACTGGCTGCACGCCAACGGCCGGATGGAGCGCACCCCGCTGGTCGTCTACACCGCCGTGGACATCGACCCGGCGGAGCTGCCGCGCCTGGCGTCCGGCGAGACGGTGCTCTTCCTCGCGGAGCGCTCCACGAGCACGGACGTGCAGTCCCGCATCGTCGACCTGCTCGGCAAGATCGGTTCCTGACGCGGGACCGGGGGCCTCGTGCGTCCGCGCACCGCAAGGCCCCCGGCACGCGACCGGGGGCCTCCTGGGATACGGACTGTCAGCCGAGCCGGGTGACGTCCAGCTCGCCGGCCGCGTACTGCTTGCGCAGCACCTTCTTGTCGAACTTGCCGACCGAGGTCTTCGGCACGGCCGAGATGACCGCCCACCGCTCCGGCAGCTGCCAGCGCGCGATGTGCTCGCCGAGGAACGCGCGCAGTTCCTCGTAGCCGATCTGGAAGCCGTCCTTGAGCACGACGGTGGCCAGCGGGCGCTCGCCCCACCGGTCGTCGGGCACCGCGACGACGGCCGCCTCCGCGACGGCCGGGTGCGCCATGAGCACGTTCTCCAGCTCGACGGAGGAGATCCACTCGCCGCCGGACTTGATGACGTCCTTGGCGCGGTCGGTGAGGGTCAGATAGCCGTCGTACGTGATCGTGCCGACGTCGCCGGTGCGCAGCCACCCGTCCTCGCTGAACTTGTCCTCGGGGCGCAGCGGTTCGGCGCCGGCGCCGCCGTAGTACGCCGCGGCGACCCACGGCCCGCGCACCTCCAGCTCGCCCGCGGACTCCCCGTCCCAGGGCAGGACCTCCCCGGCGGGGCCGACCAGGCGGGCCTCGACGGAGGCGGGGAAGCGGCCCTGGGTGATGCGGTACGGCCACTCCTCCTCTGCGGTGAGGCCGGCCGGCGGGTGGGCCATGGTGCCCAGCGGCGAGGTCTCGGTCATGCCCCAGGCGTGGCGGAGCCGGACGCCCAGCTTGTCGTACGCCTCCATCAGGGAGGGCGGGCAGGCGGAGCCGCCGATGGTGACCTGCCGCATGCTGCTGATGTCCCGCGGGTTGACGGCGAGTTCGGCCAGCAGGCCCTGCCAGATGGTCGGTACGGCGGCGGCGTGGGTGGGGCGCTCGGTGGCGATCATCTCGGCGAGCGGGCCGGGCTGCAGGAAGCGGTCGGGCATCAGCATGTTGATGCCGGTCATGAAGGTGGCGTGCGGCAGGCCCCAGGCGTTGACGTGGAACTGCGGGACGACGACCAGGGTGGTGTCACGGTCGGTCAGGCCCATCGACTCGGTCATGTTGACCTGCATGGAGTGCAGGTAGATCGAGCGGTGCGAGAACAGGACGCCCTTGGGGTCGCCGGTGGTCCCGGAGGTGTAGCACATGGCCGCGGCCGAACGCTCGTCCAGCTCGGGCCAGTCGTAGGTGTCGGGACGGCCCTCGAGGAGGGACTCGTACGCGTGCAGGGCGGGGCGGCAGCCCTCCAGCGGAGCGGTGTCGCCGGGACCGACCACCACGACGTGCTCGACCGACTCCATCGCCGGGAGCAGCGGGGCGAGCAGCGGGATCAGCGTGCCGTTGACGAGGATGACGCGGTCGGCGGCGTGGTTGGCGATGAAGACCAACTGGTCGGCGGGCAGCCGCAGGTTGAGCGTGTGCAGGATCGCGCCCATGGAGGGGATGGCGAGGTAGGCCTCGACGTGCTCGGCGTTGTTCCACATGAGGGTGGCGACCCGCTCGTCACGGCCCACCCCGAGCTCGTCGCGCAGCGCCCCGGCCAGGCGGGCGGCGCGGGCCCCGATCTCGGCGAACGAGCGGCGGTGCGGCTCGCCTTCGCCGGTCCAGGTGGTGACCCGCGACCTGCCGTGCACGGTCGTGCCGTGGGTCAGGATCCGTGAGACCAGCAAGGGCACGTCCTGCATTGTGCTCAGCACCGGGCGCCTCCTCATCGAAGCGGCTACGCGAGGGTAGGTGGGTGCTGCGATTCTGGTGTCATACCGCGCGGTATGTCACTACCCCGGGAGCAATTCGGGGTCCTGCCGCAATTTGCCCAGGGCGCGGGAGACGGCGCTCTTGACGGTGCCGACCGAGACGCCGAGTGCCTCGGCGGTCTGGACCTCGCTCATGTCCTCGTAGTACCGCAGCACGACCATGACCCGCTGGCGTGCCGGGAGGCGGGATATCGCGCGCAGCATGGCGTCGCGCTGGGCCTGCTGCTCGGCCTCGTCGTGGCCGGGCAGCGCCGCCGGGCCGTACGGCTCGGGCAGGTCGTCGGTGGCGTACTCCTCGACGCGGCGCTTGCGCCACTGCGAGGTACGGGTGTTGACCAGGGTGCGGCGGACGTAGCCGTCGACCGCGCGGTGGTCGTCGATCCGGTCCCACGCCAGGTACGTCTTGGTCAGGGCGGTCTGCAGCAGGTCCTCGGCGTCGCTCGGGTTGGCGGTGAGCGAGCGCGCGGTCCGCAGCAGGGCCGGGCCCCTGGCCCGCACGTAGCGGGTGAACTGTGCCTGCGAGGCGCTGGTGCACACGGGCGTGGTCATGACTCCACGCTAGGAGCGCGGCCCGGTCCCGCGGATCCGCCGCAGGTGCCGGAGCGGGATCACCCTGAAGTCGTACGAGGGGGGTCCGCCCCACCTCCGGAGGACGGAGAACGGCGCCGCCGCCCCTACGGGGTCACCCCGCAGGGGCGGCATGGCGCGTCCTCCGCGGCACGTCAGCCGCGGCGTCCCGTGCGGCGCGTCATCTGACGACGGCCACGGGACCGTCCAGGCGGTTGCGGTCGATCGCCAGCCGCTTGCCGCCGTGCTTCTCGCGGACGGCTCCCGAGTACTGGTGGATGCGGTTGCCGTCCCAGGCGTCGGGGCGCAGCACCGGTTCGCTGCGGAGGGCCGGCTTGCCCTTCCAGCGGGCGAACCACACGGCTTCGGGCAGGTCGTCGACGCCCTGCCGGCGGGCCCGCTCGATGTGCCGGATGCCGGACTCCGAACTGCTGTACAGGCCGGGCAGGTAGCCGTTGTCGCTGACCTGGCGGTCCCAGGCCCGGATGAAGTCCAGGGTCTGGTCGGCGCAGCGGGCCTTGCCCGCGCGGTACGCCTCCATGTCGAGGTACAGCGCGCTGCCGGGTTCGAAGCCGAGGTCGGAGGCGGCGCGCACGGCGTCCCAGCCCTCGCTGTCGCCCTGGCCCTCGGGGTCGTCCGGGTCGATCCGGTAGTTGCGCAGGTGCTTGCCCCGCACGCAGGGCGACTGCGAACCGACGTAGATCGGCATGATGCGCCAGCCCATCCGGTGCACGGAACGGACCCAGTTGCGGTTGAGGTTGCGCTGGCTGCAGGCGCGGGCGCGGCCGCCGAAGTACACGCCGATGGCGCGGTACTTCGACTTCAGCCAGGCACGCATCGTGGCCAGGGAGGGGGCGCGGCAGGTGTCGAAGCCGTAGCCCTTGAAGTTCCGCCGCTCGGGCGCGGCTCCCTCGGCCTCCTCGCCGCCGTAGGCGTCGTACGGCATGAGCAGTCCGGACAGATCCGGGCCGAGGTCGTACCCGCTCAGTGCGTCGCCGGGATCCGTGTCGCCGCCCGGTGCCAGTGCCGACGCCGCGGCGGGCGTGAGCGAGGCGGGGCGGGAAGCGGCGAGCCGGGGGACGGCGCCCTCCGCGGAGACCGGTCCGGTCAGCAGACAGGCGAGCACCAGCCCCACGATCGTCACATATCGGATGATCGGCTTGTGTTCGTGCATGGGTCGAGTGAAAGGGCGCGGCACCCCGCGGGACGGTGCGCCACGCCCGGGAGTCAGCCGTACGCAGCAACGCGGGCGCCGTGATCTCCGGGACGGCCGCAGGGCCGCCCGACCGGTCCGCCGCACCGGGCGGCATCCTCCCGGCCGGCTCCCTCGCACCTGCCCTGACCGGGACATTCACCGCACCGAGGGGCTGGCCGCCACGACTGCCCCGCGGTCCGCGCAGTCGTGCGGCGTCGCCGTGCACACCGTGCGGGCGCAGCTGACGGACTGGCCGCCGCCAGGGTTCACCGCTAGGCCCTGTCGTGGTGTCCACCCCGCTCCGGGCCCCGCTCCGGCCGGTACGGTGTCCCCGGCGTCGGAGCCGCGGCGCGTCTCGCGGCCGCCGCGTTGTCCACAACCTGTGGACACCCGAACGCGACTGCGCGACGGCAGTGAGGTTGCCGTCGCGCAGTCGCCCCTTGTCAGCGAGCCCCAGGGGCCCCGGTCACCACAGCGGACCGAAGTGGATGTTCACGTTCGACTGGTGGATCTCGGTGAACGCCGAGCCGACCACGCTCGCGTTGTTGTTCTGGTTGGACGCGCCCGCCCCGGTGGCGGCCTGCTGCGTCGTGGTCACGCTCCCGAAGTTGTCACGCCCCACGCTGCCACCGCTGTTGCTCACCACGGTCGCGTTGGAACCGCCGCCCGACAGGGCGCCGTTGTCGGCCACTGCCGTCCCGGCGAACAGTGCCGCGGCCAGCGGCAGCGAGGCCATCGCGGCCAGGACTCGGGCGGTACGGGTGCTTGCCATGTCTTTTCCCTCCAGAGGACTGGATGTGGGGTGTGCGGGGCGGTTGGCCGACCGCTCCGCCGGCTGTGCGACGTCGCCGCAACCAGAGTTGCCCAGCGCCCGAGCCGCCAACCAGGCCCTCCGGTCCATTTCGCTCGCAAGCGTGACGATCTATCGACAAACCTCCAAGGTCATCCTCATTCACTGCATCGGCCCCATGAGAGGGCGTACTGCCCGGACCCGGCAGGTGACGAAACGTTCATCCACGACTTTCGGCCAACCTGCGGCCGGCCCCGGCGGCCGGCCCCGGGGCGGCGGCTTCCGCGAGGGCCGGGAGTGCTGCCGTTGGGGCGGATGGCGCGCCGGGGGGCGTGGCGCGCCGGGGAGCCGCAGGCGGCCCTCCTTAGGCTCCGTCTGACGATCCGCGCGTGGGCCCGCTGCGCCGCACGGCTTCCCCAGGGAGAGATGTGACTCGGTCCCGATCCGCCGCGGCCCGGCTCGCCACCGGCCTGGCACTCGCCCTCGCCTGGCTCGCCGGGTGCGGCCACGGCCTGTCCGGAACCGGCCCGCAGGGTGGTCCCGCCTCCCCGGCCGTCGCGGGCCCGCGCCTGCAGGACCCGCCCGAACTGGTGAGCCACGACGGACTCCTCAGGGCCACCGTCATCGTGGAGCGGCGCAAGGTCCGGGTCGGCGACCGCCGGCTGTGGGCGACCACATACAACGGCATGTACATGCCTCCGACGCTGCGGGTGCGGCCCGGCGACCGCATCGACCTCACCATGATCAACCGGATCGACGAGGACACCAACCTGCACGTCCACGGGCTCCACGTCTCACCGCGCAGTCCGTCGGACGACATCTTCCTCGCCATCAAGGACAACCGCTCGTACCACTACGTGTACCGGCTGCCGCGGAACCATCCCACCGGCACCTACTGGTACCACTCGCACGCCGACATGATGTCCGCCGCCCAGGTCGCCGGCGGCGAGTCGGGCGTCATCGTCGTCGAAGGCCTGCGGCAGTACCTGCCGCCGTCCCTGCGCGGCATCACCGAGCACACGATCGCGCTCAAGGACTTCCAGGTCGAGGGCGACGCGATCAAGACCCACCCGCTGAGCATCGGAGCCGTCACCAACCGCACGGTCAACGGCCAGGAGAACCCCGTCATCGGCATCCGGCCCGGCGAGACCCACCTGTGGCGCCTGGCCAACATCGGCGCCAACATCTACTACAAGCTGCACCTGCCCGGGCACCGCTTCCACGTGATCGCCCAGGACGGCCACCCCGTCCGGCGGGTCTGGGCCGCGGACACCCTGGTCATCGCCGCCGGCGCGCGCTACGACGTCCTGGTCCGGGGCGGTTCTCCCGGCACCACCCGCCTGGAGACCCTGGCGTACGACACCGGCAAGGCCGGGAACCGGTTCCCGCGCGCCGATCTGGCCACCCTCGTCACCGCCGGCACCCCTGTCAGGCCGGCCGCGCTCCCGAGCGCCTTCGCCCCGAACGAGGACCTGTCCCACACCACGATCGCAGCCCGCAAGACCGTGGTCTTCACCGAGAACACGGCGGGCACCGTCTTCTACATCAACGGGCGGACCTACGACCCGAGGCGCAACGACTTCACCTCCGTGCTCGGCACCGTCGAGGAGTGGACGGTCCGCAACGACAGCGACGAGGAGCACTCGTTCCACGTCCACACCAACCAGTTCCAGCTGATGAGCACCAACGGCAGGCCCCACCCGCCGTCACGCCGCTGGTTCGACACGGTCAACGTGCCCGCCCGCGGCAGCGTCGTGGTACGCATCGCCTTCCAGGACTTCACCGGGCGAACCGTCCTGCACTGCCACATCCTGAACCATGAGGACATGGGCATGATGGCCGTCCTCGACATCGTCCGCCCCTCAGGCCGGAGCCGGGGCGAGTCGCGGGGCAAGTAGTGCCCGGCTCCGGCGGGAAGGACGACCACGTGGCACCCGGCGACCCGGCCCCGCCGATGGGCGAGGCGGAGGAGGCGATGGTCAACGCCCTCTTCACCCAGTCGCCGGTGGGGCTGCACCTGCTCGACACCGACCTGCGCGTGGTGCGGGTCAACACGGCGACCACCGCCATGCGGGGCGTGCCGCCCACGTCCCTGATCGGCCACCGGTTCGCCGACTCCTACGACATCATCGACGCGGAACGGCACGAGGCCGCGGTCCGCGAGGTGCTGGAGACCGGCACGCCGCTGCGCGAGCGCCTGGTGCGGGCCCGCCGCAAGGGCGGCACGGCGTCGCCCGGGTACTACGCGATGTCGGTGTTCCGGCTGGCCAACCCGGGCGGCCAGGTGCTGGGACTCGCCGTGTCGGTCGTCGACGTCACCCGCCGGGAACGGGCGATCGAACGGCTGCGGGTCCTGGACGCGGTGCGCGAACGGGTGGGCCGCACCATGGACTCCGTGGTGACCTGCGACGAGCTGGTCGGCACCCTCGTCCCGGAGTACGCCGAGGTGGCCGTCGTGGAGCTGGTGGACGCCGTGCTCCGCGGCGACGATCCCCCGCTCTCCCCGTTCCCCACGGGCGTGCCCCTGCTGCGGGCCGCCTACCGCAACAGCCGCGGGCCCGACCAGGTGCAGGCGCATCCGGTGGGCGCCGTGCTCACCCTGCCCGGGCCGACGCCGTTCACCCGGGCCCTGGCCGACCTGCGGCCCCGGGTGATCACCCTGGACTCCGAGCCCCCGTGGCTGACCACCGACCCCGCCCGTGCCGAAGCCGTCCTCGCGGGCGGGGCGTGCTCGCTCATGGTCGTCCCGCTGGCACTGCACGGCAGGGTCCTCGGCCTCGTCAGCCTCTACCGCGAACAGGACGTCGAGCCGTACGACGAGGACGACATCGAACTCGCCCTCCAACTGGCCGACCACACCGCCCTGTGCATCGACAACGCGCGGCGCTTCACCCGCGAGCACACCATCGCCTCCACCGTCCAGCGCCATCTGATGCCGCACCGGCCCGCCACGCACACCGCCCTGGAGACGGCGTACGTTCCGACCGCCACGAACGGCGCGGGCTCCTGGTACGACACCATCTCGCTGTCCGCCGCGCGCACCGCCCTGGTCATCGGCAACGTCGCCGGGCACGGCATCCACGCCACCGCCACGATGGGCCAACTGCGCACCGTCATCAGGTCGCTGGCCGCCTTCGACCTGCCGCCCGACGAACTCCTCGCCCGTCTCAACGACACGGCCACTCTGCTGGCCGCCGAGCGCGCGTCCCTGCCGTCCGGCGACCCCCTGCACCGCGAGGCGCTGAGCGCCGCCTGCGTGTACGCCGTCTACGACCCGCTGACCCGGATGTGCACCGTCGCCCGCGCCGGTCACCTCGCCCCGGTCGTCGCACGGCCCGACGGCACCGTGGAGATCCCCGACATCCCGGTCGGCCCGCCGCTGGGCGTCACCAGCGGCTCGCCGTTCACCGCGGGCGACGTGGCGCTGGAGGAGGGCAGCGTCCTGGCCCTGTCCAGCTCGCCCGTCGTCGCGGCCCACCTCGCGGGATGCCCCGGGCTGATCTGCGGACCCGCCGGGACCGCCGGCCCCCGCGCGGACGGCGAGCGGCCCCTCGCGGACCTCTGCGACGACGTCCTCTACTCCCTCCCCGTGGACCTGGCCGGGCGGGCCGGTGCCCTCCTCCTCGCCCGCACCCGGCCCTTCCCCGCCGACCGGGTGGCCTCCTGGGAGCTCCAGGCCGACCCCGCCGCGGTCGCCGCCGCGCGCCACCTCGCCGGCGAACAGCTCGCGGCCTGGGGGATCGAGGGGGACACCGTCTTCAGTACCGAACTGATCGTCAGCGAGCTCGTCACCAACGCCATCCGCCACGGCGCCCCGCCGCTCGCGCTGCGCCTCATCAACGACCGCACCCTCACCTGCGAGGTCCGCGACGCCGGCCCCGCCGCCCCGCGCCTCCGCCACGCCCGCACCGTCGACGAGGGCGGCCGCGGCCTGTTCATCACCGCGCAGCTGGCCCAGGTCTGGGGCACCCGCTACGACGCGGAGGGCAAGACCATCTGGACGGAGCAGCCCCTGCCGTCCCGCCCGTCCTGACCGGATCCGGCCCAGGCGGCGTCGCCGCCGAAAGGACGGGACGGAACCGTTCGCTCCCGTCAGGGACCGCACCGCCGCAGGCGCCGGCGCCCCTCACCGCGGGCCGACGTGCCCGGTACGGGCATCCACGGCCGACTCGTCCCCGGACCGGCGCGCCGTGCGGGCCTGTTCACCGAGATGTGCTGTACACGCCACCGAACCGCCAGCATGCACCAGCACAACGGAGCCACACCCCCGCGTGTCTCACCCCACGTGAATGCATCTTCCAGAAGCAGGCGTGCCCTGCTGGCAGCATCCACCGCCACCGCCGCGGCAATGCTGAGCATGGTGCCCGCCGCCGCGAGCGCGCAGAGCCCGGCTGCCGGGCCGACCATCGCCTACACCACCAGCACGCACGACGCGAACGACGCGATCGCCCTCGAGGTGGCCGTGGCCCCGTCCACGCCCGTCCAGTCGCTCACCGCGACCATCACCCTGCAGGACGGCACAGCCGTGGGAACCATCCCGGCCGAGGCGTTCCACCAGGTGGGCACGGATGCGCGGGGCAATGTCCTGTGGCTGGGGACGCCCAGCGGCCTGGCCTCCGCCCCGATGTACTTCTTCAGGACGGACGCAGTCGACGCCCAGGGCAACCACACGACGGAGACCACCGCCTTCCCCTACACCGACCATGTCTGGTTCGACGACAAGGTGATCGAACCGAACCCCCGCGACTGGCGCCACCAGTCGGTCACCGTGTCCGGCAAGGTGACCCGGATCCATCCCGACGGCACCCTGGTCGAGCCCCTCGCCGGGAAGCGCATCTTCGCCAGAACGAATTCCGGCTCCATCGGTGACGCCGGGACCATCGTCGCCGAGGACGGCACCTACCGCATCACCATCCCCCCGAGCGGCCAGTGGTACACCACCGTCCAGCCCTGCATCTATGAGGACGGGGTGGGCTTCACCGACTGCGAGCAGCTGCACAACGCGGACGCCGTGGTGAGCAACACCCGGATAACGATGGACGAGAGCGCACTCTCGGAGGTGCAGGGCAAGTCCGTGGCGGTGTCAGGACGGGCCGACTACTTCGACTTCACCGAGCGGGCCTGGAAGCCGCTGGCCGACGTCCCCGTGAACACCACGGTCCACGATTCCCGGCTCACCGCACACACCGACGCCAAGGGGCACTTCTCGATCAAGGTCAGTCCTCCGACCGACGTGCGCGGAGGATCGGTGCAGGTCGCCGGCTACAACGCCCCTGCCCCGATCGGGTGGTACCTCAACAGCAGCACGGCCAGGTACACCGTCGACGTTCACGACAGGGTGACGATCGGCCTCACCGGCGCCTCGATCGGAGCCGACGGGCTCCTCACCCTGAAGGGCACCGCCAAGACCCTGAGTGGCGGCCAGGGGCCGAAGCTGGCGGTCCAGTACTCCGCCGACAACCGGACCTGGACGAACGCCGGCGCCTTCTACGCCCCGATCAACGGGAACTTCACCTACCGCAAGGTCCACGCCACCCCGCGCGGCTACTGGCGTGTCCACTACGCGGGGGACACTATCTTCACCGCAGCCACCAGCCCGGTGAAGCACCTGGTGCGCACCGCCACCCGCATCACCACGTTCAACGCGGCCCCGGAGCCGGTGGTCGCCGGCCGGCCGATCACGGTCAGCGGCAACCTCCAGCGGCAGTCCGGCAGCAAGTGGGCCGCCTTCGCCAACCAGAAGGTCGGCATCTACTTCCGGGTGTACGGAAGCAGCAGGCTCGCCCCCATGGGCTACGCCTACACCGACTCCCGCGGGCACTTCAGCAAGCGGTTCACCGCGCAGTGGGACGGCGCCTGGCGCGCCGTGTTCCGGACGCCCAGCGGTGCCTACCTCGACACTCTGTCCGGATTCGACACCGTCTACGTCGACCACTGATCCCCGGTCAGTGATCGCTCACCATCGCCGAGGGCCGGGTCCCGCCACGTGCGGACCCGGCCCGCCGCGCTTCGTGACCGGGACCGTCAGCCGCCGAGCACCGGCAGGGACAGCCGGGTGAAGACGACGCTCTCGTAGGGGGAGTGGGCCCCGGTCTCGTAGAGCAGGCCGACCCGGTCCCGGTCCAGTTGCGCGAGGTCGGAGTAGGCCGCCGGGGCGGAGGACAGCCGGCGGGCGGCGGACCAGGTGGCGCCCCCGTCGCGGCTGACCCGCACTCCCATGCCCACCCGATCCCGGGCGTCCGACGGCGCGGCCATCAGCAGCGGCCCCGTTCCGCGGCCGTCGTCGGTCTGCAGCAGGGAGGCCTCGACCATGGGCGCGGTGACCCCCGCGCTCCCGCTGAACGGCGCCTCGACCGACGCGCCGCCGTCGGAGCTCCAGGCGTGCGCCTGGTTGCCGGGCGCCTTGCCGTTCTGGTCCCTGGCCCCGAAGTACAGCCGGCCGTCCGGGAGCTGGGCGACCGCGGTCTCGTTGACGTTGATCCGGTCGTCCCCTGCGGAATCGACGTAGCCGATCCGCCACGTGACGCCGCCGTCGTCGCTGAGCAGGGAGTTCCCGGCGCAGTAGCGCCACTCCACGCCGGTGTCGCGGCTGCCGGCCGGGGGCGCGACCGAGTGGTCCGCACCGGCGACCAGCCGGCCCTCGTGCGGCCCCTTCGTGAGCGCGACGCCGTGGCCCGGGCCGGTGGCATACCACCGCCAGCCGGGAAGCTTCACCTGGTCCGTGATCTCGCGCGGCCGCGACCAGGTGGCACCGGCGTCCGCGCTGCTCTGGACGTACACCCTCCGGCTGTCCCGCGGGGCCGCCGTGCCGGCCATGATCTGCCGCTCCGCTGTCGTGCCCGCGTTGCGCGTGGTGAGCAGCACCACACGGCCCCGGCGGCCGTCGACGATCGGCGTGGGATTGCCCACCGTGTCGGTCCCCGCGTCGGAGACCCGCTCCAACGGCGACCAGGTGCATCCGCCGTCCGTGGACCGGCGCTCGACGACGTCCACGTCGCCGTAGTCCGCCTCCGAGTGGCGACGGCCTTCCGCGAGGGCGATCAGCACGGACCTCCCGGAACCCGGTGCGGCCGTCCTGACCAGCGCCGGTATCCGGAAGGTGTGGTAACCGCCCTCCCCCGACGTGAACACCGCGACCGGCGCGCACCCCACCTCCAGGGGGTCCGCCCGGGCTGCGGGACCCGGCGACGCCTGGGCCTGACAGCCCAGCAGCAGCAAAGCACCGGCGCCGCCGAGCACGGCACGCACCGCTCCTCGCACCATTCGGACTCCCCACCAGATTTCGCCAGAGCGTTCGAGAACCTAGCACCCCGGGATGTCCTGCCGGTCCCGGGCCGCCGCCCTCCCCTCGGCGGTGACCGGTCGCCCGGTTTCACGGCACGAGCACGATCCGTCCGGGCAGGCCGCCTTCGGCCAGCAGGGCATGGGCTTCGGCCGCGGCGTGCAGCGGATACGTCCGGGCGACGCGGGCCAGCAGCACTCCCTCGTCGGCGAGTCGGGACAGTTCGGTGAGCAGGGCGCCGTCGGCCCGCACGCTCAACGCGTCGACGCGGATACCGCGTTCGGGACCGGGTTCCTGTCCGGGCCACAGGCCGGCGTAGGCGTCGCCGTCACGGACGGCGGCGAGCGCGTCGGGGCCCAGCCGTGCCGCGTCGAGCACGCCGTCGAAGCCGCCCGCCGTGGGGGTCTGTCCACGGGCCAGGAAGTGGTCCGCACCGCGGGAGACGAGGAATCCCTCGGAGGCGGCGGCGTCGAGCCCGGTGACCTTCAGCCCCTGGCGGTGGGCGAGTTCCACGGCGTGGACGCCGACGCCTCCTGCCGCTCCGGTGACCAGCAGGCTCTGCCCGGAGCCAGGGCGAGAAGGCGCAGCACCTGGGCTGCGGTCGTCGCGTTGAGGGGGAGCGTCGCCGCGTGGATGTCGTCGAGGGTCGTGGGGGCCGGTGCGAGGACGGCGGCGTCCAGGACCACGCCGGGCGGCTTGTGATGGCCCGTGGCCAGGGCGATGACGCGGTCGCCGATCGACCAGGGGGCGCCAGGGCCGACGGCGTCGAAGCCCAGACCGATGCGCTCCCCGCCGCCGAGACACCGGACCGCATGGCCGCGTCGACGGGATTCAAGGCGGGCGCCGTCACCTTGATCCGCACCCGGCACGGGCGTCGGATGTTCGGTGATCTCCACTGCGTCGGGCCCGCCGAAGCGGCCGACGGTCGCAGCACACATGAGCATGATCGTCCTTCCGAAAGGTGTGGGTGCGTCCAGGGAATTGGCGTCCGCTGACTGCCTCGCACACCTTGCGCCAGCTGCGCCGCGACGGTCTCGTCACCCGGACCGCCTACCCCGAGGTGCCCCAGCGGGTGGAGTACGCCCTGACCGATCTGGGCACCACGCTGCTCGACGCCGTCACCATACTGATCGACTGGGCTGGCACCCACCACGACGAGATCTGCGCGAACCGGTCCGGCTTCGACGGGGCGGCACCCGCACACTGACGTCAGCCGCCCCCCGCCGCGGGCGCCCCGGCCCGGAGCGCATGGACCGGCAGGACCTGGGGTCAGAGCCCGGCCAGACACCATCAGTGGTGCCAACAGACCCCGAGGGCAGGATGCCGTCGGCGACCAGCCGTCCGGCAGAGCTCTGGAAGACGATCAGAGCCGCCCTCGTGCTCCCCATCTGCGGAGCCCGCACCATTCCCCGGTCGATGGAAGGCGTTCCCTGCCATACCCGTGCCAGATTGGGCGGGGAACAACGGGGAGCTGCGGACCCCTCTGCTGGGACGTCACCGCGTCCGTGCATGCTGTCGGCATGACTGCGCTTGGTCCTGAGCACGTGAAGGTGCACTTTCGCCTTGATATCGAGGACGACTGGCCCCCGGCCGGGGTGGAGAGCCTCTGGGCCATCGACCGCGGTAACGGGAAGGTCGAGCTGGTCAACACACCCTTCTTCATCCGGGGTGTCGCCATCGGCGACGTCGTTGAGACGTCCCTGGACGACGAGGGAGTCAGGTGGGCAGGCAGGGTGGTCCAGCCCTCGGACAACTGCACCATCCGCTTGATCGTGTTCCGCGACAGCGGCTCAGCGGCGGCCCGACAGAGTGTGCTCAACGCCTTCCACAAGCTGGGCGCCGGCGGCGAGGGTATCGAGCAGTTCCGCATGGTCGCCCTCGACATCCCGCCGGAGGCGAATCTCGCCAAGATCAAGCGGCTCCTTCAACACGGCGTTGATCAGGAGTGGTGGGACATGGAGGAAGGCTGCATCACGGATGCTTGGCGGGCCACCGGGGCCGGCTGACCTCACAAGGGCGCCGTGCGCCTTGCGTGCGCGATCTGACGGGGAACCGTGGGGGAGCCTGGGTACCCTCGCGACACGAAGAAGGGGCGCCCCCGTGTCTTGGGGCACCCCTTCTGTCCAGCGCCTTCGCCGGCCTGTTGCGGAGAGTGTGGGATTTGAACCCACGGTGACATCGCTGCCACGACGGTTTTCAAGACCGTTCCCTTAGGCCGCTCGGGCAACTCTCCCCGCGCCGCTCCCCGGACCTGGGGCGGCGGCGCGGGGACAGCCTAACGGGTCGGGTCAGCTGGCGCTGTCGCCCTTGCGTTCGCCGAGGGTCAGGGTGGCGGTGCGGGTCTGTCCGTCACGGGTGTACGTGACGTCGACCTTCTCGCCCGGCTGGTGCTGCCAGATCTCGCCGATGAGGGTGGGCGAGGAGTCGACGACGGTGTCGTCGAACTTGGTGATGATGTCGCCGGAGCGCAGTCCGGCCTTCTCCGCGGGGCCGCCGGCGGTGACCGCGCTGGGGCCGGTGGCGATCTTGGCGCCCTCGCCGTTGTAGCTGGAGTCGACGCTGACGCCGATGACCGGGTAGATCGGCTGGCCGGTCTTGATCAGGTCCTGCGCGACGCGGCGCGCCTGGTCGATCGGGATCGCGAAGCCGAGGCCGACGCTGCCGGACTGGGAGGTGCCGTCGTTGCTGCCGGTCGACTGGATCGCGGAGTTGATGCCGATGACGGCGCCCTCGGAGTTGAGGAGGGGGCCGCCGGAGTTGCCGGGGTTGATCGAGGCATCGGTCTGTATGGCGCTCATGTAGGACGCGTTGGAGCCCTCGCCGTCGCTGGAGGCGATGGGGCGGTGCAGCGCGCTGACGATGCCGGTGGTGACGGTGCCGGAAAGGCCGAAGGGGGCGCCGATGGCGATGGTGGAGTCGCCGACGGCGACCTTGTCGGAGTCACCGACCGCGAGCGGGGTGAGCTCGTCGGGGCTGACCCCCTTGAGCTTGATGACGGCGACGTCGTAGCCCTGGGCGCGGCCGACGACCTCGGCCTCGTACTTCTTGCCGTTGGAGAACGTGGCGGTGAGCTTGCCGCCGTCCGCCGCGGGGGCGACCACGTGGTTGTTGGTGAGGATGTGGCCTTCCTTGTCGTACACGAAGCCGGTGCCGGTGCCGCTCTCCTGGCTGCCGCTGGCCTCGATGGTGACGACGCTGGGAAGGGACTGCCTGGCGATGCCGGCGACGGAGTCGGCGGCCCGGCTGAGGTCCTTGGGGTTGCCCGCGGCGGAGATCGTGGTGGACCCGCTGCCGTCGTTGCGGTCGGCGGCCCAGAAGCCGATACCGCCGCCGATACCGCCGGCGACCAGCGCGGCGACCAGGACCGCGGCGATCAGCCCGCCGTTGCCGCGCTTGCGCGGCGCCGCGGGGGCCGGCACGGGGTCGCCCCAGACCGGGCCCGCGGGACCGCCGGGGCCCGCGGGGGCCCCGAAGGGCTGGGTCGGCGGAACGGCGGGCGGCCCGGCCGGGTGCGCGGTGTACGGGCCCGCGTGCGGTGCCGCGTGGTGCGCGACGGCGTGCGGCGGAGCGGCGTGATGGGGGGCCGCGTGGTGCGGCGCGGCGTGGTGCGGGGCTGCGTGCGGCGGCGGCGCGGCGGCCAGCTGGAGGCGTCTCGCGTTGGCGGCGC